>NZ_JAKRFU010000027.1:0-88958 GCF_022347845.1 Pseudoalteromonas sp. McH1-42 | reverse complement strand
ACAATATAACCAGTTTTAGCCCAGATAGCTCAGTCGGTAGAGCAGAGGATTGAAAATCCTCGTGTCGGTGGTTCGATTCCGCCTCTGGGCACCATTATTCAAAAGCCTCGCATTAGCGGGGCTTTTTTGTTTCCGCGTTCTGTGTGAATTGTGGTGGCGTAATCGAACACGCTTGCGGGTGGTTTGATGATGAAATACGTCCTTGTATTTCACCGTAAGCGGCCAGCTAAAGCTGTTCAAAGTGGCTCCGGACCACTTTGCCCGCCTCTGGGCACCATTATTCAAAAGCCTCGCAATATGAAGTGATCCCCGGTAATTGGAATGTCCAACCATTGGGTATCACTTAAAAAATGCCTCGGTTGAATGCTGAGGAGCAAAGCCCTTCAGCAAAGCACAAGGTTAAAGGGTTTTTCGAAAAGCTTAAAGTTTACGCTGGAGTTGTAGGGCGCACTGCTTATGGGGAAACTGCCTATATGACTGACTATGCCTTGGATGCAGAGTTCGTTCCAAAACTTGTAAGGGGTGTACCATATGCTTTTCAATATGGTCAAAACCTAGTCTCTGGGTTAGATATTCTAATTGAGGGTATGACAGGGCTAAGCTGAATGGTTATGGGTAGAGGGTTAGAAGCTGGACTAATTTGGGAAGATACATAGACTATAGTCAACAGCAATGCATTTAATATTGAAACTCCTATTGGAGGGCATACATTCTTCGTAGGGCAAAATAGCTCATTTTATGGTGTATTAATTGATGGACCGAGTCTCGGATTTGGTATGAGCTGTGGAAGCACCGTTGACTTGAGAATAAAGAAACTTATACAGGGTGAATAAAATTAGTAATGTTGTAAAAATTTTTGGAAGGCTTTTTTATAGTTCGTTTTTTGCAAGCTTGGGCTTTTTTTACTTTTCTTACGCTATTTATAGTGGTGAGGAAGTAGGGTGTAAACATACTGAAACTAAAATATGTGATGACTTCTCAGAACCTTTAATTATAGGTCTAGTATTAGCTGTTTTGTCCGGACTCTTTCGTTACATTTATTGTAAATTAAGGGGCCACCCTAGTAGGTAGACACAATAGTTACATGGACAGCCACACAAAATTGTTGTTTGAAATATGCCTTCAGCTTGACGGCACGAACTCCCACTCTAAACTGGCGTGCGTGAGATACGCCGCCTACTTTTAGGTCATCCTCATCGGGTTGAGGATGATAGATTATGCCGACGGTAAGGAGGAAGCACGTCAGCTTATCAGATATTAATCACTACTACCGTAGCCTTGCTAAACTTGAACAGGCATCAATTCTCATACATGGCATTCACCATACAAGTGGCCTCATCTATCTGCAGTGAAACACTTTTACCTTTCGCTTTGGCGGACAATAGTAATGAAAATTCCTCGTTAAACGAGGTTCTGTTTCTATTCAGGCAAAACCGATTAGGCCAGGTTGGATAGCATGTACATTCGGTCTTTGTTGAGCCTTCCATACCAATTGATATTGTTTTGCCATCATAGCCTATTGCTATCATTTCAATCTTGCCACTGTGCCAGTCAGCGTAAGCAAAACATGGCAAAAGTAGGAATAAGTAAAACCATTTTTTCATGTATGGTGTCTCCTTAGGGCCACACAGTTATAGATAATTAATTTTAGTCTATATTATACTCAATTAAATGTTGGTAAGCCGCGATCTGAGCATCAATTTGGCCATAGTACCGGATAAAGAGTAACCAGTGAAGCATATGGAACAGATTGAGATTTTCGAGATCCCCAGCCCTTGCCGGGGTATTTGTGAGGTGAATAATCGGGGGTATTGCAAAGGGTGTTTTCGCAGTCGCGAAGAGCGCTTTCATTGGCATGCGCTGAGTGATCAGCAAAAGCGTAAGGTGATTGAGCTATGCGCGCAACGCCAAAAGCGTGTGATGGCCGCGAAGAAGCGTAGCGCAGAAGCCGAGCCGACGGACGCTCAACAGCAAGGGAATCAGGAAGACCTGTTTTAAATCTGGTATTTGGCTTTGAGCATAGCCACAGTGCCCTTTTTTGCCAAGTCATGTAATGCCTCTTCAAGGCGCGGGATTAGGGCTTTGTGCTTTATGTGTAAATAGTGATAAGTCTCAATGGTTAGCAGCGTATCAATTTTAAATGTCTCCAGATCCATATCCGCCAGATGCTCTCGCAAGTGAAAGTCAACCACCAACGCTGCCTGTACTTTTCCCTGGGTAACCAGATTGAGTTGAGTGATATTGTTTTTTACCTCTATTAGCTGGCCATTAAAAGGCGCGCTATCGAGATACTGGTTTGATACCAGGTAACCGCTTTGAATGACCAGCGAGTCGAGCTGCTCAAAGGTACAACTTAAACAGCGACTGAGTAACTGCAAGTTAAAAGTATACAAGGGAAAGCGTACCTGGAGTAAATTTGGGTAGGCCTGAGTCACGCCATGGATCCGCCCAAGTTGCCCGTCCAGAGCGCCATTATTGGCTGCGATGAGTGCGCTTTGGCGATTAAAATCAACGACTTCTAACTTATAACCAAGCTGCTGATAAGCGGTTTGCAATAACTCAATCACGTATCTCGCCTGAGGGGTGTCCGCTGGGCGATTAAAGTACAGTGTGCGGTTATCGGTTGCGACGCTGTGTGTGCTCAGGCAGCATAACAATAACAAACTAAAAATTCGCAATGGTTCTCCCTATAAAAATCGACCCACTTATTTTAGCTGTGGGGCTGCGGCACAAAGTAGCACGTCGGTAACATGCGTTGAGCGTGTACATGAACGGATACACCTTAGCGTAATTATGATACACTTTTTACAGAGATTGCTGTAACCAAATTTACTATGAGCTATAACCTGTGTAATTTATCGAGACAAGATAAATATCAAATTCAATTAGAGTACGAAGCGTCTTTTTGGGCTTATCAAATCAAACGCGGTAAGAATAGCCGTGAGGCCATTTATGATGCAATCAATCAGCGCCCCCTGTCAGAGCAGGCGATGTTGAAAGAAAAATTCGAGTTTTATCTGGGGCTGATGCTGGCATAGCCATGAAAGTAGTTGCTCAGGTATTACCGGCCATTCAAACACCCCTGGTGAATAAGTTTTATCAAGCCCACAAAGCCAGGGGTAAAGCGACGCGTCAGGATCAGAACTGGGTGCTTAAAGGCCCTGATATTGTTGCAGCGTGCAGAGTGCAGCACGTTACAGGGCATTGTTTTTTGTCTACCGTATTGGTTGCACCTGAGCAACGAGGCAAGGGGTTTGCAAAAGTTCTTTTGCATGCCGTGTTGGGGCAACAACAGGCTCCTCTGTACACCTTTGCTTATCGTCATTTGAGTGGGTTTTACGCAGGTCTGGGCTTTGCGGCGATTGACCCATTGGCGCTGCCTCAGGGACTGGCAGACAAGTATCATACCTATGTTGCACAAGGTCGACAGATCTTGGCAATGCAATGCATTAACCCTGAGTAGAATCGACTATGTTGCGAATAATCCTCAGCTTTATCCTCGTTGTGTTCTCTTCTCTATCTTTGGCGCAGGTATCTCGTTTGTCTCCAGCAGAGGGCCTGTCGCAAAGCTATGTAAATACGCTATTAGTTGATGATAATGGGTACCTTTGGTTGGCAACCGAAGGCGGCCTTAATCGTTATGATGGGTATCAGGTGCTAGAGGTTGGGGGGCCAAATCAGGACCTGAACAAAATGCAGATAGACCGCATTTATCAGGATGAAAATGGCATCATCTGGATAGCGTCGGGGCGCGCAGGCTTGTTTAGTTATGACCCTGAGAAAGATAGCTATCGTCGTTACACGTCAGCACCGGAATCTGAAGAAGATTACTTTAAAAACAGTGTATTTCAAATGCTCAGCAAGAGTAAGCATGAGCTTTGGCTGGGCAGAGCACAAAATGTCGCGGTGATGGATACGCGTACAGGGAGCATCACTCAAGAGATAGTTTTGCCTGTTGAAGATCGTCAAATGGCAGTGCGCGGCTTACTCAAACATGGCAACCTATTGTTCATAGCATCCGCTGAACGCCTGTTTGTGTATAACACAGATACCGAACAGTTGCGTGCCATTACCCACCGCGATCAGATCACTCACCCTTTTCAGACCAATACCAAATCAATGTATCTGCTCGATGACGACACCTTGATTTTAGGGGCTGTAATTGGTATGTATCAGCTGGATATCAGTGCATTACGCCGTGACTTTGACGCCGAAGTGACTTACCAAACCTTGATTGAAGAGCTCAATATTTGGCAAATCGAGCGTAATGGTACGCAGTTGTTACTGGGGACAGATCATGGTCTGATGCACTATGACATCGCCACTGGTGCAGTTCATCGTGATACAAGACTGGCCAGCAGCCATTATGCGGTTTCAGACAGCAGTGTTATTTACTTCATTCGGGATGATTTTGGTGGCATTTGGATCGCGACCAAAAAAGACGGCGCTTTTTACTTACCAGCCGAGTCGCAGGGGTTTGATAATGTACACCCGGGATCTGTACAAGGGCGCTTTTCGAAAGGCACGGTATGGGGCCTGGTCGAATACGATGGCTTTATCTGGGCTGGGACACGAGATGGACTGACCCGCTACGACCCACAAACCCGAACTTCCGAACAGTATTTAGCAGGTTTTTTGGGGGATGGTTTTTATCCCGAGTTTACTATCTTTGGCTTACTGAACTATCAGGACAAGCTATGGCTGAGCAGTAACCGTGGGCTGTTTATTTTCGAGCCTGAATCTGAGCAAATTTATCGGCCTCAGGCACAGGATGACACTGCCACAGGCGTGTTGTCCGGATTTGTCAAAGGGGCAGTAATTGTAGGGGATGGTCAGCTTTATCTGGTTGATGAAAAAACCGGGTTTTATGTGTTTGATATCAATGCTGGCACGCTCTCGAAATTGGGCGAAGAATTCGACCGGTTTGACCCTTTTCTGAGCTATGGTTTTTATAAGCCATTGAGTACACATCCTCAGGACCCAGTTTTTTACAGTGAAGGACGGTTGTTCCGGTATGACACGCAGGCACACCAGCTGGTAGAGATATACCAGGTGCCTAAAGCACATAAGCAAAGCGCGGTCGATTTGCTGAGCTATACCATAGATAAGCATAATGTGCTGTGGTTGTCGTTTGCCAGGCATGGTCTGGTGAGGCTTACCGCAGATGGTTACGAGTTGTTGCCTATGCCCAATGAGCAGCATACTGTCACCAATAATATCTTGTATGAAATGGTACAAGATGATGTCGGCATGATCTGGATGTCGTCTCACCAGGGGATCTGGCGGCTGGACCCGGATAACTTTCATCTGCAGGGCTTTACTACGGCTGATGGCCTGATGAGCAATGAGTTTAACGGCGGGGCGTCAGTCAAGCTGTCGGATGGTCGCATTGGTTATGGCTCGTTACAGGGCTTTACGCTATTCGACCCCAAGGCGCATCGCCCGGCTAAATCCTTACTAAATCGTGTGAACATAACCGATGTTGATCTGATGTCTCGGGATCTTTTGCCATCCGGGCTCAAGTCATTTTCTTACATCGAACTGAACCATGATGATATCGGGTTGGAAGTGTCGTTTTCGGCCATGGCGTTTACGCTGCAAGAGCGTATCGTTTATGAATATCAGCTCTCGGGTGAGCAGCGCATTCTGAGCCGTAATAGTAACCGGGTGGTTTTTCCTAAATTAAGCCCCGGCAATTATCGCCTCAAAGTGTGGGCGAAGGATCCCCTGACGGGAGATTATACCCCACCTGCTCAATTAGAGATTGTGGTGCATTACCCTATCTGGCGTGCGCCCTGGGCACTGTTTTGCTATGTCTTGCTGGCCGCCGCTTTATTCGCTTTTTGGGTGCACCGGAAAAATAAAGTGGCGGGTATGATCCTGGCTGCCCACCGTGAAACACAAAACAGTGAAACGCGCCTGAAGATGGCTCTGGAGGGCAGTAATTCGGGTGTCTGGGATTGGCAGTCTGGAAGCCAGTTTGTTTACCAGCCGCGGCTCGTGAGCGACCTGGGTTACAGCAATGAGAGCCTGGTATTGGATGAATATTTGGAGTTGATCCACCCACAGGATCGTGCCCTGTTCCGGATTGAGTGGCTGGAGTTTGTTTCAACCGAAAAAGGTTTTATTGACTGTACTTATCGTTTACGTCATGTCAATGGTCAATGGCGTTGGTACAAGGACTACGGCAAAGTAATGGCGTGGCAGGATGGGGTGCCTGTGCAGGTTGCCGGGACGTATACCAACCTGACCCGGGAGCGGGTGTTCGAAGAGCGGGCAACTCTGTTTGGTGCGGCGTTTGAGCAAACTCGTGACTGGGTCATGATCTTTGACAAGCATTTGCGCATTCTTGCTTGCAACAAAGCACTGCAAAGTGCCTTCTCTGTTAGTGCCGCGCCTTCATCCAGTACCAGCGTCACTTTGGGTTTGGAGCGCGATGTCAGGATGAAGTATCTGCGTGCGATCAGCAAACTAAAAGTCGATGACTTATATGTTGCCGAAGAAACTTTGCGACTGCCCAGCGGCGAAAAGCGTCAGGTACTGTTAAAAATCAGTGCGACGGAAGATAAGCATTATATTTTGGTGCTCACCGATATCACCAAGCAAAAGCGCACAGAGAAAGAACTCTATCAACTGGCTAACTATGATGCGTTGACTAAGCTGCCAAATAAAGTGTTATTCATGGATCGCGTACAGCATGCGATAGAGCAGGCGCATTTATCACGCCAACCTCTGGCGATTATCGCGATTAAGTTCAGTCGCTTGCAAAGGTTCGCGGATACCTATGGCAACGACTTCCTTGCGTTGGTTACGCAAAAGCTCGCAACCAACTTGCAGTGTTGTTTTCGGGAAGTGGATAGCCTGGCCATCGGTAACGAGCGGGATTTCTATATTCTGATGGAGCAGCTAACGGGCGTGGAACAGGTAATGCGGTATATTCATTGCCTGCTTGAGCGATTTGAAAAAGGGTTTGAGATTGAGCAGCAACAGGTGCATGTGAAAGCGAAGCTGGGAATTGCAATGTTCCCGGATGATGCCAGTGACGCTTTTGACCTCAATCAGGCCGCTGAGACAGCTCTCAATCATGCCAGGCAGTCTCTGGTGACAGATTATCAATTCTATCACAGTGAGATCAATGAGCAGGTTCAGCGTGCTCTGGCTATTGAACAGGCGCTGTTAAAAGCTTATCAGGAAGAAGCGTTTCGTAATCATTATCAGCCCATTATCAATGCGACTCATATGTCGGTAGAAGGTTTTGAAGTCTTGCTGCGCTGGCCACAAACACCCAGTTATAGCATCGAGGAGCTCGCCCATACCGCAGAGCAGACGGGGATCATTACCCGGGTTATGTTGCAAACACTGGAAAGAGCACTGGTCGACCTGAAAGAGTGGCACACAACCCATCCCGATCTGTATATCTCGGTTAACTTATCGGCACTGGATTTTCAGTACGAAGAATTACTGGTCCGGATCACCGATATTCTGGCACGAAATGGTGTGGATGGTCGCCATCTGGTATTCGAAATCACCGAGTCAGTGATGATGGCAGATGCCGAGCAGGCAATTGTGCGTATGCATGAGCTGAGGGCGCTGGGCTGCCGACTTTATATGGATGACTTTGGGACTGGCTATTCATCACTGACATACCTTAAACAATATCCAGTCGATGCGCTTAAAATTGATCGCAGTTTTGTCAGCGACATTGGCTGCGACAAGGAACACGAAGTGATCATTCACTCCACCTTATCGCTTGCACACAGTCTGGGTAAGTATTGTGTTGCTGAAGGCGTAGAGCAAATGGAGCAGCTGTCTTTTTTGAGAATGCTTGGGTGCGAACGCTTCCAGGGCTATTTGTTCAGTAAAGCGCTGCCTGCGAGCGAAGCTGGTGCACTACTAAGGCGTAACTGGCATCAGGTATTTGCGCGCGCCAGCTAGTGACAGACCTGCGTGATGCAGGCCTTTGTTTTGCTATAGCTTGCCGCCACAATGACGACAATAGTGGTTGTGTACGCGCTGGCTGGTCATCATTTTTATGGCCTGATTGGCTTCCGTAGCACTGAGCCCCAGTTCAATTCTGAGGGCTTCGAGGTGTTCTTTTTCCTGCTCATCGACGACCCCATCGCTCAGTGAGTGCAGCACGGCTTCATTGAAGGCATCGCGACGTTTTCTCAGTTGATCGGCAAAGCTGGACGCCAGCAGACCCGTAGGGATAGCGACCATTCCCATACTCAGTAAGGTGATCACTCCGCCAAAAAATCGCCCCAAAGGCGTGATGGGCACCACATCACCATATCCCACCGTGGTTAGTGTGGCCATTGCCCACCACATGGCGGCCGGTATCGAGCCAAATTTATCAGGCTGCACGTCATGTTCAATGAGATAGATGCCACACGACGCCACAATCAACACCAGCGACATAATAAAGAAAGCCGCCAGCAATGAACTGCTCTCTTCTCTGAATGCTGCTAACAATAGCTGCATTGCGCGAGAGTAGCGGGTCAGTTTGAAGATACGCAGCAAACGGAATACCCGTAAAAAACGCAGGTCAAAGGTGAAGAACACCATGAGTAACGTGGGGAGAATAGCCAGTAAATCGATAATGGCCAGTGGCGAGAACACATAACGCATACGTTTTTTCGTGTTGTTACCTGGCGTATGTTTAAATTCCAGTTTATCAACGCAGCACCACAGCCTGAGCAAGTACTCAATGGTGAAAATCGCCACCGACGTGACTTCGATGAAAAAGAACAGCCTGTGATAACGCGTAGCAAGTGCTGGCACAGACTCCAGTACTATGGCGATGACGTTGATAATGATGAGCGAGATCAGAAAGACATCAATGGCATGTCCGGCTTTCCTGAATCGCCCGCTGGCTTCCAGTAGCCCGGCGGTTTTTTGTCTGAGTGTCAGATCCATAGTTATCTTGTTAACCTTGCTATTAAGGGTTGTGCCGCGTTATTGTGCTGTGAGTGGCATTTTCATCACCACAGTGCCTTCTTCAAAGTCTCGGGTCACCGTGAATCCGAGCTTTTTCGCCAGCCCTATCATGCCGGTGTTTTCTGGTAAGGTGATCCCTTCAATACACCCGACGCGTTGACGTTTACAGTAGTCGATAGCTGCTTCCATCAGTAGTTTGCCCAGGCCAAGGCCCTGGCAATCTGAACGCACGACCACAGCAAATTCGGCGAGTAAATTGTCTGGGTCCATCAACACCCGTGAAACACCCAGTGTCCGTTGTGCACTTTTATAGGGCTCGGTAATGATAAATGCCATTTCGCGGTCATAATCGATTTGCGTCATTTTAGCCAATTGCTCATGAGTAAACTGTGGCAATTCTCCGAAAAAGCGTCGGTATCTGTCTTCTTTACTCAGGGACTGGTCAAATTCCTGATGGTTGCGTTCATCCTCGGGGCGGATTGGCCTTAGCTGTGCCTGGGTGCCATTTTTCAGGGTAACCGATCGCTCCCATTCTTTTGGATAGGGTTTAATGGCTAATCGCTTGCGTCCCGGGAGCGGCTCGTAGCGTTGTAAAGTAATATTGGCATCGAGGATCAAAAAGTGCCCATCGGTCGCCAAAATGGGATTCAATTCTACAGCCTGAATGTCTGGCTGATCCACCACTAACTGGGAGACGCGGGTGAGCAGCGCGCAGAGACGATACTTATCTACTTTCTCCGGTAACAGGCGCTCTTTCAGGACACCTTTATCATACGCTGCGGCTATCAGGTATTTAGCCAGGTTCATGTTTAATGGGGGTAGGGCAACGGCCGCCTGATTGAAGTTAAATCCGGTGCCAGCTTCACCAAGTAATATAACCGGTCCTACATCGGGCTCGGTTTTGACTGCAATACGTAATTCCTGACTGCCTGCCCTGGGCGCCATTTTTTGCAAAGAGAACCCTTCAATAATAGCGTCTGGGTAGGCTTGTTTGATACGCAGGAGTATAGCAAAAGCACTTTGTTCTACTTCATCGCCATCATTTAGGTTGAGCACCACGCCGCCGACCTCAGATTTTGACGGGATAGACGGGCTGATCAATTTGAGTGCGACAGGAAAACCGAGTATTTGTGCCTGCTCTTTGGCTTCACTGGGAGTCAGTGCTATGTCGGTATCTATGCATTCCATGCCGTAATGGCAGAGGATCTGGCTGGCCTGGTGGGTCGATAATTGCGTGAGTGATTGATCAAGATAGCTGTCAATCTGCGCTTTTGCACTGTGGCTGTGGATCAGTTCATCCTGACTGATGGATTCCGGGGTTTGCGTTAGGTGCTTCTGGTTACGCCGGTAGCTGATCAGGTGCATAAAAGCCCCGACGGCGCCCTCTGGTGTGCGGTACGTCGGAATGCTGTGCTCGGCGCAGACATCACGGGCCTCCCAGGCAGCTTCCTCTCCCATAAAGTTGGTCATCACAAAGGGGCGAGCCATTTTAGGTAACGTACTCAGGGTTTGCGCTATGATCTGGGCATACGCTTCACTGGGGGCCAGGGCAGATGGCGTATGAATGATGAGTAAGTTCTTCACTTCTTCCGCTTTGAGTAAAATCTCCAGTGCCTGCTGATAGCGGTGAGGCGCTGAGTCGCCGAAAATATCAACCGGGTTTGCAGTGTGATTTGACTGTGGGATCACGGCATTGAGTGCAGCGATGGTTTTGTCACTGAGCTCGGCGAGTTTGCCGCTGCGTTGTAACAAGGTATCTACGGCCATAATACCTGGGCCACCGCCATTGGTGAGTATAGTGAGGTGCTCAACTTGTAATAGCTTAGGGTGCAGCGCCAGCGTTTGTGTAGCTGCAAATAGTTCTCGCAGATCGGTAACCCTGAGCATACCTGCGCGCTGGAACATGGCATCGTACACTGCATCGTCTGAGGTTGACCCGCCTGTATGGATCACAGCGGCCTCAGCACCTGCCTGAGTACGGCCGGTTTTGATAGCTATGACGGGCTTACTAAATGCGGCAGCTCTTGCTGCGGAGATAAAGCGACGTACATCTTTGATGTTATCGATATACAGCAAAATTGCTTTCGTTTTGGCATCCCGACCGAATAGATCCAGTAATTCGTCGAAGTCGATATCCAAGCTGTCGCCCAGAGAGATAAAATAGGAAAACCCGATGCGTTTGCTTTTTGCCCAGTCCAGTATGGTGGAGCAGACCGCGGCAGATTGGGAGATAAAGGCCAGTTTGCCTGCATCAGCGGTGGTATGAGAAAAACTGGCGTTTAGCCCCAGGTGAGGGAGTAGCATACCCAGGCTGTTGGAGCCTAGCAGTGTGATTTGCTTGTCTCTGGCAAGTGTCTGTAAGCGTTGTTTTTGCTCGTTGTCGAGCCCCGCTGCCACAACAATGGCATTTTTACACCCGCGCTCCGATAGCTCGGTTAAAATCTGTATTAGTGTCGCCTTATTGGTGCAGATAACGGCCAGATCAGGTACCTGAGGGAGATCGGCAATGGTTGGGTAGGCCAATACCCCCTGAACGGCAGCGTATTTTGGTGTAACAGGCATAATGGGGCCCTTAAACCCGCCGTGTAGCAGATTGCGCATCACCACGTTCCCGGCTCGGCCCGTGTTGCTGGAGGCACCAATAACGGCCACCGAGCGGGGGTTAAAAAACTGGTTGATCCGCTTTATACTCATACTAACTCCTTGACTTGCCGAACTAAGGACGGGTAACAGCTAAATACTAATCGCTTTAGCTGCAGGTTGCGAGTCAAAGCCGGAGTTGTTTTGATCTCAGTACAGTTTGTTGGCACACAGTGTGGTGTAAATACACTTGATTTGCTGGATTGCGGGTGGGGTAACAGCTAGCTATTAATCGTCTCATCGCTTTAGCGGCAGGTTGCGAGTCAAAGCCGGGGTTGTTTTGATCTCAGTACAGTTTGCTGGTGCACAGTGTTGGGCAAACATACATTGTTAAGCTTGTGTGGTCAGCGTTTTTTATTCAGCCACTTGCCCATAGCAGCATCATAAGCATCCGAGATAGCTGTTTTGTCGCAGGTGCTGCTTGCGGTAAGCCAGTTTTTAGCAAACCCTTCAGGTGGTGGGTTGTTTGGGTCACCCTGAACCTCTTTGTAACACCGGTCTCCTTCTCGATATTCCGTGAAAATGTGGTTTTTCGATTCAATCTGTCGCAGAGGTTGGTTCAAGGTTTGATGTGACTTAGGTACGCCGAGGCGTTTTGGCTGGGTATTACTGCGTGGTGTCTGACGTATCACAGGCTGATTTAGCATTTGCTGGCGCAGACGTGACAGGCCCAGAGCTGGATCGATACGTTTATAGGGCTTGTTGACATGTGCTTTGGTTTGTTGAACCTGTGGCTGAGGGTCAGTGTGAGTCGTGGGGGGAGTCTTGGTAGAGATGACATGTGATTCGGCCTGTTTTGTTTCGGGCACTGGCTGCACCGAGGCTATCTGCTGCTCAGATGCCTGTATGGGCTCAGTGGGTGGCTGTGATGGTTGCTCGGTATCCCTGGGGTCCTGTGTGCGTTCAGGCGGTGAGACGATCAAGTAGGTTTTAATGCTTGGTTGAGGCGCGCGGGCAGGTGCCACAACTGTTTGTTGAGCCAGCAGCCATAGTAATATTGAGTGACAGGCAACGGAAATGACAATTGCACTGAGCCATGAACGCATCACTTTTCCTTAGTGTTTTGATTTTCTTATTTTGTTTTTCTATCCATAACACACGTATGACTCAGGCTAAGGGTTAAAAGTTCAGTTGCATTAATTCTTTGGCAATGAGCTTGAGCAAGCGGGTTTCTCTGAGTAGAGATTGTCCTTGCTTATCGCTATTTGCCAGTACGGCTTCATTGTGGGCAATGGCTTCGGTGATCTCCACCCATTGTGGTTGCATACCATTGCTAACTTCATAATGCTCCATTTCTGGCTCATCAAATTCCCCGCAAATTTCACACTGATAGCAGTGCGAAACTATGTGTACATTGTCATAATCGGGCTTGTACCAGTGCTGATATTCTTCGTATATACCAAAGGGCGCGATGTTGGTTACAGAGCGGGCACCGGTTTCTTCTTTGACCTCGCGTACCAGCGCGTCTGTGAGAGACTCTCCTTCGTCAACCCCACCACCGGGTAAGGTGTAATCATCATAGCGCTGGGTGTAGAGCAACAAGATTTGCGATTGACGGGTAATAATGGCTCGTGTTGCAGGCCGGGTGAAACTGGTACCAGGTAAAGGCACAGCTGGGGCTGGATTAAGAACGCGCATGGCAGAGTCCCGAAAAAGCGCTGATTCTACCACATTTCGATTCAGACAGCAGCGCCCGAGCGGAACCCCGTCGGGCGCGTATCTGTTAATAGGGCAATGGATACGCTTTTAGCACCGTATCAATTTCGGCCAACGCCTCTGGTGGCAGAGTCAAATCACAGGCTTTGATATTTTCCTTTAACTGCGTCATCGTTGTTGCGCCTATGATGGTAGACGTCACGCCATCGACCTGGTCGCACCAGGCCAGTGCGAGCTGAGATGCGGTGATGTTGTGCTCTTTGGCAATCTCGACGTAGGCCGCCGTGGCTTCTTGTGCAAACTGAGTGTCCCGGAATAAGCCGTTGCGTTGGATCAAGGTCCAGCGCGATCCCTCTGGTCGTGCACCTCCCAGGTACTTACCTGACAAAGCGCCTCCAGCAAGTGGCGACCAGGGCAGATAGGCGATGTCTTCATGGACACAGTTTTCTATGATGTAAGGCCAGTCTTTAGCATGTAACAGATTGAACTCATTCTGAATTGATACCGGTCTTGGCAATTGGTGTTGATGCGCCAGTTGCAAGTAGGTGTTTATGCCCCAGGGTGTGTCATTGGACAGTCCCCAGTGACGAATTTTACCTGCGTCCATACACTGTTTGAGTGCACCCAGTATCTCTAACATCTCTGTTTTGTGCTGCTCCGTTGATACATCACTGAAAGTGATCATGCCGGGCCAGTGTTTAGAGAAATGGGGGGAAGTCCGATTTGGCCAGTGTAGCTGGTATACATCAATGTAATCGGTATGCAGTCGCTTAAGGGAAGCATCGACAGCGGCGACAATGGCTTCGGCCGTGATGGGGGCACCGCCACGGATCCAGGCTAGCCCTGAACCGGCTATTTTAGTGGCGATGACCATATCCTGACGCTTTTCAGGGTGGCGACGTAACCAGTCCCCGATAATTTCCTCGGTCTTACCATAGGTTTCAGGTGACGGAGGAACGGCATACATCTCGGCAGTGTCGATAAAGTTAACACCCTGTGCAAGTGCATAATTGATTTGCTCATCGGCGTCATGCTGATTATTTTGCACGCCCCATGTCATGCTGCCCAGACAGACACGTGATACCTCTAAATTGGAATGACCCAGGTGGCTGTACTTCATAAATGCTCCTTGTGTTAAATAGGTCTGGCGGCTCAGTTTAGTTATGCACTGATACGCGGCCATTGTCTGACCAGTTTAGAGTATTTGGCCATAAAATACAGGTGAGACGCGATGACAAAAAACACACAATCATATTGCCATACTGAAATTCTTTGCCCATAATGACTGTATAAATAACCAGTTGTTAAGTTCATGCGTAAGTTTATCCATGTTGATATGGACTGCTTTTATGCTGCCGTAGAGATGCGCGATAACCCAGCGCTGGCCAATGTGCCGATTGCGATTGGCGGGAATAGCCACCGTGGCGTGTTATCAACGGCCAATTACATCGCGCGCCAGTATGGTGTGCGCTCTGCCATGTCTAACTACAAGGCTAAGCAGCTGTGCCCTGAGCTGGTGATTGTGCCCGGCAGGATGGCGGTATACAAAGCGGTGTCTGCGCAGATCCGCACGATTTTTGCCCGTTACACAGACCTAATAGAACCACTCTCCTTGGACGAAGCGTATCTGGACGTTACGGAGTGCACTTTGTGTCAGGGCAGCGCAACGTTAATTGCGCAGCAGATCCGCAACGATATCTATCAAGAAACGGGCCTGACTGCTTCTGCGGGCATTGCGCCAATTAAATTCCTGGCCAAAATCGCCAGCGACGAAAATAAACCGAACGGCCAGTATGTGATCACCCCTGACGACGTGGATGTGTTTATTGACACTTTGCCGCTGAAAAAAATCCCCGGCGTGGGCAAAGTGACACATGAAAAACTGCTGGCAATGGGATTGCAATATGGCCGCGACGTTAAGGCCAGCAGCAGAACTCAGATGACAGAGCGGTTTGGTAAATTCGGAGATGTACTTTGGCGGCGTTGTCAGGGCATTGATGAGCGTAAAGTGGAAACTGAACGTATTCGCAAATCGGTCGGTGTTGAAACCACGTTTGAAAAAGACATACAAGATCTGGATGCACTTAAGGACGTGCTTCGCGAGCGGCTGCTTCCTGAATTGCAGCGGCGTGCTGAGCCCTATCGCGGCACGCGGACCTTTAACAAACTGGGGGTTAAAGTGAAGTTTTATGATTTTACGCAAACTACCAAAGAGTGTCAGTATCATGAGATTGATGAAGGAGTGCTGTTCACTTTGCTGGAGCAGGCCGTTGAGCGCTTTGGCAGTAAGCCGGTCAGATTGATAGGGATACAACTGGGGTTAGGTGAGGTGGCATCCGGTCAGGCTCAGTTAGGCCTGTTTGATGTTCAGACCTTCGACTAAAAGATAACAATGACAAGGCTCTGTGATCACACGGCGGTGTGCTAGGGTATAGCCTATCCGGCTAAATTCAGACTTATTTAGCGCAATACAATCTCGATAGCATATAGCGGATCACCTGGCGGCCAGATATTGTCTGAGTCGCTGGCTTTGCCGTGTACTGCAATATAGCTGAATTGCACGGGCAATAACACACTGATATTTAGCGGACATCAAGAACAACAACAGGACAACAGGGGGAATACAATGCAGTCAATCATGATCGTGCTGTTTGGCATACTTGGTATGCTGTTTGGCTGGTTTGTCTATTCAAAATTCATCGCCGAAAAAATATTTAAAATGGACGATAAGTTCGTTACACCGGCGCATGAGTTAAATGACGGGGTAGACTATGTACCGACTAACAAAGTGGTGCTCTGGGGGCATCATTTTACATCCGTAGCAGGGGCCGCACCTATTGTTGGCCCAGCCATTGCCGTCTACTGGGGTTGGGTCCCCGCGGTTTTATGGGTGGTGTTTGGTACCATCTTTTTTGCGGGTGTGCATGATATGGGCGCACTTTGGGCCAGTGCGCGTCACAAAGGCAAGTCGATGGGGGCGCTGTCAGAAACTGTTATAGGTACACGCACGCGTTCATTGTTTATGATTGTGGTTTTCCTGGTACTGCTGATGGTGAATGCCGTATTTGGGGTCGTTATCGCTAATTCCTTTGTGGCTAACCCCAGTGCTGTGTTCCCTGCCTGGGCCGCCATTTTGGTGGCGCTGGTGATTGGCCAGTTACTTAAACGTCAGGTGCCACTGGTACCCTTATGTGTGATTGGGGTCGCCATTCTTTACGCCAGCATTTACGTGGGGTCGGGTATGCCACTGGCGTTGCCCAGCGAATTGTTCGGGCTGGCCGATAAAGCCAATTGGATTATTATTCTGTTTATTTACGCGGCTGTGGCGTCTTTATTACCTGTCTGGATGTTGTTACAACCGCGCGATTTTATTAATGGCATGCAGCTACTGGTAGGGCTGGTATTGCTGTATGGTGCGGTATTTGTGGTGATGCCGGATATCACGGCACCCGCTTTTAATACGCAAACTGCGATTGATACGCCAAGCATCATTCCTTTATTGTTTGTTACCATCGCGTGTGGTGCCGTTTCCGGCTTCCATGGCATTGTATCCTCTGGTACCAGCTCGAAACAGCTGGATAAAGAAACCGATGGCCGCTTTGTCGGTTACCTGGGGGCCGTGGGCGAGGGCTCATTGGCATTGATCACGCTGGTGGCCGTGAGCGGCGTCATGCTGGCAGTGTCACCTGAGGAATGGCACGAAATTTACAGTCACCTCGGCGCGGGCAGTGTCGGTGCATTTATCCAGGGCGGGGCTAACCTGATCAGCAATGGTTGGGGATTGTCGGTGGAGATCGCATCAACTCTGCTTGCGGTCATGGTGGTGCTGTTTGCCGGTACTACCATGGATTCTGGTGTGCGTTTGCAGCGCTATATTATTCAGGAATGGGGTGAAATTTATCAACTCAATGCCCTGAAAAACGGTGTGCTTGCAACCCTGGTGGCAGTAGGCTGCTGTTTGCTGCTGGCATTTGGTGCAGGCGGTGCGTCGGGCAGCGGCGGTATGATCATCTGGCCTTTGTTTGGTTCGACCAACCAAATTCTTGCCAGCCTGACCTTGCTGGTGATCTCTGTGTATCTGATGAAGCTGGGGCGTCCGGCAAAATTCACGCTGATCCCGATGATGTTTGTGATTCTGATGGCTTTTTTTGCCGGGCTGATCAAGCTGGGTGAGTACTATGAGCAGGGTAACTGGTTGCTGGTAGGTCTGGACATAGTGGTTCTGGTTGTCAGTGTATTGGTGATGCTGGAAGCCTGGTCTGTGGTCAGTAAGCTCAAATTACAAAAAGACAGCGGCGCAATATCACAGTCGGATTAACGATTACTTTGCGGCTTAACAGGGCGTGTCAGTGTGTCATACGCTGACGCGCGTTCTGTTATGTCCCGGCAATTACCCCTATGGTATTGGCTCTTGCGGACAAATAACCGATAATCAGCCCAGCATTTTAATAACCAAGGGCTGATTATATGTCTTTTCCTCTCGCTCTGCCGGTCAGTGACTGGCAAGTTCAGGACGCCGATGCTGTTATCGTCGTCACCTCCGATGTGTCAGATCTTTCTGTTGCGGCATTAAACAGTGCGGTCGCCCCTTATCTTGCGGTTGACGCACGATTACACAGCAAAGCCAGCTTACTGCTGGCTGAAGGTGTACCTGGCAAGCGCCTGATCGTGTCACCAACAGGCCCGCTTAACCGTGACTATGATGACGTGCGACGCTTTTTTGAAGCGGGTAAAGCCGCTGTGCTGGAAGCCAAAGCAGCCGGTGCGGTTAAGCCGGTATTGATGGTGGCTGGGGTACCTGGCGATACGCGTTATCAGAATGCTCTTGAAGTGGCTTACCTGGGAGCGTGTCAGGCGTTGTGGCAACCTCTGGAAGCCCGTGAATATCGTGGACCAGCGATCGAACCTGTTGAATCTATTGCTCTGTTGGGGGCTTCTGAAGAGCAATGTCGTCAGTTAAACGCTATGGCAGCGGGTCAGTATGCAGCCCGAGACTTGTGTGGTACGGAGCCGGAGCGCATGGCACCTCCTAAGTTTGCAGATTACTGTGTTGAGCTATTTAAGGACACATGTGTCAGCGTTGAAGTCGTGTCAGACCCGGCTACCATAGACAAAGACTACCCGATGCTGGGCACCGTTGCGCGCGCATCTTATGCGGTAGAGCGTCACCACCCGCGTGTTGTTAAGCTCGTCTATACACCACAAGGAGACATTGAGCGCACCTTGATGTTTGTTGGTAAGGGCCTGGTTTATGACACAGGTGGTGCCGATCTGAAAGTTGGCGGGTTTATGGCGGGCATGAGCCGTGACAAAGGTGGCGCTGCCTCAGTCGCCGGCTTTATGAAGTCCGTTGCAGACTTTCAACCTAAAGGCGTAAAAGTGATCGCGTACCTGGCTGTGGTGCGTAACTCGATTGGCTCTGATTGCTTCGTCCCGGATGAGATCATCACCACGCGTGAAGGCGTGAAAGTGCGCATTGGTAACACGGATGCGGAAGGCCGTCTGGCAATGGGAGATTTGTTGAGTGAGCTTAAAGATATGGCCACTGAGGAAGTGAATCCTGAGCTGTTTACGGTGGCTACACTAACCGGACATGCCGCCCGAGCGATGGGGCCTTACAGTGCTTATGTTGAAAACGGCCCGGCGCGTGCACAAAAGGTATCTCGTCAGCTTGCTGATATCGGTGATCTGTGGGCTGACTGTGCTGAGGTATCGCGCAGTCGTCGTGAAGATTACGATTTCGTGCAGCCACGTACTCTGGCGGACGATGTTTTGTCGAGCAATAACGCTCCTTCGGCAGTGACTGCGCGTGGTCACCAGTTCCCAATGGCCTTCCTGGCTATTGTTGGTGGACTGGACAAGCACGGCTGTAAGTCTGACTTACCACTGCCTTATGTCCACATGGACATCGCGGGCAGTGGTGTTGAGGGAGGTGACTGGCAACATGGTAAGCCAACAGCCGCCACTGTCAGCAGTTTGTTTGTGCGCTACTGTCTTTAAACTTTAAAACCATCCACAATCTGGGCAAGCTGATGGCTTGCCTGTTTCAGCTCTTTGCTAGCCTGAGACAAGGTTTGGGTAGTGTCGAGTGAATGATGGGTTGCGTCTGACAGGTCGCTAATACGCACATTCACATCGGCAGCTGCACTGCTTTGTTCATCCGTCGCACGCGCGATCAGGCCGTTCATTTCCAGAATGACGGTGATCAGACGCTCAATTTCACTCAATGCCTGCTCAGCCTCGTGGACCTGACTCACGGTATTGGCAGAAAGACGTTGACTGTTTTGCACGGCATCAACAGCGGCCTGAGCGCCTTTTTGTAACTTTTCAATCATGGTCTGGATCTCATCGGTACTTTGTCCGGTGCGACTTGCCAGTGTACGTACTTCGTCGGCCACGACTGCAAACCCCCGACCTTGCTCTCCGGCTCGGGCAGCTTCGATGGCGGCATTCAGTGCGAGTAGGTTGGTCTGCTCCGAAATACCCCGGATCACGTCCAGCACTGAGCCAATATGCTGGCTCTCTTCTGCCAGTGCCTGCGTCACCACACTGACCTCTTCAATGGTGTCTGATAGCGTACCTATGGCACTGATGGTGGCACTGATGGTGGTTTTACCGGTTTCACTGGTGCGCATTGCATCTCCGGCTGCCTGCTCTGCAGCCTCAGCATGTTGGCTGATCTCTTTGATTTGGGCACTCATTTGCTCAACGGCTGTTGCGACCTGGCGACTGCTGTCATTCTGACGTTCAATGTATTCCAGGTTTACCTCACCCGTGTCATCTACGCGATCGGCCAGTGCTTCTACTTCTGCGGCGTTGCCCGCGACCGAGGTGATCGAGCGGCGCATTTTACTTGTATAGGCATTAAAAAAACGAGACAGGCGTGAGATCTCATCACGGCCATGCTCATCAAGTTGCTGTGTCAGGTCGCCTTCACCCTGAGAAATGTCTCGCATCATGTTGGCAGCTGCACGCATCGGTTGTAACACGCTATTGCCGATGATAAAGCTTAGAATTATCAGCACGATGAGCAGTGCGACGATATTAAACAGCATCTGATTGCGCAGTTGGGCAAATTGCTCGTCGATATTATCAAGATACACACCAGAGCCTAAGATCCACTGCCACGGAGCAAAGCCTTTTACATAAGAAATCTTGTCGACGGGTGCAGACTTGCCGGGTTTGGGCCATTTGTAAGGCACAAAGCCATCTCCCTGACTGTTAACAACGGCCACCATTTCCTGAAACAGCGCAACTCCGTCTGGGTCTTTACTATCACGTAGTGACTGGCCATTGAGTTGGGGCTTAAACGGGTGCATTACCATGCGAGGGTAATGATCATTGACCCAAAAGTAATTGCTTTCATCGTATCTGAGGTCTTTCAGTGCGCTCAGAGCGGCGCTTTTGGCCTGGCTTTCGCTGAGTGTGCCGTTGAGCTGTGCCTGATGAAAGTGGGCGATCAGACTATGGGCTGTTTCAACCAGGTTCTTGGTTTTTTCATATTGCTGTTCACTCAGTGCCTGATATTGCTGCTGCAAATTCATTATGCCCAGTGCGCTCAGGCCAAGTACGACGACGCCCACCAGCATAGCAAGGCGGCCAAATATGGTGAACTGTCTTAAAAATGCCATAGCACCTACTCCTTTTTAAAGCACAAGATTGTGCACTGAATCAGCTATGATTGCGTATTCTGCAACAAGGTCAGAGGTAAAACTTGTTCTAAATCAAATGAATAATATATTTACAGAGGAAAGCTTAAGGCAATTAGCTATTTGTCGAATAGTGACAGAGGGTGTTTGTGCGTATAAGTGACACGGGCCAGCGATGGCCCGTGTTTGAGTGTTACTTCACGTCAAAGTGACGATTAAAGAAGTTGGTGATGGTCTGATGCAGATGCGTCTGCACTTTTTTACCACGCAGGCTGTGCTTAGAGCCCGGATAGGTCATCATTTCAAAAGGCTTTGCTTCATCCTGTAATTGTTTGAACAGCTTCGTGGCATGAGTAAACAACACGTTGTCATCCGCCATCCCGTGATAGATCATCAGCGGGCCTTTCAGACCGTCTGTGTAGGGGAATACCGCGCTTTGCTCGTAGCCTTTCGCATTGGTTTGTGGATGTCCCAGGTAACGTTCAGTGTAATGCGTGTCATACAGTGCCCAGTCTGTTACTGGCGCGCCAGACACGCCCGCCGTAAAGTAATCACCTGCCTTAAACATAGTCATCAGTGCCATATAACCGCCATAACTGTGGCCATAAATCCCGATGCGTGACGGGTCGACATAATCCAGTGTGCGTAAGAATTCCACACCACGGATCTGATCGGCGACTTCCACTTCACCTAAGTGCTTGTAAATGGGGTCTTCAAAGCGTTTGCCTCGATTGTATGAACCACGGTTGTCCAGCTGGAAGACGATGTAACCTTGCTGCACCATATACTGGAAATAAAGGTTTTTACTGCGCCAGCTATTAGTAACACGTTGGGCATGCGGACCACCATAAACATTGACGATCACAGGGTATTTTTTGCCTTTTTTAAGCTGTTTAGGCTTAAACAAACGGTAGTGCATCAATTGCCCATCTTCCGCTTTCAAAGTGCCATACTCTGGTGTCGACAAATCATTCAGGAAAGGCGTCAGCGGATGTTGATCATCGAGCTTATTTTGTTCCAGCCAGGTAATGAATTCGCCATTGGCTTTGCGCAATGAAACCGATGTAGGTTGATTTACGGACGATTTACTGTCGATAAAAGTGCGATTGTCTTCCGCCATTACCACTTTGTGATAGGCACCGGCTTCTGTGATCCGCTCAATGTTGCCTTTTTTGAACAATGGGACTGCATACAGATGGCTTTCCAGTGGGGTATCTTTGCGACCAGAGAAGTAGACCAGGCCCTTTTTCTCATCCACGCCCTGAAGCTTTTCGACAATCCAGTCGCCCTGAGTAAGTTGACGAACCAGTTGGCCACTGGTGCGGTACAAATACAGATGCTTATAGCCATCGCGCTCTGAGGCCCAGATAAAGTGCTTTTTGTCTTTTAAAAAGTGCAGATCAAAATGCAGATTGATCCAGGTGTCGCTGGTCTCTGTCAGGGCGACGCGTTGTTGCTTGCTGTCGGCGTTGTAGAATCTCAATTCCAGCTTTTGTTGAGCGCGGTTTTGCCACTGATATGACAAAGTGGTGTCATCTTCCAGCCATTTCGCTCGGGCAATGTAGATGTCTTTTTCTTTACCCAGGTCAATCCAGTTCACTTTCTGATCATTTAGGGTGACCACGCCCAGATCGATGCGGACATTATCCGTGCCGGTAAACGGGTAGCGTTGGTTAAACAGTTTGACTTCATCGGCATAAATTTCGTTGCGGATGGCTTCTTGTACCGGACTTTCGTCGATGCGGGTGAAGGCAATTTTGCTTTCATCTCCGGCCCACCAGTAGCCTGTCATACGACTCATTTCTTCCTGTGCAACGAACTCTGCCATGCCATTTTTAATCACGCCACCACCGTCTTTGCTCAGGCGGATCTCTTTGCCGGTTGCCAGCTCCAGAGCATACAGGTCTTGCTCTCGTATAAAGGACACATAGTTGCCTTTAGGAGAGAAACGGGCATCGGTTTCAAAGGCTTCGGTATCGGTCAGCTTGCGGCTTTTACCTGAGCTGAGCTCATAATAGTAAAGATCACCATTGAGTGGGAAGAGCAGTGCTTTACCATCTTTAGACCATTTGTATTCGAGGATCCCGCGACCAAAGATACGTTGCCTTTCACGGCGCGCCTTTTCTTCGTCTGACAAGGTTTCAGGGCCAGAGAATAAGGCCTGGGAATCGACCAGCAGACGATTTGTGTCGGCCTTAATGTTGTATTCCCATAGATCGTAGCGGTTGTAGTCGTCTACTTTGCCCTGCAGGTAGGTTACCCGAGTACCATCGGGTGAAAACTTAAGGTTAACAGGGGCCTTACCTGCCAATGAGGGGTCATCGAAAATACGTTCCAGCGTCAGCGGCTGGGCCACAGTAAACTGGCTGGTGGCCAGCAAACCGGTGGCAAGCGCGGCATAAGATAGCAAATTGCGCACAGAGTCACCTTTATAATTGTGTAATGTTGGATTGAAAACCCGATGTTAAAGACTGTAAATCCTGATAGCAAACAAATCCGATGGGTGTGGTGGCAGACAAAACGTCGTCGTATCGGGTCGATTTTATGTGGCAAGTTAGTTACAGTGAGCTCATCAATAATGAACTTAAAAAGACCAATGAGTACATTTCAACTGGCGCCGGAACTGGTGCGTGATTGTATTGAACTGGCCGACTGGCCATTGTGTAAATTGCTATTACTGAACGACAGTCAGTATCCCTGGTTTATACTAGTGCCACGTGTATCAGGCATGCGTGAGATCATTGATCTCAGTGCTGAGCAGCAACAACTGTTTTGGCAGGAGTCTGCCCAGTTAAGTCACTTAATTAAAGCCGTTTTTAACCCGCACAAATTGAATGTGGCTGCCCTTGGAAACATGGTGCCTCAGCTGCACGTTCATCATATTGCGCGTTTTGAGCATGATGCAGCCTGGCCAAAGCCTGTGTGGGGGTTGTTACCACCCATCCCATACAGTGACCAGCAAATTGCCGAAATAAAACAGGCGCTGGATATTTAGCGCCTGTTTATCTGCCTAAATGTGGGTTGGGATATTATAGTCCCAGTACCGCTTTACCTTGCTTAAACGTCACATCAACCGGAATGTTAGCTGCCGCCAGTTTGTCCAGATCGGCCTGAAGTTCCGCTTTGATGTCGCCATGGGTGGCCAGTAACTGATCGACTTGTTGGTAGTCACCATCACCTTGCAGTGTCAGGATCAGGTTAGACAGCTTTTCCATGGCAGCGCCCATTTTCTCCATATCCACAGCATAAAGGCCATCCGCATTTTTTGAAAATGCGCCTTCCTGTTTGAAGAAATTAAACCGGATCATGTTGGCTTTACCATGGGCGCTGGATGCGCCAAAGCGCACAGAGCGGAAAATTCCGGCCATGAAGGTGACATAATAGTCTTCCAGCGTGCCTTCGGTGATCTCGCCTTTTTTCAGCAGTTGTTCAACCATATACAGACCCAGGATATCGGCTTTGCCTTCTTCCAGGGCGCTGGCATGCTCTTGTAGAGACTGACGCACCGTGCCTTTGCCTGTAATGGTATTTTTAATGCCCAGGCCATGCGCTACTTCGTGGAACATGGTGTTGGCAAAAAAGGCATCAAAGGTAATATGTTTACGTTGTGCCGGGACAATCAACTGTTCAGCAATGGGTACCAGGATCTTGTCGAACTTGGCCTGCATCGCATTTTTCAGCTGCAGACGACGCGTGCCCTTTTGGAGCTGAACTTCTTCATCGTTCGGCAAGTTAATGGCAATGGTTTTACTTCCGGCATTAGAGTGGCCGGCATAGTAAATGACGTCATACGCATTGAGGTCGGCATCTGAACCTGGCACTTCTTGCTTGTACTTTTCATCGACTGGTAATCCCTGCTGCAGTTCAGGCAGGAAAGCGGCAAATTTTGCCAGACGTTCACTCCAGGCCATGTCTTTGACAAGGACATAAGATTCGAACGCAGTACGATAACCAAAGAGCTGATCTTCGTAGGTTTCGATGGGACCAATCACCACATCGATGGGGTTATTTTTCATGTCCATCCAGGCGAAGTCAGAGGTTTGGTAACTATTATTTACCAGCGCGTCTGCACGTAAATTTAAGTATTTGGAAAATTGTTTATCCACTGCCAGTTTGCTGGCATCGCGCAATAGCTGAGCTGCCGTGTTTAATTCATTCTGGTAGGCTTCGGAGTAGGGGACACTATATAGCTGGCCTTGCGCATCTCGTTTTATTAAAGAGTACAAACCTGCTTTGTCTTTTACGTCCGTCTGATTAAGTTCGGATTTACTGATGTCGCCAGGGTAGAACTCAGCGCCGGGTGCTTTGGCGTTAAAGCCACTCAGGAATACTTTGTCACCATTTAGGCGGTCCCAGGGACCATAGTTAATATCAGCGAACTGGCGTACCTTCGGGTCCTGAATATTGGTCAGAAACTCCATTTTATTCATGCCAAATGCTTGTTTCCAAAAAAGATCATCCATGATTTTAGACGCATCAATCAATAACCCCAGCATTTTTTTCTGGTTGTCATTGAGGTGTGACAGGTCGCTATTCAGGGTGACCTGGGTATAGATATCCAGTCGCTCTGGCGACAGGTCTTGTAGCTGATAGCCGCTGTGTGTCGTGCTCTGTTGTGCCTGACTTTCAGTCTTGGGTTGCTGTGGCTCAGAACAGCCGCTGAGTAGCATGCCACAAGCCAGCATGACCGCCGTGGATAAGAGTGCGCGTTTCATCATTTTTCCTTCATTTGGAGTGTTAGTCGGACCTTTACTGCATAGAGGCCGCTCGGAACATAGCAGCCTGCAGGGATCCGTATTATTATTTCGGTGCTATACCTTACATGAATTGACTGCAACTTGCTGCTGTTGCGGCACAAAGTCGCTGAATATTTTATTTTACTCAGCGCGTTGGAATTTTTTGTCTATCACGAATAATTTTTATACTTTTCTTAACTTACTCTTTAAGTTAGACAATACTAATAACATGAACAGCACATTGCCCAGCGCCACAGGCAGTTGCTGCGCTCCAGAGGCCAATAAATTCGAGGATTGAACCAATATGTCTACTGAAAATGCCTTGTTGACGATTCTGATTGATAAAATAAACAATGATACCCTGGTACTACCTACCTTGCCTGAAATTGCTGTAAGGGTCCGGCAGGCTGCGGATGACCCGGAAGTTAATTTGATGCAAATGTCCGAGGTGATTTCTCATGATCCCGCATTGGCGGCACGTATGATTAAAGTGGCCAACAGTGCATTTCTGGGCCGTACTGTAAAAGTTAACACTCTTAATCAGGCCGTCACCCGGATAGGTTTGCGTCAGGTCAAAAATGTCGCCACAGCAATGGCGATGGAGCAGCTGTTTGTTTCGCAAAATAAGCTCATCAAAACGTATATGGATAAAGCCTGGCAGAAGACGCTGAAAGTGGCCTGTCAGGCGATCACCACGATGGACTTTTATCTGCGCATTAACAAACACACCTCGCTCAATAAAGACACCATTACACTGGCGTCACTGGTATTCAATATCGGGGTACTTCCTATCCTGACTGAAGCTGAAAATCACCCTGAAGTTTTCGCCAATCCGAGCTTTTTAGCGCATGCAATCCAAAAGCTGGGTGGTCGCATAGGGGGGGCAATTATGCGCGAGTGGGGGTTCACGGAAGAATTTGTTGAAGTCGCTGAAAGCTGGGCTAATCCAAACTATAAACCCGGGCATGTTTGTTATGTGGACTTTATCCGTGTCGGCGCCATTGTTGAAGGGATATTGCAAGTGTCTGATAAGGCCGCGGCACTGCATGTCTACGAAGAGAAGGGGGTGCTGGGTTCAGTGGATATGTTTTATGATGATGCCTATCAGGACATGCTGAACGATATTAAAGCGGCATTTTCGTAATTATTAAAATGAAGTGGCAGGGGCATTTAGCCCCGCCTCTCAGACGCTACAGGTCGTCCTGGTCGCCGAGCCCTTGTGACAGCTCTTCCAGCAGCTCTTTGATTTCTTCAGAGACCAGAATAAAGTCTGCATCGAGCTTGACCGCCATGTCCTCTTTAGGAATGTCGGCATTTTGCTCTTTTAGTGTGTCGCTGAAACTCAGGCGCTTGATTGAGCCGTCATTTTGCAGGGTAAACTGCACGCGTTCACGCCAGTCCATACCCAGTTTAGTTACGCGCTTACCGTGTTCCAGGTGCAATTTGATCTCATCGCCGGCCAGGTCATGCTGTTTAAGTTTAACCTGCGCACCATTGTCATCGGCTTCTTGTAATTCGGCATCAGAGCCGATTGCAAACCCTTCAGGGACTTCGAATTTGGTGAGCCAGTCAGTCAGGAACAGATCCAAATCATAATTTGCAAAGGCTGGGACGATAGGCAAAGTGCCGAGGGATTTTCTCAGTAATGCGGTCAGTTCTTCCGCTTTATTGAAGCTGGCACTGTTGACGATTAACCAGCCATTTTTCTGGTCGATAAAAGCAAATTGCAGGCTGGACTTTTTGAATGCCTGAGGCAACAAGGTTGCAGTGATATTTTCTTTAATTTCGTCTTTTTCTTTTTTCTTAACCGGACGATTCTCTTCTTGCTCGATCGATTCGATCTTTTCTGCAACCATTTCATTGATCACAGAGGCAGGCAGGACTTTTTCTTCCCGCTTGGCACAAACCAGAATACAGTGCTGAGAAAAGTGGCTCAGGGTCTGGCCATGTTTGCCAAGGGCTTTGGTCCAGCCAAAGGTGCTCATGTCCTGGCTACCGCACGGACGAAATACGTCGTGCTCCAGTGCTGCTTCAAAGTCTTCCTGGGCGTAGGAGACGTCTTGTTTAAAACGGTAACAGATAAGATTGCTAAACCACATAGAACAGGTTCCGAAGAGTAAAATCGACCCGCATCATAGCAAATCGACATACCCTCGGGCAAAGGCTCAGCGCAGATATTTCGCCTTGTTGATATAGGCGTTCATTAACTGAACATAGCAATGTTCTTCTGTAGTTCTTTAGGGAACCTGATGTAATAAGTTAGTCCTCTGCCTTCTTCTGAATTGACTTCAATGTCGCCATTCAGGGTCTGCTTAACCAGGTTAAAAGTAATGTGTGTGCCCAGGCCGCTGCCGCCTTGCTCACGCTTGGTAGTAAAGAATGGGTCAAACAGTTTTTCAAGCTGCGCTTTGCTAACGCCTTTGCCGTTATCTTTGTAGACGATAAAGACGTCGTTGTTTTCTTCTCGGATCTCTATGTCTATGGTGCCCTGCGCAACACCTTCAAAGCCATGGATCAGGGAATTCATAATCAGATTAGTGAAAATCTGGCTGATGGCTCCTGCGGGCAGATGCAGGGTTAATTCTTCCGGGCAATCTACGTTGACAATGTGCGCGGTCTTTTTGAGTTTGGGGTGTAAAGAGCGGATAACTTCGCCCAGGTATTGTTTAAAGTTAATGGTGCGTACCGCTTCACTGGCCTGATCAACCGCAATTTGTTTAAAGCTGGCGACCAGTTCTGACGCCCGATCCAGGTTGGTGGTCAGTAAGCTGGTACTTTGTTTCGCCTCGTTGATAAATTCTTCCAGCGCCTTGGGTGAAAGAGTTTTATCTCGATACGCGGTTTCCAGTCTTTGCAGGCGCTCTTCCAGGAATGAGGTTGCCGTAACGCCGATGCCGACAGGGGTATTGATATCGTGGGTGATCCCCGCTACCAGGCCACCCAATGCAGCCATTTTTTCAGAGCCAACTAGACGTTCTTGAGCCATGTTGAGTTCATCAACATACTTTTCCAGCTCCTTCTGCTTGGTCAGCAGCTCTTCTTCGGTTTGGCGTCTAAGATCGATCTCTTCTGTCAGCGTCAGTTTTTGCTTTTCCAGCTCATATTTTTGTTGTTGCAGGTCCATCATAGCCTGTGACAGGTTAGATGTTTTACGCGCGACCTCTTGTTCTAACTGGATGTTGTGCTGGTCGAGTTTTTCATTACTTATTAACAGCTCTTTTTGCGCCTGGTCGAGTTTTTTTCGATAGTCGGCGATGCGATCAATGAGTTTGTTGAAGGCCTCTTCCATCACTTTGAGCTCGTTGCGCTCTGTGGTATCAATGTCTATTTTATGACCATCGACATTGTCGATTTCAAAATCGTCAATTTGTTCGGTTAGATCGGTGAGTGGTTCGGTGAGTAATTTTCTGAAAGCGAGCAAGAACAAGATAATCAAAAATGTTGTTTTGACCATCGCATTACCAATCAGAAAGTAAATAGAGATCATGATACGACTGAATACCACTTCCCGGCTTGAAAACAGCGTTACATCGCCCACTTGCGTGGCTCTGCCGGAAAACTCGAAGATCAAAGGAAAGGTATAGCCAAACAGACCTGACGGCGTATCTTCAATGAGCGCCTCCTCTTGTACGAGTTGTTGGCTGTAAAGCTCATGAATATTGAGCGACCGACCCAGCTGAGAAATTATCTCGCCGCTGTCGTCACGCACTATGATCCCTTCAATCATAGGGATGGCTAACAAGCCCTCAGCGGTAGTGACGGTTTGTTTGGTGTTGAGCTCCCAGATAGCGCGAGTCAGGCTGCGACTGAAGGTTTTTTGCAGCATAGTTAACTCATTGCGAATATAGTCTTTAGTGTTGACATATTCGGCCACCACTTGTCCGCAAGTCACGACAAAGGTGAGCAAAAAGTAAACCGACAAGACGTTTGTGAGCAGCTTCTTAGACAGACTTTTTTGCAGCATGAAGTGTTCTTTGCTCCTAACAACGAGTTTCTGCGCGCTTAATACACTTAAAGTTAGCCAATAAAGTGCTAAAAATAAATATTAATCTCAATCTGATATCGCAAGGAATTTGTTCCTTGGGCACTTACTGGATGGAGATTATTGTGTTATAAGTTTAACCACAACAATAACCTTTATCCCAAAACAGAACAATAAAGATTATTTGACAATTCACTCTATGAGCTACTCTGTATTAGTCTGTGACGATTCAGTCGTTGCCCGCAAACAAGTCATCCGTTGTCTTAACGGGATCATTGACGCTGATATATGCCAAGCCAGTAACGGACACGAAGCGCTGGAGGTGCTGGCTGAACGACATATTGATTTATTGTGTCTCGATCTGACTATGCCCGTTTTGGATGGCATCGGGGTGCTCGAAGCGATCAAGCGCCAGGTGATTGAAACTTATGTCGTGGTTATTTCAGCCGACATTCAGGACGAAATGAAGACACGAGTTGCTAAACTGGGGGCGCTTGAGTTTCTGGAAAAACCGGTGAAGCCAGAATCCCTGCAGGCAACGCTCAGTAAGTTCGGGATCCGATAATAATCGAGTTAATGGTAAACGACCACTTCTTCCACCCACCTCAGTTTATATTGCTTTGTTCATCAGTTAATTCATTAATTTGACATAAACTTTGCGCGCTGCTGTACACAACTTGAGTTTTTTGCATAGTTTTTTGCAGTGCGAATTAAATTTTTGTGCTTGACAGTTTATTGATTGTTCAGGCAGTCTAAAGTCTATGAACAAGATTATTAACACCACGACCATTATTACCACCACCATCCTAACGGGATAGTGGCATAGGTCGGTGCGTATTCGAAAAGGCCTGTGCTCACTGCGAGCACAGGCCTTTTTTGTTTTTGGAATGAGGAAAATAAACATGCAAGTATTGAAGTTTGGAGGATCATCGCTGGCCGATTACGACTGCCTGCAACGAGTTCGTGAGCTTATCTTGACACAGGGTAACCACGAAGCCTTAGTGGTGTTGTCTGCACCAGGGGGCGTCACAGATAAACTGGTTGAGTTATGCGACCTGGCGCGTCAGGGGCAAAGTTTTAGTGATCAATGGCAAGCGCTCACAGCGCGTTTGAATGGGCTTAAAGTACAGGTTGAAGCTGAATTTGGTGACGTGACACATTGGCCCGATTTTACCGTGCTGGCAGACAAACTGGCGGGCGTAAAACTCCTTAAGCAATGCCCGGATGCGGTGCAAGCTTATGTGATCAGTTTTGGTGAGCGTGTGAGTGTGGCGCTGATGGTGGCGATGCTAAGTAAGCACAAAGCCCATTACCTTGATGCCACTGCCTGTATCGCGACAAATGACGCTTATCTGGATGCTGAAGCTTTGCTGGACGACAGCCGTGAGCGCTTTGCGGCGCAATTACAGGCTCAACCGGCACAGTTTTACATCATGCCTGGCTTTACAGGCAGTAATAGTGCCGGTGAATTGACGACCCTCGGTCGTAATGGATCGGATTATTCTGCTGCCATTGCAGCGGCGTGCATTCAGGCCAATGTCTGTCAGATCTGGACCGATGTTGATGGTGTATACAGTGCTGATCCCCGACTGATTAAAAAGGCCACCAAAGTGAATCGCTTATCCTATAAAGAGGCGATGGAGCTGTCGTATTTTGGTGCCAAAGTCTTGCATCCTAAAACCATTTTGCCTTGTGCCAAAGCAGGTGTGCCATGTGAAATCAAAAATACCCATGCGCCTGAGTTACCTGGATCTGTGATTGCGGCACAAGGTGGGGGAGACGAGCCAGTTAAAGCGCTATCCAGCCTTGACAAGCTGGCGATGCTAACGGTTTCCGGACCTGGTATGAAAGGCAAGGTTGGCATGGCGGCCAGAGTCTTCTCGGCGCTGGCCAAGGACAATGTATCGATTGTTCTGATCACCCAGTCATCTTGTGAGTTCAGTATTAGCTTCTGTGTTCATGAACAGGATTTGTCACTGGCATTGCAGGCACTGCAAACTGCTTTCGAACTGGAGATGCAAGCTCACCTGATCGAGCCAATCCAGGTACGTCGTTCGCTGGCGATCGTCACCCTGGTGGGTGATAACATGAAATCACACAAAGGCTTAGCCGCTAAGTTTTTTGCCTCTTTGGCGCAGGCACAGGTTAATATTGTGGCGATTGCTCAGGATTCTACCGAAAGTGCCATTTCTGCCGTGATCCAGGGCGAGCTGTGTCAGGATGCAGTCAAGGTTTGTCATGAAAACTTTTTCACCCATATTCCTTCAATTGACGTGTTCTTGCTTGGCTGTGGCTTAGTGGGGGCTGAGTTGATCGCGCAGTTACAACGCCAGCAAAGCTGGCTGGCGGAGCGTAACATCAAGCTCAACCTCTATGGGGTAGCGAATTCAAAACGCTGTTATCTGAATGAACAAGGGGTGCCTTTTGAGCACTGGCAGCAGGTGCTGGCCGATGCGCAGCAGGGCTTTGAGCTGTCAGAACTTGAGTCGTTTGTGCGCCGGAATCACCTAATCAATCCGGTGATTGTCGATTGCAGCTCGTCTCAACATCTGGCTGATCAGTATCATGACTTCCTCGCTGCCGGCTTCCATGTTGTTGCCGCCAATAAAAAAGCCAATACCAGTGACTATGACTATTACCAGGCGCTAAAACAGGTTGCGCAACAAAAGGGCAGACGCTTTTTATATGAAACCAATGTGGGTGCTGGGCTGCCTGTGCTCGATAACCTCCAGTTGTTATTTGGTGCAGGTGATGAGCTGTTGTCCTTCAGTGGCATTTTATCGGGTTCGTTGTCTTATATCTTTGGCGAGCTGGAAGATGGCCTGAGTCTGTCCGAAGCGACTGCGAAAGCAAAACAAAGCGGATTTACAGAGCCGGATCCGCGTGATGATCTGTCAGGCACGGATGTGGCACGCAAGCTACTTATTATTGCCCGTGAGTCCGGGTTGGCACTGGAGCTGGCTGATATCGAAGTTGAGCCAGTTGTGCCAGCTGACTTTGCTGCGGGTAGCTCAGTGGATGAATTTATGGCGCAGCTGCATCAGCAAGATGGGGCATTTGCAGATCGCATTCAAAGCGCGGCGAGCGAAGGCAAAGTACTGCGCTATGTGGGGAGTATTCAAGGTGGCCGCTGTCGGGTGGGTATTGAGGCGGTAGAGCGTTCACATGCGTTGTCGGATATCCGAGATGGTGAAAATGCGCTTGCCATATTAAGCCAGTATTATCAGCCCAAACCATTTGTGATCCGTGGTTATGGTGCCGGAGCGGAAGTAACCGCGGCCGGGGTATTTGCTGATATCTTGAAAACTCTGACGCGCTAGGAGTGGTTATGAAACGATTTTATGCACCCGCATCCATCGGCAATTTTTGTGTCGGTTTTGATTCACTGGGCGCTGCGATAGCCCCGCTTGATGGCACTTTGCTGGGTGATGTAGTGAGTGCTGAGGCAGCCGAACAGGACAGCTTTGAATGTATTGGTCCTTATGCGGATAAATTACCGTCGGGAGCTGAGGAAAATCTGGCTTATCAATGTCTGGTCCATTTCAGGGAGCATGTCGCTGCGACCATGCCCGGGGTGAAATTGACGCTGGAAAAACGTCTGCCAATTGGCTCGGGGCTTGGGTCCAGTGCCTGTTCAGTGGTCGCGACGTTTGCAGCGCTGGATGCCTTTGCACAGACTCAGTTGTCTCAGACGCAGATGATTGAGCTGATGGCTGACTTTGAAGGAAAAGTCAGTGGCGCACGCCACTATGACAATATCACGCCTTGCTATTTAGGCGGGTTGCAGCTGACAGCCGAGTTAATACCGGACAGGGCACTGAGCTTACCGAGTGATGACAACTGGCGACTGGTTGTAGCTTACCCTGGCTTTGCACTAAATACGGCGGCGGCCAGAGCGGTATTGCCGCAACAGCTGGCAACACACGATGCAGTCGAATTTGCGCAGCGATTAAGTGCCTTTACATTGCTTATGTCGCAGCATCAGTTTGATAAAGCTGTGACCTTGATGCGTGATGAGATTGCCGAGCCATCCAGAGCACCTTTGATCAAAGGGTTTGCAGAAGCCAAACAAAGCTTGCCTGAATTAGGTGCTCTGATGGTCAGTATTTCTGGCGCTGGGCCAACCTTGTTGGCATTGTGCGACAACGATCAGGATGCACAGCGATGCCAACTATGGCTACAACAACACTATTTAAATGAACATGGCTTCAGCCACATATGCCGATTAGACCTACAGGGCACAAGAGAAATAAAGGAAGGAGAGTAGAATGAAATTGGTGAACTTAAAAGATGATACTCAGACAGTATCCTTTATTGAAGCGGTTAAAACAGGTCTTGGCCGTAATCAGGGGGTGTTCTTCCCAACTGAGCTTGTGCCACTGACTGACGTTGATGCTTTACTGGCACAACCGTTTGCGCAGCGCAGTGCCGCGATTTTGAAACATCTGATCGGAGATGAGCTACCGCTCGACTCACTACAGAGCATGTGCGAGCAGGCATTTGATTTTCCTGCCCAATTAGTACAAGTTGAAGAAAATAAATATTGCCTGGAGCTCTTTCATGGGCCAACGCTTGCCTTTAAAGACTTCGGTGGTCGATTTATGGCGCAATGTATTGGTGCGTTTAGTCAGGGTGAGCGGGTGACCATATTAACCGCAACCAGTGGCGACACCGGCGCTGCGGTCGCACATGCATTTTATCAAATGCCAGGCGTTGATGTGGTGATCTTGTATCCGCAGGGTAAAATTTCGCTGGCGCAACAAAAGCTGTTTACCACACTGGGAGAAAATATTCACTGTTACGCCGTCGAGGGCAGCTTTGATGACTGTCAGGCACTGGTAAAACAGGCTTTCCTGGATGAGGAGGTTAAGCAAACACTGGGACTGAATTCAGCCAACTCAATCAACATCAGTCGCCTTCTGGCCCAGGTGTGTTACTACTTCGAGGCCTTTGCCCAGCTAACCGTCGCGGAGCGTGAGCAGGTTCATGTCTCCGTACCGAGCGGTAATTTCGGCAATGTGTGTGCGGCTATGATAGCTGCGGCGCTGGGGCTGCCAGTTAAACGCCTCAGTGCAACCACCAATCAGAACGACACTGTGCCCCGTTATCTGGATTCTGGGCAGTGGCAACCTAATGCGACTTTGGAGTCTATTTCTAACGCAATGGATGTGAGTAAACCTAATAACTGGCCTCGCGTGGAATCTATGCTGGATAGTGGGTACTTTCCTAAGTATGAGTTTTATTCACGTTCAGTATCGGAAGAGCGAACGCAGGAAGTCATGCGTCAGGTTGCAAAAGGAGGTTATGTGACAGAACCGCATACCGCCATTGCCTATGAAGGGCTCCTATTGGATGGGCAGCCTGAGGAAACCGGTATTTTTCTGGCGACGGCGCATCCTGCTAAGTTCAGAGAAACTGTGGAAGCTGTGCTGGAACAGGCAATTGAGATGCCTGAGGCACTGGCAAGTGCGCTGGAAAAGCCATGTCTGGCTGAGCCTTTGTCAGCGGATTATGATGCACTTAAACAGGCTGTGTTAACGCGTTTAGTGGGTTAAAAGGCGGTTTATTGCTTTGCTGGTGGTGTAGTGAGTCACCAGTAAAGCGTATTTAGTAGATTTCAATTTGAAATATAAATGCACTTTCCCATAAAAAATATAAATGTTTAAATAAAAAAATATCATCCCCCAAACACTGTGAAATAAATTCAATCCTTGATTAAATAGGCTCACACCGATTTCATAGGCAAATGGCCGCAATTTGCGTACAATCAAGCCTTCAAAAACCAATCTTACGTGTACCTAGGAGACACCATGTTAGAACGTAACATGAATATTGCAGATTTTGACCCAGAACTATTTCAAGCGATCCAGTCGGAAACCACCCGCCAGGAAGAGCACATTGAGCTTATCGCTTCTGAAAACTACTGTAGCCCGCGCGTACTAGAGGCTCAGGGGTCGCAGTTAACTAACAAATATGCTGAAGGTTATCCGGGTAAGCGTTACTACGGTGGCTGCGAGCACGTCGATGTGGTTGAGCAGCTGGCGATTGACCGTGCTTGTGAATTGTTTGGCTGTGATTACGCAAACGTTCAGCCTCACGCGGGTTCTCAGGCTAACGCTGCGGTATTCCAGGCGCTGCTTCAGCCGCATGACACTGTGTTGGGTATGAGCCTGGCGCATGGTGGTCACCTGACGCATGGTTCACACGTGAACTTTTCTGGTAAAACCTACAATGCAATTCAGTATGGTCTGAATGAAGAAACGGGTGAAATTGACTACGCACAGGTTGAAGCGCTGGCATTAGAGCACAAGCCAAAAATGATCATCGGCGGTTTCTCTGCTTACTCAGGGATTGTTGACTGGGCTAAATTCCGTGAGATTGCTGATAAAGTCGGTGCTTACCTGTTGGTTGATATGGCACACGTTGCAGGTCTGGTTGCTGCGGGCATCTACCCAAGCCCAATCCCACACGCACACGTTGTGACAACAACTACACACAAAACATTGGCTGGTCCTCGCGGCGGTTTGATCTTGTCTGCATGTGGTGATGCGGATATCTACAAAAAACTGAACAGTGCGGTTTTCCCCGGTGGTCAGGGTGGTCCTTTGTGTCACGTAATCGCTGCTAAAGCGGTTGCATTCAAAGAAGCGTTGCAAGACGAGTTCAAAGCCTACCAGACACAAGTGGTTAAAAATGCACAAGCGATGGTCGCAGTACTTCAGGAGCGTGGTTATAAAGTGGTCTCTGGTAAGACAGACAACCACCTGTTCCTGCTTGATCTGATCGACAAAGACATCACAGGTAAAGATGCTGACGCTGCGCTAGGTCGTGCCAACATCACCGTGAACAAGAACTCTGTACCAAACGATCCGCGTTCTCCGTTTGTGACTTCTGGTCTGCGCATTGGTTCACCAGCTATCACGCGCCGTGGCTTTAAAGAAGCTGAAGCGGGCGAGCTGGCAGGTTGGATCTGTGACGTGCTTGATAACATCGAAGATGATGCGGTACAGGCACAAGTAAAAGAAAAGGTTAAAGCAATCTGCGCTAAGCTACCTGTTTACGCGTAAAGCTGAGATACCACCTAAACAGATAAGAAAAGGCTGCCTTAAGTGCGGCCTTTTTTATGTGCATCGAATGCTACTATCTTGATATACTGGCAGCAATTGGCTCAAAGTGCGTTCTGAATTAACTGAAGCAGTTTGGGTTTTTATCTGTTTTTCATAGTGAGCTTTTATGCACTGTCCATTTTGTACGGCAAAAGAAACCAAAGTGATTGATTCACGATTAGTTGGCTCGGGTCATCAGGTCCGCAGGCGACGCGAGTGTATTTTGTGTCATGAGCGCTTTACCACCTTTGAAGGTGCAGAGCTGGTTATGCCCAGGGTCATCAAGCAAGATGGTTCCAGAGAGCCATTTAACGAAGACAAGTTACAAAATGGTTTGCATCGCGCGCTGGAGAAGCGCCCGGTGAGCACCGAGCAGATTGAAGAAGTGGTTCACCAGATCAAGTCTCAGTTACGGGCGACTGGCGAGCGGGAGGTGCCCAGCCAGCTGGTTGGTGAGTGTATTATGGAAGCATTGAAAAAACTCGACAAAGTCGCTTACGTGCGGTTTGCGTCGGTGTATCGTTGCTTTGAAGATGTGAAAGAGTTTGGCGAAGAAATTGCCCGACTGGGGGATGAATGAGTTTTACACAGGCCGATCATACCTATATGGCACGCGCCATTGAATTGGCTCAACAAGGTCGTTTTACCACCACACCCAACCCGAATGTAGGCTGCGTGATCGTTAATAATGGTGAGATTGTCGGTGAAGGGTTTCATTTGCGAGCCGGAGAGCCACATGCAGAAGTACACGCCCTGCGTGAAGCGAAAGCGCGAGCTCGGGGTGCAACAGCCTATGTGACACTTGAGCCCTGCAGCCATTACGGCCGCACTCCTCCGTGTGCAAAAGGTCTGATCGAAGCCGGAGTGAGCAAAGTCATTGCAGCCATGGTTGACCCTAACCCTGAAGTGGCGGGGCGGGGATTGGCGATGCTCAATGAGGCCGGGATAGAAACAGCCTCTGGGCTGCTGGAACAACAGGCCCGAGCACTGAACAAGGGGTTTTTAAAGCGCATGGAACACGGCTTGCCTTTTGTTGTCTGTAAGTTAGCAGCAAGCCTGGACGGTAAAACGGCACTGGGTAATGGTGAAAGCAAATGGATCACCGGCGAAGCGGCACGACGAGATGTTCAGCTTGGCCGGGCACAAAGTTGTGCGATTTTAACTGGCGCTGACACCGTGCTGGTCGACGATGCCCGGCTTAATGTGCGCGCACAGGAGCTGGCAGACATTGAGCGCCCTGTTGAACAATGGCGGCAACCGGTTCGGGTGATTATTGACTCGCAAAATCGTCTGCATCCTGAGTTAGCTTTGTTTAAAACCCCGTCTCCTGTCGTTATTTTGCGTTCAGACCTTGATAATCAACACAACTGGCCACATTTCGTAGAGCAAATTAAAATTAATAGCCATGCTGGTAAAATTGACTTGCATGCAGCGCTGAGCATGTTAGCTGAGCGTAATATCAATCAAGTCTGGCTGGAAGCCGGTGCAACACTGGCGGGTGCCATGCATCAACAAAGTTTGATTGATGAATATCTGATTTATCTGGCACCTAAGATCATCGGCACCCATGGTAAAGACTTGTTCAACAGTGCGCCGTTGGCGTCGATGAGTGAGATCACCGAACTACATATTGCAGAGGTCGTGTCGATAGGGACGGACATTCGCGTCACGGCACACAAACAACAAGGTAAGTAAGACATTATGTTTACAGGCATCATTGAAGCAACGGGCACATTGACAGAGCTAACGCTTAAACAGGGTGATCTCAGCGTGCGAGTTACCAGCACAACACTGGATATGAATGATGTGCAACTTGGCGACAGCATTGCCACCAATGGAGTGTGCCTGACCGTTGTTGAGAAGTTTGCTGACGGTTTTCGTGCCGACGTTTCAAATGAAACGCTGAAGTTAACCCGTTTCGGTGAATATCGGGTTGGACAAAAAGTGAATCTGGAAAAAGCCCTGCAACCGATCTCACGTCTTGGTGGTCATTTGGTATCTGGTCACGTCGACGGCATTGCTGAGGTGGTCGCCGTGCAGCCTAATGCACGCGCCACAGATTACTGGCTCAAAGCGCCAGCACAATTAATGAAATACATCCCCTATAAAGGCTCCGTGGCCATTGATGGCATAAGCCTGACTGTAAATGACCTGGATGGTGATAAATTCAAGTTGACGATAGTGCCACATACCGCACAGGAAACCACCATTGTCGACTTTAAGGTGGGAACCTTACTCAACCTGGAAGTGGATCAGATAGCACGTTATCTGGAAAGGTTGATCCAGGGTGAACCGGTTGCCACGCAGCAATCAACTCTCACATCTAGCTTGCTCGCCAAAGCTGGGTTTATTAAATAACTTGCCAATTACGACTTACTAACGGAAAGATTATGAGCTTAAACAGCGCACAAGAAATCATCGACGACATCAAAGCCGGTAAGATGGTCATTCTGATGGATGACGAAGACCGGGAAAATGAAGGCGATCTGATCATTGCGGCAGAGCATATTACGCCAGAAGCAATTAACTTTATGGCGACTTATGGCCGTGGCCTGATCTGTCTGACAATGACGCAGGAACGTTGCCAGCAGCTTGATTTACCGCTGATGGTTAAAAATAACGGCGCTCAGTTTTCAACCAACTTCACCATGTCGATAGAAGCGGCAAAAGGGGTGACAACCGGTATTTCAGCGGCCGATCGTGCCCGTACTGTGCAAGCGGCAGTAGCCAAAGGTGCGGTGCCTGAAGACATTGTGCAGCCAGGTCATATCTTTCCAATTATGGCACAGCCCGGTGGCGTTCTGACTCGCGCCGGTCACACTGAAGCGGGGTGCGATTTAGCCCGCTTAGCCGGTCTTGAAGCGTCTTCTGTGATTGTTGAGATCCTCAACCCGGATGGCACCATGGCGAGACGCCCTGAGCTGGAAGTCTTTGCGAAAGAGCATGACATTAAAATTGGCACCATTGCCGATTTAATCGAATATCGTAATCTTAATGAGACCACGATTGAAAAAGTCGCGCAGTGTAAATTACCGACTGAATTCGGTGAGTTTGACCTGGTTACTTACAAAGACACCATAGATAACCAGTTGCACTATGCATTACTCAAGGGCGAAGTCAGTGCGGATGAGGCAACATTAGTTCGGGTTCATTTACAGAGTACATTCAATGATACATTGCTTTCCGATCGCAGTGCCGATCGCAGCTGGACCTTGCATGGGGCAATGAAATACATCGCCGACAATGAAGGTGTGTTGGTTATTCTGGGCAAACAAGAGAAAACCGAAGATCTGGAACAGCTGGTCAAGGCATTTGCAGCAGAAGATGCCGGAGAGAAGCCGAACTATCGCAAATTCCAGGGCACTTCCAGAACCGTCGGTGTAGGTTCACAAATCCTCGCTGATCTGGGGATCAGCAAAATGCGCCTGATGAGCTTACCGAAAAAATATCACGCCCTGTCAGGTTTCCACTTAGAAGTCGTCGATTACGTCGAACCTCAATAATTTACGAATAACAGCACGAGCGCCTGTTGGGGATTTCCCTGTAGGCGTTTCGTCTTTTTCTATGCTATTATGCGCCTCAATTTGGCAATTGCTTATACTAGATTAGGAATCATCTAATGAAAATCATCGAAGGTAATAAATACGCACCAGGCAAGAAATTTGCCATTGTCATCTCTCGTTTTAACGACTTTATCGGCAGCAGCTTGTTAGAAGGCGCGGTTGATGAGTTAAAGCGCACAGGTGGCGTAAAGGATGAAGACATCACAGTTGTGTATGTACCGGGTGCGGTAGAATTACCTTTAGCGGCAAAACGTGTTGCAATGAAGAAAGAACACGATGCCATCATTGCATTAGGTGTCATCATCCGTGGTGGTACGCCTCATTTCGACTTGGTTGCAAATGAGTCTAACAAAGGCCTGGCGAGCGTGTCTCTGGACTACGATATCCCGGTTGCCTTTGGTGTGTTAACCACCGAAAGTATTGAGCAGGCCATCGAACGTGCGGGAACCAAAATGGGCAATAAGGGTGGCGAAGCCGCGCTTGGTGCACTAGAAATGGTGAACGTGCTAGAGCAAATTTAAGAGGAATCTCAGTGAAACCAGCAGCTAGACGTAAGGCGCGTGTCCTTGCCCTTCAGGCAGTATATTCTTGGCAGCTAAGTGGCAACCCCATTGCTGATATCGAGCAGCAGATGCTGATCGAAAATGACGTTTCAAAGGTTGATGTAGAGTACTTCAAGGATCTGGCTCGTGGTGTTGCAGTGAACTGCAAGCAGCTAGATGAATTGATGACGCCGCATTTATCTCGTCCATTTGACGACCTGGATATGGTTGAAAAAGCCGTATTACGCGTCAGCATTTACGAGTTAAAGTTCCGCGAAGACGTCCCTTACAAAGTCGCCATTAACGAAGGGATTGAGCTGGCGAAAATGTTTGGTGCCGAAGACAGTCACAAATTTGTCAACGGCGTACTGGACAAAGCGGTTAAGATAATCCGCAAGTAATCTAGACCGTGAGGAGAGCCGGCATAGGCCGGCTTTTTTATTGTATGAAGGAATTTGAATTAATCAATCATTACTTCAAGGGGCGTGGTATTGCGCGTCGTGATGTAAAGGTTGGCATTGGTGATGATTGTGCCATAGTGACGGTTCCTGAAAAGCACCAACTTGCCATTACGACAGACACCCTGGTTGCCGGTGTTCATTTTTTCGAAGACATTCCACCCAGAGCCCTTGGCCATCGTGCATTGGCCGTTAACCTCAGTGATTTGGCTGCCATGGGCGCTGAGCCAACCTGGATCTCCATTGGACTGACCTTACCCGAGGTTGATATGGACTGGCTGGAAGCGTTTACCGAAGGGATGCATGAAATTGCTGAATACTATAATGTTCAGCTGATTGGCGGTGATACGACACAGGGTCCGCTGACCATCACCATTTGTGCCAAGGGGATTATTCCTAATGATAAAGCACTGACACGCTCTGGTGCTAAAGTGGGTGACTGGATCTACGTGACCGGCGAGCTGGGTGATGCAGCGCTGGCTATCGAAGCACGTAAGCGGCAGCTGGTACTTGAGGATAAGCAAGCAAAGCGGCTTGAAGAAAAGTTGCATTTCCCGACTCCCAGAGTGGCGGCAGGGCAGGTTTTACGTGGCATGGCAACAGCCTGTATTGATATTTCAGATGGCTTACTGGCTGACTTACAGCACATCCTGAACAAGTCCGCAGTCGGGGCCATCATTAATATCGAAGATGTGCCTGTTTCACCAATTATGCAACAATTGCAACCTGAATCTTTGCGTCATGAGCTAAGTCTGGCTTATGGCGATGACTATGAGTTGTTATTTACCGTCAACGACAGCAATAAAGGGGCTGTCGAAGCACGACTGCGCCAGTATGGCGTTGAGCCTGTGTGTATCGGTCAGGTCACGGCTTCAGCGGGTAAGCTTGAGTTGTTCAATGCGGGCGAAAAGTGCCCCTTGCCGCGCAGTGGTTATCAACATTTTTAATGAGGAGCAGGTTTGAATAAGCCGTTATCATTCAACCTCAAACGCCCGCACCACTTTTTAGCTTTGGGGTTCGGTTTAGGACTGGCGCCCAAAGCGCCGGGTACTTTTGGTACCCTGGCAGCATTGCCATTTATTTTGCTGACAATGGGACAGCCCTTGTGGTTACAAGTGGCCCTGGCGGTCGTTATTAGCCTGGCTGGTTTTTGGATTTGTGGTAAAACCGCTCGGGATGTCGGGGTACATGACCATCCAGCCATTGTATGGGATGAAGTTGCCGGGTTTTATATTACCATGGTGGGTGCTGCAATCAGCTGGCAGTCTCTGTTGGTTGGCTTCTTGCTGTTTCGCTTTTTTGATATCGCAAAGCCTGGTCCAATCAGATTATTAGATAGAAAACTCCATGGTGGTCTTGGGATCATGGCGGATGACCTGCTTGCCGGGATATTTTCATTGATTTGTCTGCAAGCTTTGTTTAAAACAGGGGTCCTGGGCGGCTAATTTTTTACGGGTACGAAGAGGGAGCCTATGCGATTTATACTTCTACTGTTGCTGTGTATATTTACCACCGGCGTGAATGCGGCAATTAATGATTATGTTGTTAAACAGTGGAGTATGCAAAACGGGCTGCCGTCGCAAAGTATAAAAAGTGTTGTACAGGATCAGCAGGGTTATATCTGGCTAGGGACACAGTTCGGCTTAAGTCGCTTTGATGGCTTGCAGTTTAGCAATTATACGACCCAAAACAGCACGTTTCTCGACAGCAATGCGGTCAATAAGATTTTCGTAGACCGATTTGGCATGTTGTGGATAGGTACCCGCCGGGGTGTGACCCGTTTAAATCCACAGACGCTGGTCGCAGAGCGTTTTGACGTTCAGGGTGAAGTCAGAGATATTCTCGAAGACCACAATGGCAATATCTGGGTCGCGGCAAATGGCTTATATTACGTGTCGGCCAAACGCCTTACTCTGGCCGAAAATAACCTCGATAGTAAAAAACTCTCCCTGACGCATATCAGCCAAATCGTTGGCTCTGTAACCAAAATGACCTCTTCGCCGCAAGGGATTTGGCTGATCAATGAGCGCCATTTACTGCGGATCAGCGAATCGCAATCTATGGGTTCCAATGATATGCGACTGGAACTGTCGAGCAAAGTTTCATTACCCCGACAGTTAGCGCAGACCAATATCCATGACCTTGCCTGGATAGACGGTAAGCTTTTCCTGGCTTCTCAGTTGGGAGCATACTTTCTTGATTTCGATGAAGTGTTGCGGCGCTACGATGAGATTGGCAATAACGCGACTTATAAATTTTTAAGTGATCAGCAAGGCGGCATGTGGGTCTCCACATACGGGCGGCTGTTGTACAAAGAAAGTGGTGGTCAGTGGCAATATGTTGAGTTGGCACAGCTGGATCAAGGGATCTGGTTTACAGATATCTTTATCGACAACGACTCAAATGTGTGGATGGCCAGTATCAATGAAGGCTTGTGGTTGGCGCATGCTGGCAGAGTAGAGCGTTTCGCCGTTGGGACGCAGCGCGAGCAGGCCGTTTCTGCTATTACGCAAGACCTGCAGGGAAATGTTTGGGTTGCAACCCGTGAAGGTGTCGGTCGGTTGGATGGCAACGATAACTTTGAGCCGGTGATCAGTGCAGAGCAGCTCAAAGGGGTTGAGATCCATGATATGGAGTTTATTGGCGAACGTTTGTTTCTTGGCACCGGTCGTGGTGTGGTTATTTATGAAGATGATAAATTACTGGCTATCCCTAATCGAGAATTTCGTCAGACTCAGGTCTTTACACTGACCCCCTCCAATCAAGGTGGATTATGGCTAGGCACCGGGCGTGGTCTATATCGGCTCGATTACAGTGGACTGACACCTTTCACTTATAATGCCTTTCTTGGCAGCCAGTTTATTACCTATGTCGTCGACTTCCCTCGCTTTGGTTTTATTGGCACCGACAAAGGGGCTTATAAATATAATGAACGTGGCATCGAGAAGATAGGCGGACAGACGTCCCTTGAGTCTGCTTATGTCACCAGCATTTTACACATAGAAGGCAGCGCCACTCTGGTGGGGACCTTTTATGATGGCCTTTATTATAGAAGCCAGGATGGAGACTGGCATCAGCTGGATGCTTCTCACGGACTACCTTATGGCCCGATTCTGTCATTGCATTTCGATAAATCCCAGGAGCTCGTTTGGGTGAGTACCATGAAAGGGGTGTATCGGATGCCGGTGGCGCAGTTTAGTGAAGCTGTGCAGAACCTGCAGGTTGAACAGGTGATCAACCCCTTTGACAGGCAACTGGATGGGGTGCCGAGCCAATGTTGTACCGGGCTGGGGCATGATGCTGTGGTTGAGCAGGATGATTATCTCCTCTATCCCAGCCTGCAAGGCATAGTGCGGATCCCGAAAAAGGTGCAATTGTTTAGTGCTGCTGAATTGGCACCCAAATTTGAGAGTATCTCTACGGCATACAGAAACCTGACACCAGACAGACTTGAGGGCCCGGTTGAACTCGACACCAGCGAGCGTGATTTGACGATTCGCTACACGGCTATCGATTTTTATGCACCGCAAAGTATCGAGTTTCGCTATAAACTGGAAGGACATGATGCCCAGTGGCGTGATGCACAGTCACGTCGCGAAGCCATATATACGAATTTACCGCCAGGCGATTTCACCTTTTTATTACAGGTGAAGCGCCGTGGTCAGGACTGGCAACAGGCACATAATCTGTCGCTGAATTTGCAATTGCCTCAGCGGTTTGATGAAACGGTGTTTTTCCGTTTGATTATCACCTGTGGTTTCATGTTTTTGTTCTATCTGGTGTTCTGGGTGTTCCGTACTCAGGAGCGACGTAAACAGGCTGCACTGGAAGCGCTGGTTGCTGAGCGTACGACCGAACTGAGAAAAGCCAACGACAAATTGAATCAGGTGAATACGCAACTGAAACTGGTGAGCCACTCAGATGAGCTGACAGGGCTTCGCAGTCGTCGCTTCTTATTTGATCAGCTTCCTAAGGACATTGAGCACTATCAGCGCAATGCACAGTCATTGCGTCAGCAGGATAAGAGCCTGGTGCTGATGATCTTAAACATAGATAGTTTCAGTAAAATCAACGATGCCTATGGTCCAATTGGCGGAGATAGCTGTTTGCAGCAGCTTGCAACCTTGCTCAATACCCGTACGCAGGGCTCAGATTATGTGGCGCGTTGGAGCGGTGATGAGTTTCTGCTGCTTTTGCGAGATTTTAAATGTTCTGAGGTTGAGCGATATGTCAGTGAGTTATGTAAAGCAATTGCCCAATTTGACTTTAAGCTACCCAATGGTAAGTCACTAAATCTGAGTGTCTCTGTGGGTTGGTCTTTCTATCCACTGCCCTTGCTGGGAGGACAGGTGATCGGCTGGGAGGCCTCGGTTAACCTGGCTGATATCGCATTACATGAAGTAAAACAGCGCGGTGGAGATGGCGCTGCGACCATTACTTTTGATGAACAACTGGATGCTTTTGAGTTTGAGCAAAGTCAAAATGTGGAATCTCAACTCCAGTTGCTGCAGTCGAATGGTCTGGCTGAAGTAAAAGTGTGGATGCGTTAGCCTGGGTTGCTATGCTGTCTTTGTGCCTAAGAGTGGAAAATGTTCTGGCGCTGTGTCTAATATTGAGTAATTATCAACAGGCATTATAAATTTAATCACTTTTAATTTGAAATGAGATAAATATAATATACTCTCTATATATCGAGCTTAATTAACTTAGAAAATTCTAAATTCAACAATCTATGAGAGTAATCCAATGCGTGAAATAAGATCTTTTATAAAGACTGCAAGTTACAGTGATTTGAATAAAGCGCTGGAGCTGATCCAAGCTGCTATTGATGAGCAAGCAAAACAGGAAGAAGCCAAAAAAGAAGTTTTGGCACTGATTAAAGAAAAAGGATTGTCTTTAGAAGATTTTGCTTCGGAAAGTGCGACAGATAAGCGTAGCAAGGTTCGTCCAAAATACCGAATTGAAAAAGACGGTGAAGTATTTGAATGGACTGGTCGCGGTAAAACACCAAAGGCGTTTGTTGGCGTTAATTTAGAAGATCACAAAATCTAATTGTGAGCGTCTAAGGCCAGTCACTGTATTTCAAAGGTGACTGGCTTACTACTATTTAAGTGGACAAGTATTCGGTTCACTCTCATATCCTGCCTTATTCCACCTTTGTCTTTTTCCTAATTCGTTAATATTCTCAGGTGTTCCTATTTACACGTTAAGACCTTATCAAGAAGAAGCTGTAGCTAATACCATTGCGCATTTTAGAAAGTCCGATGACAGTGCGGTTATTGTATTACCAACAGGAGCAGGTAAAAGCCTGGTGATTGCACAGTTAGCCCGACTGGCGAAACACAAAATTCTGGTGATGACACACGTAAAAGAGCTGGTTGAGCAAAACGTCCAGAAATATCAAAGCTATGGTTTAAACGCGAGTATTTACTCAGCGGGTTTAAAACAAAAAGAGACGCTTCATCAGGTAACGTTTGCCAGTGTTCAATCACTGGCTCGGAATTTAGAAGCGATAGACACTTTTTATTCTTTGCTGATTATCGATGAGTGTCATCGCGTCAGCGGTGAGGAAGACAGTCAGTATATGGCGGTGATTGAACGCTTGCGACAATTTAACCCTGCTCTAAAGCTTTTAGGGCTGACTGCAACGCCTTATCGGTTAGGCAGTGGCTGGGTGTATCGAAATCACTATCATGGCTTTGTTCGGGGCAGTGAAAATAGCCCTTTCCACCGTTGTATTTATGAATTACCACTGCGTTATATGATCAAGCATGGTTATCTCACTCCACCTAATAAACTCGATCCGGCAGTAGAAAATTATGATTTCTCCGCGCTGAATAGCAATGCGTTTGGTCGTTACAGTGAAGCGGATATGAATCAGCTGTTGCAGAGTAATACACGGGCCACCAAAAGCATTATTAATCACGTCGTATCATTGAGTAAAGAGCGTCATGGGGTGATGATATTTGCTGCGACCGTATTACATGCTAAAGAGATCATAGGTTATTTACCGACAGAGCAAACCGCTTTGGTGATTGGTGATACGGATAACCGGGAGCGGGATGACATCATTGCTGCTTTTAAACGTCGAGAAATAAAGTATTTGGTGAATGTGTCTGTATTAACTACGGGGTTTGATGCACCTCATGTCGACGTCATTGCGATCTTAAGGCCCACCGAGTCTGTCAGTTTATATCAGCAAATTGTGGGCAGAGGTCTGCGCCTCAGTGAGGGCAAAAAAGACTGTCTGGTGATTGATTATGCAGCCAATGAATTTGATTTGTTCCATCTTGAAGTCGGCAGTAAGAAACCGAACTCAGACAATGAACCTGTTCAGGTGTTGTGCCCTGGCTGTGGCTTCGGCAATGTTTTCTGGGGTAAATATGATGAACAGGGGCGAGTTATAGAGCATTTTGGCAGACGTTGCCAGGGGTTGTTGCAGGATGATGAAGGCAACGAGCAACAATGTGACTATCGTTTTAAGTTCAAGGAGTGTGACAGTTGTGGTGCCGAGAACGATATCGCGGCCCGTCAGTGCCATAGTTGTGGGGTGATGCTGGCAGATCCCGATGACAAGCTGCGCGCGGCGTTGAACTTAAAAAACGCCATGGTGATACGTTGTAGCGGATTAAGTGGTGAAGTGATTAAGGCGCAAGTGCTGAAAATCACTTATTTCGACGAAGACGGAGCCAGCGTCAGTGAAGTGTTTGATTTTTCAAACCCTAAAAGTCGACATTATTTTGTTCGCCAGTATGAAAAGCACTGTCGGACTGGCGTTAACGTGAAGGCATGGACAGAGGCAGCACAGGTGGATGCCACTGTGTTATCGGCACCGGATTTTGTGATTGCGCGACAACATAAAAAGTATGGCTGGCAGGTGAGCGAGAAGATTTTTGATTATCAGGGCAGTTATCGCACCGCGGATAAGAGCTAAGCTGGGCTTGCTGTTATCCGCGACCAAAACACGCGAGCATTACTCTGCGAGGATCCCCCAGCCATCACCGTAGCCTTCGTGGCTGTTCGCGATAGACTCCAGGTATTGTTCGGTTTGGTTTAAAAGCTGGTGATCTGGCACCATAGTCACAGACGTCACAACTTCCCACACGCCAGTATCCGGGCAGGTATCCAGCTTAGTTTTGGGTGCCAACTCATCAGCAGATATGGCACTCATAAAGCGTTCTGCGTCGGCTTTTTGTTCAAACAAGATAAAAAAATCGATGCTGTGCATCTGGGTGAGATCTACACCGGCTGCAGCAATTTCAGACAGAAGCTGGCCGTTGTCATCATCAGGGAATTGCATAATCGTACTCAAGTTAAAATAGCTGGCGATATTGTCCGCTATCCAACACAAAATAAAAAGCACTGACCGCAAAAATTTGTATGCATGCGCATAAAAATAACACAGTAATGAGCCTAACCACGCCATGTCAGCGTCAACTTGCTGTGGTATTATAATGCCATTGTGATTTATAGGGTTATTTAGTGCGTTTATCTGCGTTTAGTACCGTTCTTGTTGTGCTACTTTTTTCATTTCATTCCTTGGCTATAGCGTCGTCTGGTATCTCAGAGTTTACCATCCACAGTGCCCCTGACAGCGCTGAGTTGACTGATGAAGCAAGGGACAATGTCATACGGTTTATGGCTTCGTATGTGGGTAAACCTTTTACGCCGCGCAGAACTAAGCTTATAAATAAAGATGTTACTAAGGCATTGCAGGCACTTGGATATTATCGCCATACGCTCTCTGTGGTATTTGACCCTCAGACTCGCGGTGTCGCATTACATCTGGATCCCGGGACACCCTTGTCCTGGCACAAAGTCGAGATCTCCCTCCAGGGGGTTGAAGATGAAACCCTACGCAGCCGTTTAATCGCGGGTGCAATCCAGGCGGGCGAGCAAGTCAGACATGATCAGTATGAAGCCACCAAAGCGCAAATAGAAAGCTTGCTGCTGGAGCTGGGCTATTTTGATTTTCAATGGCAGAAAAAGCAGCTGACGGTAGAGCCTGAGTTGCAGCAGGTTTCTGCTACCTTAGTCCTTTCAGCTGGTCCCCGCTATCGCTTTGGTGCGCTGCGTTTGTCATCTGAGTCAAAAGCAATAGACTTTGCCAGAGCGCTGAGCCCGTTTCAGCCTGGTGAGTTGTATGCTGCGGATAAATTGTCTGAGTACAATCTGACATTAAATGAAACCCCCTATTTTCAAAGTGTTCGGGTATATCCTTTGCTTAAAGCCAGGCAAGAGGGGGAGGTCCCTATCCGTGTTGAGCTGGTCGATAAACCCGCCAACAGCTATGAAGTTGGTGGGGGATATAGCACTGAGTTGGGGGCAAAAGCGCGCTTTAAATGGAGTAAGCCCTGGATCACTGACGGGGGACATTCGATGACCTCAGATCTCAATGTGTCTCAGCGTCAGCAGGATATCAGTGCGGCTTACACTATCCCGATGAGTGACCCCAATAGCGATGTATTTCGCGTTCTTGGTGGTTATCAGTTACAAGATGATCTGACCGAAGGGGTGGATACCAAAACCTGGAATATCCAGGTTCAGCGTCAATGGCTGACATCCGGCAACTGGGTGCGTACTGCTTTTTTAAAACGTGAACATGAAACCAGTGAACAAGATGGTGAGGTACTTAAGACTGAAATGCTGATCCCGGGGATTAGCTATGCGAAAAAGCAAACGCTGGGTGGAATGTTGCCTTACTGGGGGAATGAGCGACTGATCTCGGTCGAGCTGGCCAGTGACTCCGTGATCTCTTCAACGTCTTTACTCAAAGTTCGCTGGAGAAACGCCTGGTTGCGAAACCTGGAACAGCGGCACTTTTTTTTGACGCGTCTTGAAGTCGGTGCGATTGTGGCAGATGACATTGCGGCTGTACCTTTTAATATGCGCTTTTTCGCCGGTGGCGATCAGAGCGTACGAGGGTTTGCCTATCAGTCGGTTGCTCCTCGAGATGCGGATGGTAAGTTGCTGGGGGGCAAATACCTGGCGACCGCCAGTGCTGAGTACAATTATCAGTTATTGCCTAACTGGCGTGTAGCGCTGTTTGTTGATAGCGGTACGGCGACGGATGATTTTAAAGAGAAATGGGCATTGGGAGCCGGCTTCGGGCTGCGTTATCTGACACCAGTTGGACCAATCCGGCTGGACCACGCCTGGGGGCTGAGTAAAGACAGCAAAAGTACCCGTTTAAGTATTGTGATTGGACCGGAGATGTAATGGGATTGAAAACCTGGCTGCGCCGCATTAGCTATGCTGTCCTTGGTGTATGTGTGACCGCATTTTGCCTGCTATTTACCTTACCCGGTCACAAGTTCGTTATCTGGGTGGCCAACCACAGTGTCTCCGGTTTACAGATCAGCTCGCCGCAGGCACGTTTATTGTCTAATGCTGTGCTGGATATCCGGTTTGAAAACGAACAGCTTGTTTTTGACGCGCGTCAGCTAAGTCTGTCGCTTGAATGGTTTAGCTGTGCAACCCTGTGCCTCTCTGGCCGTGCCGACGAGGTGACGTTGCATCTGACTGAGCAAGGGAATGCTCAGCCTGGCACTACAGGCACTGAGCCAGCGTCTGGGCTAGCTCCTGTGACCGTGCCTTTCTCAGTTGCCATCGAGCAATTGACACTGGACGTTGCAGATATCAAAGCAGCGGGATATCAGATAGATCTTAATGAAATGATGCTGACTGCGCGCATTGATGAGCAGGTTATGCAGGTTGGTCAGTTTGCACTGCGCAGCATACAAGTCACACAAACTGAAGCGCCAGCACCTGCCGCGCCTTTCGTTATGCCGACAGAGATACCAGCGCTATCCTTGCCAGCCATACGCCTTCCAATGGCCGTTGATCTTGAACAACTGACTATAGGTGAGCTTGTTTATCAATCTTACGGGGGCGATACTCAGGTACTGAATCAGTTAGCATTAAGCGCAGGTGCTCAGCAGTCCGAATTATCGATAAAGCGCTTGTCGATGGCTTATCTCGCACATCAGCTGGTAGCCACAGCGCAGGCTGACCTGAGCAGCTGGGCTGTATCGGGTACGCTTGACTATCAGCATCCGGATTATCAAAGTGCGGCCTCATTTAAAGGTGATTTGCAGCAACTTGAACTGGTTGCGGATACGACAGGTCTGGTGCAAGGCAAAGTCGTATTAAGTGTGACTCCAGCAGTTCCAAACTGGCCGTTTTCACTGGATGTTCAGGCTGGGCAATTTGCGTTTGATGCGGATAACACGCTGCAGCAGCTGATGCTAAGTGCTTCGGGGACAGCGGATGACTATCAGTTTACAGCGAATGCCAATGTGGTGCTGAGCGAACAGCTGGCCGTGCCGGATAATCAGCTCACTGTGAAACTGGCTGCCAATGGAGGCCTGACAGCATTGACGCTGGAAGAAGCTCAGGTAGCACTGGGAGAAGCGTATACGCAACTGAATGCTCAGGTGAGCTGGCAAGAAGGGCTTCGCAGTCAGTTACAGGGGGAGCTATACAGGCTGCCTTTAGGTGCCTGGCTTGAACTGGATGAGACTGAGCTGTCGGGCGCTTATCAGCTCGAGTTTACTCGGCAGGATCAGCACTGGCTGGCACAGGTCGATGAACTCACACTTTCTGGCAAGCTGGCTGCATTGCCTCTAAAAGTGATGGTCCGAGGCGAAGTAAATAGTAACTTACACGGTGAGATCCAGGCTGCTCAGCTTAGTTATGGGCAAAGTCAGGTTATGTTGTCAGGCAAAGCCGATAAACAACTGGACTTGCAAGGTGAGCTGACCTTGGCCCATGAACGAAATACGCTTTTGCCTGTGGATGCGCACCTGTCAGGGCTGTTTACGGCGACCGGACCGATTGGTATGCCAAAGCTCACATTGAACAGCCAGCTGGACAAACTGGTCTATGAGGACACTGCGCTTGACGGCGGTACACTGGCACTGACGGTGGATATAGCCAAAAATTGGTTGACGGATTTGCGTGTCTCTTTGCCGGCTGTGACGCAGGGTGAGTTACCCGAAACGGCACTTAGTGTGATGGTGCAGGGTGATCAAAGTCAGCATCAGCTGAGGGTGCAAGTTGACAATAGCGGCGGCAGTGCCGAGCTGGCCCTGAGTGGGCAGTATGCTCAGCAAGCCTGGGCAGGTCAACTTGATACTGGTCTGTTACGCATAAACAATAGCGAACTGGCGTTGGTGGCACCTGCGCGTATTCGGGCTAAAGACGGGCAAGTGGAGATAGGGCGTCAATGCTGGACACTGGCACCCGGTCAGCTTTGCTTCGCGGCGCAGCAGGGGGCTCAGGGCCAAGCCAGCGTAGAGTTGCAGCAACTAGACCTGGCGCATTTTAATCCGTTACTTAGTAACGTGGCGCAGCTACAAGGCTTATTATCGGGTCATGCAAAGGCAAACTGGTCACAAGGTCAGTTACAGGCGTTGGATGGGCAGCTGGATATGTCTGACGCTCAGGTTATTCTACATGGCGCTGTTGCTGAGCAGCTCGATGATGGTGAGGACAGCGTTGCGCCGACCTTACCTCTTGAAATAGAACGCTTTGCACTGACACTCAACAGTGATGCACAACAAGCCAAAACGGCCTGGCAACTGGCGCTCAAAAAGTTAGGTCATTTCAATGGCGAACTGGAGATGCCATTGCAGGCAGAGACACGTTCTATGCGCGGTTTTGTCAACATCGCAGGCATAGAGCTTGATAAGTTTAAGCCTTTGCTCCGCCGTCTGTTGTGGCCCGATCTGGAACTGGCTGGCACTATCGCCGGTCAGATAGGCATCGATGGTGCACTGTCTCAGCCGCAGCTGAATGGGCAGCTCAGAGTCACGGATGTTCAACTAAAAGCCAGTGAAATTCCGATGGCCATCAGCGATTTAGACCTTGATATACAATTGAGTGGCCAGCAGGCTCTGCTCCATGGTGAGCTACACACGTTGCCCCGAGGTCAGCTTACATTCACCGGCGAGATCGATTGGCATGCCGCTATGGCGGCGAAATTGCGGCTCAATGGCGAGCGCCTGACACTGATGCCACAGCCAGGTATCGAACTGGATATTTCGCCCGATTTGTCACTGAGCTACAACGGCCAGTATGCTGAGTTATTGGGATCGGTCAGTGTCCCTTATGGACGTATCGAGATAGAAGAATTGCCAGAAGGGGTTGTTACTGTGAGTGACGATCAGGTCATCATTGATGGCGCTAATCCCAGTGCCAGTGAGTCTGCTCAGATAGTGGATTATCGGCTCGACCTGGATGTCAGTTTGCTTGATGATGTCAGAGTCAAAGCGATGGGGCTGGATGCTTATCTGGCAGGTGAGTTATCGCTGGAAAAACAACTCGCTTCAGCCATGCTGGCCAGCGGTGAGATTAATCTGCGAGAAGGACAATATAAGGCATTTGGTCAGGATTTGAGCATAGAGACTGGTCAGCTGGGTTTTAATGGCCCATTGGATAAGCCTTATATCAATGTGCGTGCGATACGCAACCCAGATACCACAGCCAATGGCGTGATTGCTGGTGTTGAAGTGAAAGGCAGCATTCGCAGCCCGGAGCTGGTGATTTACTCAGAGCCCGCGATGGATCAGGCACAGGCGCTGGCTTATTTGCTCAATGGGCAGCCATTGGGTGAGGGGGAAAGTAATAACAATACCATGCTGGCACAGTTTTTATTGTCGCAGAGTATCGATCGCAGTAAGGGTTATTTCGCCAAAGCGGGAGAGACGATAGGGGTGAAGGATGTGAATTTGACCGCCAAAGGCAGCGGAGACGATACTCAGGTTGAAGTATCTGGCTATCTGACGCCCAGTGTACAGGTGAGTTACCGGGTCGGGGTATTTGCATCGCTCAGCGAAGTGGCAGTGCGGTATCGTATTTTTTCAAAGTTTTATATTGAAGCCACCAGCGGTTTATATAAGAGTATTGATCTGCTGTATAAGTTTGACTGGGACGAATGATGCGCCGTTTTTTGTTGCTACTGATGCTCTGTATCTCCGGCTCTGCCACGGCCTCTCGTGCTATTGGGCCGCTTGAGATCCGTGTCACTGCGGGCGCCAACCCTTATGTGACTGAGTTACTGGCACTGGCACTGTCTTATCAACCCAGACCTGTGACATTTAAGCCAATTGTCGGGATCCCGACACAGAGTCGGGCATTGCGTTTGCTCGGCAAACCATCGGGCATTGATGTGTTTTGGTCTGTGACCAGTAAGGTGCGTGAGCAGCAAGCCCTGGCTGTGCGTATCCCACTGGTTAAAGGTTTGCTGGGCTATCGTGTGTTGTTCATTGCTGCCAGCCGAGCGGCGGACTTTGTGGATATTAAGCATTGGGGGCAGTTGCAGCCTTTGTTGTTTGGGCTGCGTCATGACTGGCCTGACAGAGCGGTGTTCGAACGCAACGGGTTACAGGTGGTGGCTTTCCACGATACCGAAAAAGCCATGACTATGCTCAGTAACAAACGCCTGGATGTCGTGCCGCTAGATATTCTGGCTGCCAATGACTTTCCTTCACGCACTGATATTATGGTGCAACCCAGTCTATTAATTAGTTATCCCTCAGCAGTTTATCTGTTTGTCGATAAAGCCAATATTCAGCTTCGTGATTTGCTGCAAGCAGGCCTTGAGCAAGCGATTGCGGATGGCTGTTTTGAGCAGCTATTTCGTCGCCATTTCGCGGATCAGCTAACACAACTCGACTTGGCTGGGCGCACTCACCTACGCTTGCCGAATCCAACCTTGTCTGCCGAGACACCTTTGTCGCGCAGCGAATTGTGGTATCAACCAGGAACATATAATGACAATAATAATACGCAAAATAACATCAAGGATGAGCACAGCAGCGCTGTTGCTCCTCGCACTCACTGCCTGTCAGGCAACCGACAAACTGGCACAAACTGATAGTGTTAATGTACCTCAGACGACACCAGCCCCTGCTGAGATCATCGCACAGGCAGGCGATGCGGATTGGCGGTCAGTACCATTGGAGCACATCCTTAAGATTACTTTGCCAACGGGACCCGTTTATGTCGAACTAAATCCGCAGCTGGCGCCCGGCCATGTGGAAAATATTAAAGCGCTGGCGCGAGAGGACTTTTACCGTGACTTGACTATGTATCGCTTTGTTGAAGGTTTTGTCGCACAGGGTGGAGATCAGAGCGACGAGAAACACCCGCTCAAGGGGTCAAAAACTATTCCGGCTGAGCTTTTCCTGGCAACTGCAGAGCCTCAGGAGATCACTCCCTTAAACTTGGTCGATGGTTATGCACCACGGACCGGGTTTTTAAATGGGTTTGCCGTAGCACAGAACGACAAAGGGACACGTACCTGGCAGACCCATTGTCCGGGTACTTTTGCGATGGCGCGGCAAAATAGCGCTGATAGCGGGGGCAGTGAATTCTATTTCACATTAACAGCACAACGGTATCTGGATTTAAATACCACGGTTTTTGGCCGAGTGTTAGCTGGTATGGAACATGTGCAACGATTGCGCAGACAACCTGAAGAAAACCAGCCTTTTAACCCTATTCTTGGCGTTGAGGTATTGGCGGATATTCAGCGTACCGACAAGCAACGTTTTCGGGTGTTCAATACCCATAGTCATGCATTTCGGGCTTTGATTGCAGCGCGCAAGAATCGCCCTGAAGCCTGGTTTTTACACCAGGCCAACCACACCGATGTTTGCGCTGTCAGTGTGCCGATTGAAGCGTTTACTGACGATTGATCCGGACATTAAAGGTGGTCTGATTTTGTTCGCTGGAACGGAACGGATTGATGTCCAGGCCACCACGACGCGTATAACGTGCATACACTTCCAGCTTGGCGGGGTTGAGCGCGCGCAGCAGATCGCAGTAGATGCGCTCTACACACTGTTCATGAAATTCATTGTGATCACGAAATGAGATCAGGTAACGTAGCAATGATTCACGACAGATTTTCGCCCCTTCATAGCGGATAACAATACTTGCCCAGTCTGGCTGAGAGGTGATCAGGCAGTTAGACTTTAACAAGTGGCTGTGCAGGGTTTCACTCACTTGCTGGTCGTTTTCCAGAGTTAATAAGCCATCGCGCGGGCTGTAATCATCCACAGTAATGTCTAATTCATCAATGCACTCTCCAGGCAGGGCTGAAAATGGCAGGCAGTTGTGGTCGTCAGGGCCGTACAAGGTCACTGTAACATCGCACTGGGCCGCTTTGGAGAGATCCTGCTGTAATGTGTCACGTACCGCCTCAAAGCTGGCGAATTGACTCTGATTGAAGCTGTTCAGATAAAGTTTAAATGACTTAGACTCGATAATATGACTGCTCTGGCAAGGGAACACAAACCGGGCGATGGCCACCTGGGGTTTACCTTTTGTATTCAGCCAGGACAGCTCATAACCATGCCAGATATCTTCACCAAAAAATGGCAATGCCTGCTCATCAACGGCTATCTGATCACGATTAAGCTTGCGCGCGATAGGGTGAAGCAAGCTTGGCTCGTACTGACTGGCGTATTCGGTGGTTTTACCCAGCACAGAGGCTTTTAACTCCGGGGCGTTATTGTAGTCTGTCATGTTGATCCATTAGTAGTTACAATGGCTCCGATTATAGCGAATAATGAGCGAAAATAGCAGTATGAGCGTGAGCACTTTGATCCTCGAACTTCATGATAAATTTGCCAACTCGGTACAGCAGACCCACGGTCACTGGCCATTGATCGAGCATGATGCACAATGGCCCAGCCCGTGTGAAACCGGTGAGCCAAGAGGCGATGGCCTGATTGCCTGGCAAGCCGTGTCCAGAAATCCGGGCGGTGATTTGACTGCACTGGCCAGTGCGCTGGAAACTCAGTTTAGCCCTGAGTTAAATGCGTTTTATGGCACAGCGTATGGTGGCAATATTGTGGCTACGCTGGATGGAGAAGAGGTTGAACTGCTGCAGGCCTGGAATGAAGAAGATTTCGAGCGCTTGCAACAGAATATCACCGGGCATGTGTTAATGAAGCGTCGCCTGAAGCAAGCTGATACCGTTTTTATTGGTTTAACTGCGCAGGAAGATGTCTTAATTACAGTGCAACTCAGTACGGGTGAAGTATGTCTTGAACGCGTGGGTAAGACGCCACATACAGTGCTGGCGCCCAGTCTGAGTGCGTTTCTGGCTCAGCTGATCTCGCAGTTTTAAGCTATATCAGGAGGTGGCGAGGCCACCTCTTGCGTCTTTACTGAAAATCCCAGGAAATATTGGAAACCAGTTCACAGGCATCACATTTGAAATCGAAAATGCCAAACCAGGGCTCATCTAATGCCCACTGCGCACCGCAGCTCGGGCACAAGCGTGCTTTTTCCTGTTCCAGGCTTTCACCCCCAACCCGGTACAAGTAATAATAAACCGGTTTTTTAGTGAGATAGCGGATCCGTTTACTGAGATCCAGGCCCCGACGGGTGAGGTCGCTGTCCAGGCTGGTCAATTCATTGAGAGCGGCAAACTCGCAGCGTGTTGCACCATTAATCTGGATCTGATCACAGGCCTGCCAGTCTTCTTGCCATTTTATTAGTGCTTTATAATCGCCATTGGCGATGGCCGGGATCTTATACAGAGGCACTGGCTGAAAATCATCACCACAATACAACGGACTACAGGTGTGCACATAGGTTGTATAGAGAATATAGCTGGACGGAGACTGGCATTGATCAGCGCCATTGGCATGAATATCCTGACCTATCACTTTGACTTTAGGTGCTAACAATCCCGCCTGCTGAAGTTGATCAATGGCGTGCTTAACGAATGGGCTGTGATGCAGAGGATGCAGTGCATCTTCAAGTGGACACATTACCCGAGTGATAAAAAAGCCTTCTTTCAAAACGGTGGGAAATTCATCGCCAATGATTTGGCCGTTGAAACGCAGCGCGTTAACCACTCGGTTGATTGCCTGCTCTGCTTGCTCAAGCGTAGTGTCCTGATAACAGTCAAAAGTGAGATCAACAACGAACATCTTAACGAGACTCCAGCAGAGCGAGTAATTTATCCAGTTTCGCCTCAATGCGATCTAACTGTGTCTGCGCGTTATCCTGTGATGCTGGTTGTGCGTTCTGTATTGGTTGATCGTCCAGTGTTGACAGCAGATCGGGGTTATTTTTATAAGCCGTCAGTCCCGCAATGATCAAGGGCATTGCAACGGGCTCAGCCAGTTTGGCTTTGGTGGTGGCAACGGTAGGGGTTTTGCCTTGCGCAACGAGTGTGGCAATTGCGTTTAAAACTGCGGGGTGCATAAAGCGGCCTCTGGAAATTAAAACTTAGCGCATTGTATCACCTAAGCTGCCACAACATCACCAGTAAAAAGGTGCATCTCGTGTTTGTGAGATGACATATAGCGCTTTTCAATGTCACATGTGTTTAGCACTGCACATGCAGGGTAATGCTCCGGTTATCGTCAGTGTGGCCAGCTTTGTTCAACGTAATCTTGCATCCAGCTCATCGATTATTTCACTCCAGTCAGCATCTTCTCTGAGTGACTCTTCAATGAAGTGCTTTTGTCCTTCGTTCCAAAACGGGGCTTCTGCCAAAAGCATATCGCTGGGCAGTGTGTGCTGACTAAAGAATGCCTTGATGCCAGCATCACTGTTGTCTAATCCAAGCTGAGCGAATAAGTTTTTTAGGTTATGTGCACTGGTGTCCATATGCCCTCTGGTTGTTTAAAAAGTACGCTATAACTATAGTAGATTTACAACACCGACCAAGAAAAAATCGTCGGATAATCACAACAAAAAACACAAGGACTTACCATGACAAACTCAACAACCAGTGCGCAGCTAACCATTAAACATTTATCCCCGGAAGACAGCAGAGTGGCGGCCAGCTTGCTATACAGAGCCTACCATGATGACAAGTTATTCAAAGATGTACTGGGTGGTGCGGATGAACAAACCTATGAATCTCGGCTCCGTGCTTTGATCCGTGAGGAGTTATCCTGTTTTGGCCAGTCCGCTCAACCTTTAATCGGTCTTTACCAGGAAGAAGACTTACTGGCGATTGCCTGTGTATTTGAAGCTCAGACAGAGCTACAAGCATCGCGACGTTGGGACTGGCGTTTGCGATTAATGATGAGCGCTGGATATTTACAAACTCAGCAATTAATAGACAAAGAGAAAACCATACGTGAAGCATTGGCAGATTGCGGGCACTATTATTTTCTCTCGTTTATTGCCGTAGAGCCGCACTATCAGGGTCAAGGATTGGGTCATCATTTACTGGATGCATTGGACGAATTAGTTAAAGAAAATCCGTTGGCCAGTGGTCTCGGGGTATTTGTGTCTGAAGCCGAGCAGAACTTCTTTTTTAGTCAGCATGGCTATGAAAAACTTCAGGTTTTAACCTTCAAATCAGTACAGGGTGAACTGCTGTTTAAAAGTCGAACCGCCATTATGGAAAAAAGCCTGTGAGACTTTTCTCACATGAATGTAGGTCAAGGCGTTTTAGTATCAGTGTTTTAACCCTCTGTAATAAGTTAAGTTGTTGAAATTTAATGTTTTTGTTAATGTTTCAAGAAGGTGACGAAAAAAAGTGTGAGAAAAAGCGCCTTTTCCATTATTCAGGATTGCGTAAACTTAATCGTGTTCAAGGACGGAAGGACATCAGTGCCAGGAAAGGGTGAAGTGGATAGAGTCAGGATGACTCAGGAAACATCAGGATGATGTTTAACAGCGGAAGTCAGGAGCGCTTAGGATAAGCGAAGTGGATAGAGTCAGGATGACTCAGGAAACATCAGGATGATGTTTAACAGCGGAAGTCAGGAGCGCTTAGGACAAGCGAAGTGGATGGAGTCAGGATGACTCAGGAAACATCAGGATGATGTTTAACAGCGGAAGTCAGGAGCGCTTAGGATAAGCGAAGTGGATGGAGTCAGGATGACTCAGGAAACATCAGGATGATGTTTAACAGCGGAAGTCAGGAGCGCTTAGGGTAAGCGAAGTGGACAGAGTCAAGGGAGACTCGGGTAACATCAGGATGATGTTTAACAGCGGAAGTCAGGAGCGCTTAGGATAAGCGAAGTGGACAGAGTCAAGGGAGACTCGGGTAACATCAGGATGATGTTTAACAACGGAAGTAAGGAACGCTTAGGATAAGCGAAGTGGACAAGGCCAGGATGGCTTAGGACACAAAAAGGACGTTGTTTATAAAAGGAATAGGGAAGACAAGTCGAGCGGTGTGACAGAGTTTACACAAGTCGACAAAGGATGTGCTTGGATGCGGTAAGGATATCTACAGGATGTAACCTATCGGATGAAGTCAGGGAAGAAGATCGGGTATGTCAGGATGTATACCCGTTCAGGGGATGATGAAGCTTGGCGGCTTGCTAGTTTGTTGTAGGCAGAGGAATTGGATACCTCCCAGGAAATTCGTCAGATTGGGGCGTAGCGCAAGGGTTACGCCTTGGTTTTTTGCTTTGTGAAAGTACACTTCAAAACCATTCTTTAATCTCACATCTCACCATTATCACACTGACCATGTGTGACCGTTCGGAAAAACGCACTTTAATCTGTCACCCGACTATGGAAATTACAGCATGCGGTGGGGTGGAACATCCATTTTTTTCAGACGGAGGTTCTCAAGATGCATAGTGCCGGTGTAAGCACTTTGCTGATCTGAGCTGAATTCAAACGCAAATTGGCTTTTTATTCCCAGTTTTCCATTACTCAGTACACCGAGCCTGCGTTTAACACAGGCGACACTGAGTAACTGGACATTGAGCTTTTCTGCTTGTCCTACAGCGTGTTGTTGTGCCGCTTCAGCAATCTGACGGCCAAACCAAAATGACGCAATGATTGCGCCAATAAGAATAAAAAGCCAAAGAGTGATCATCGTTTAAATAGCCTGCCTATTGCTCTGGACAGTGTTTCACTGCGATTTTCTGTTCTAAGTAGAGCTAAGACATGTGGGCGCAATGTCGGAATTGCAACCAGATCGGCGAAAATGCTTTCAAATAAGCCGTCCACCTCAGTGTTATGTGCCGCACTGTCCATGAGCTTAATGAGCCTAGTGGAGTCAGTCAGTGTTTCCCAACAGCGCCCGGTAATCGTGAGTTGCAGATCGGCCTGGGCAGCCAGTGGTGAGTCTAATATAGCATCAACAGCATCAGCGATGAGCCCGAGACTATGGCTACCCGATAATGCTCTGAGATGATTGATACACGCAGTCAAGTCTTGATCGTTCACGGCTTGTTTCAGGCCAGCCAATAAGTGCTCGGTTAGCTCAACACCAATGGCAACATGTTCTAACATGGCCGCCAGAGGCGACTGAACTTCCTTGGGTAATTGTGACCAGTGTGTCTTGAGATTGTTCTGGTTGTTACCATGCTCCAGGCGCATGGCAAAGTCAGCCAGACCTTGTACTGCCAGGTTTTGCCACTGATCTAACCCCAGTTTTCCAGCGATATAGAGCTCGGCATATTCATAGTACTGAGACGCAGGGCGCTTGAGCTCGGTTTTCAGCAACGCATTAAACGCGGCCAGTTTATTGGCATTAGGTGCATAGACATAGGGGTTGTTATCCAGCTTACCTTGCGCCGCTTCGCCGGTGAGCTGAGTGCCTAAGGCATCGATGACCATAGAGGCAAAGTGGTCACGGCTGGCAGCAACCAGTTTACTCTGTTCATCCAGGGGGAGCTTCAAAAACCACACATAGGGGTCCTGAGTGGCCTGGTTGTCCCAAAACTGAATCGCTAATAATGCGTGGCCAGCGAGTGGGTAAGGGTAGGGCACCTGAGTGGTTTCTATTTGCGCAAACTGCTTTTTATCGATTTTGGTTATGCGACGGCCAATATCATAGGCGCGCCATTGCGTGCCTGCTGAAGTTAGTAGTTCACCTAAAGTCGTAATTTGCGCTGTCATTTTCATCTCACTTAATTGCGTTGAAGCGCGATTATAACTTTATTCTTGGTGACTGATAAGGGTGACCATAAAGATACAAACGCCCGGGTCGGATCGGGTATAATGAGGCTTTTGTATTTGTCTGAGGAAGCACTATGGATCACCCAGTATGGCAACTGCTTGATGAGCTCGAACACACGTTGCGCCAGGCTAAACTTTGGCAGGCAGAACCCGTTTCGGAACAGGCGTTACAGTCTACTCAGCCATTTTGCTGCGATACGTTACGGTTTGAGCAATGGTTACAGTTTGTTTTTATCGTCAAGATGCGTACTTTGTTGCAAAACGGCGCCCCTTTACCTGCCAATATGGCCATCGCGCCCATGGCAGAAGTCAGCTTAGCGCAACACCCCCAGTTTAATGCATTGCTGAGTGTGTTACAGCGCCTAGACTCAGCTGTTTCGGAGTAGGCCCGGATGTTAGAGATCATTTATCAGGATGAACATTATGTGGCCATTAATAAACCATCAGGCTTACTGGTTCATCGCTCGTTTCTAGACAAACGTGAAACGCAGTTTGCGATGCAGATGCTCAGGGACCAGCTGGGGCAGCATGTGTTCCCAGTGCACAGACTTGACCGGCCGACTTCCGGTGTTTTGTTGTTTGCGCTGAGCTCCGAGGCAGCGCGTGATATGAATCAGATCTTCATCGACGGCACGGTGCAAAAGCGCTATTTGGCTTTGGTACGGGGTTTTGCACCGCAAGATGTGTATGTTGATAAACCCTTGAAAGAGCAGCTTGATAAAATTGCTGATAAGTTTGCGGATCAGGATAAAGCGCCACAGGAAGCACAAACTCAGTTCAACTGTCTGCATCAGGCTACGCTCAATATACCGCTGGGTAAATACCCCAGCATTCGATACTCTTTGGTGGAGTGTTTTCCAAAAACGGGTCGAAAACACCAGATCCGTCGTCACCTTAATCACCTGAATCATCCGATAATTGGCGATGTGAATCATGGCGATAACAAGCAAAATCACTTTTTTCAGGGGCATTTTGGTATTCGTCGTTTGATGTTATTTGCAACTGAGCTCAAGTTTTTGCATCCTTATAGTCAACAACCCATCACCATTCGCGCCAGTTTGGGAGAAGAAATGCTGAACTTATGCAAACAACTGGGCTGGCCAGACACAGAAAAGGACTATCTATAATGGCATCCATTACGCTTTTTGTTGGCTCAGTATTTGGCAATGCAGAAAACTTAGCCTCTGAAGTTAAAAACGACATTGAGCAGCAAGGGCATAGCGCAGTGATCGTCGACGTGCCTACGCTCGAACAGGTCAAATCAGCGGACAATTTACTGTTTATCTCTTCAACAACCGGACAAGGCGATATTCCGGAAAACCTGCTACCCTTAGTATTGCAAATGCAAAGTCAGTTTCCCATGCTGACGGGGAAAACCGTAGGGGTTGTTGCGTTGGGCGACAGTAGTTACGGTGATACCTTTTGTGGTGCCGGGCGCCAGATCGATGCGCTGGTTCAGGAGCTCAATGCCACAGTGACAGAGCCCAGGCTGGATGTGGATGCGTGTGAGCATTTTGAGCCTTATGAAGCGGTCGCGCCCTGGCTACAGAAATGGTTGCAACACCTTTGACAAAGGCGTGATGCCCAGAGCCAATAAAAAAGCCGCTGTTGTCAGCGGCTTTTAACGTTATGAACGTTTGACATCCACGGTCAGTTTCAGCTTTTGCCCGGGGTAGAGATACTTCTGACCGGCAAGCTTGTTCCACTTTACGATTTCACTGACAGTGAGATTAAACTTGGCCGCAATCCGTGCCAGAGAATCTCCTTTACGTACCTTATAGGTAATGGTGCGCTCGGTCGTGTTTGCGACAGGCTGAGTGGTACTCTGGCTCTGATAAATGGTGAGTTTTTGTCCCAGCTTAAGTACTGCGTTGGCTTTGAGTTTGTTCCATTTGGCAAGCTGCGCCACGGTGACGTCATACTCGCGGCTGATATCCCATAAGGTATCGCCACTGGTGACTGTATGGGTTTTTTTATTGCGTGTTGCTTTGTTTGCAGCGCTGCGCACGGCATCTGGTAAATGCTCGCTTTGTAACTCGCCGTCGCTCAGTGGGACCAGCAGTTTCTGACCAACCCGGATCATATGTGAATCCAATTTATTCAGTGAACGGATTGCACTGGTGCTGGTGGTAAACTTCTTGGCAATCACTGATAAACTATCACCGCGCGCAACGGTGTAGTATTGCCAGCGCAGGCGATCTTTGACTGGTGTACTGGCAAGGCGGGTTTGAAATGCTTCGATTTTATCTGCTGGCAGCAACAGGGTATGTGGTCCGTTCGGATCTGTGGCCCAGCGGTTAAAACCCGGGTTCAGACGATAAAGCTCCGTGAGCGACATATCTGCCATTTCGGCGGCTAACGCCAAATCGATTTGTGATCCTACTTCGACGGTATCAACCACCTGCGCATTAATGATCTTATTCCATTTAACATTAAACTCATCCTGGCGTTTTAACAAGTCAGACAGGGCGAGCAATTTAGGCACATAGGCTGTGGTTTCACGTGGCAAATCTAAAGACCAGAAATCGGTTGGTAAGTGCTCCTTACGATTTTTCCGGATCGCCTTGAGTAGTCGCCCTTCTCCTGAGTTATAGGCCGCAATGGCATTGAGCCAGTCGCCTTCGAGTGTCTTATGCAGGTAAGTGAGATATTCCAGTGCGGCGCGAGTTGACTGAACGATGTCGCGACGGCCGTCATACCACCAGTTTTGTTTAAGATCGAACCGCTCTCCGGTTTGTGGCATAAACTGCCAGATCCCAGACGCGCTGCGGTGAGAATAACCGAACGGATCGAACGCACTTTCTACGATTGGCAGCAATGCAATTTCAATCGGCATTTCGCGTTTCTCAACTTCCTCTACAATATAGTACAGGTAGGGTTCGGCGCGCTTCGAAATCCGATCCAGGTAAGCCTGGTGGCGTTGATAGTAGTTACGTTCTGCAACTACAGGCCGGTTTTGTGGCACGTCAATAGACAACTGATAGCGGATCCGCTCCCAGACGTCGTCGAACACAGGTGGCGGCTCATCGGCTTCCACGGGTTCCTGAATGGCACTCATCAGAGTGTCGCTGATTTCGGCTGGACTGGCGTGATCCAGTTGTTCGGCTTGTTCAATTGTGGGGCTGTCGAACGTGGTTTGACAACCGCTCAACAGTGCTGATACTAACAGCAGCAAGAGAGGCTTTTTCATAAAACTCGGTCATTGATCCATTGTCAGGGTACGGTGCCGCAGAAAATCCACAGCTAAAACCCGTCAATGTTAACTGTTTAGTTGTAAAAATTAAAGCAGTGCCTAAAAATTATCCTTCCATTGTCTAAGCACGGCAAACCTTTGCCAGTCTTCATCACAGTCAGCTTGTAACTCAGACGGTACAGTATCGAGCATATGTGGCAGATTTGCCCGCATAAAAGGGTTAATGCTTAACTCACGTGCGATGGTTGTCGGTAAGGTCGGTAGCGCCTGTGCGCGCTGTTGCTGGCCCCACTCCTGCCATGTAGTAATGTCGTGATTGCCAGGCTCTACCGCAGCGGCAAAAGTCAGGTTAGCCTGCGTATATTCATGCGTGCAATAAATTTTACACTCGGGAGGGAGCTGGGCAAGAGCTTGCATAGCGCGCCACATCTGTGCCGGGCTACCCTCAAATAAACGGCCACAGCCCGCGCTGAATAAGGTATCTCCGGTAAATGCCAAATCAGTACTCAGGTAGCAGATGTGGTCCAGTGTATGTCCAGGTGTATGCGCAATGGTAAACTCCAGCCCGGCAATGGTGACCTTATCACTGTCACTCAAGGGGTGTGTGATGCCGCCAAATGGCGTATTTTTGGGGCCATAGACGGGCAGGTTGCCATAATGTGCCAGCAAAGGTGCGATGCCATCGGTATGATCCCAGTGATGGTGCGTGACTAAGATGCCGGCCAGTTGTTTGTGTTGTGCTGTGGCGAATTCAATAACAGGCTCGCTTTGCCCGGGGTCCACAACCCACATTAAATTGCTATCTGACGGACATATTGCCCAGATATAATTGTCATTGAAGGCGTTGATGGGGTGGATTTGCACTGCGACTTGCGCCATAACTCATTGCTCTATAAAGTGAAGGTGTAACAAGTATAGCGAGTGCGTATCATGAAACCAGCTCTAAGTTTTCAGCAGGGTCCGAAACCCTACCAGTGGCAGGATTTTCCACATGGAGATTATGTGCGCGCAGGCATAGAAAGGCGGATGGCTCATTGGCTGCCGCGAATGTTTGGTTATCATATGCTCAAGCTGGGCTGCCTGAGTGGTCAGCTGGATACGTCACAAAGTCCGATCAGTCATCAGATTTGTGTTGCGCCAGAGGGGGGGCATGTTGGCGTGTTAGCAGAAATCGATGAGTTACCCTTTTATGAACATAGCGTAGACGCATGTATTCTCAGTCAATGTCTGGAATATCATTCTGATCCCCATCATATTTTACGGGAGGCACACCGAACACTGATCCCGGGTGGGTATATCGTGATCAGCGGGTTTAATCCATTTAGTTTGTGTGGACTGGCGCATTTGCTGCCATTTAGCAAAGAAAAACTGCCCTGGTCGGGACGCTTTTTTACCCCGTCCCGGGTTAAGGACTGGCTGGATCTGCTGGGGTTTGAAATTCTTGCCGATGAGCGATTCGTCCATGCCTCACTGGCAAGAGGTTCACGGTTGTCGCGTTTTGCGCCCTGGCGACGTTTTTGTCGTCATTACATGAAGCCGATGGGCAGTGTCTATTTGCTGGTGGCCCGCAAACGGGTCGCACCTTTAACGCCGATTAAACCCAAATGGCATGCGCGTCCTAAATGGACGCCAGCGGTAAAAGGCGCGCGACTGAAGCACAGTCGTAATCAGGAACAAAGTTAGTCGGTTACTCGCTCTGGTAACCGGTATCTTCTTGCAGATGTCGTAATCAGGAACAAAGTTAGTCGGTTACTCGCTCTGGTAACCGGTATCTTCTTGCAGATCCGCACCGCCAGCGGCTTCGCGTGCCAGGTCGTCCACTAGCTCATTGTATTTGTTGCCTGCATGGCCCTTAACCCAACGCCACTCAATGGTGTGACGCTGAACCGCAGCGTCCAGTCGTTGCCATAGGTCGACATTTTTAACTGGCTTTTTGGCGGCTGTTTTCCAGTTGCGCTTTTTCCAGTTGGCCAGCCAGGATTCGATCCCTTGTTTCACATATTGACTGTCTGTGTACAGGATCACCTGGCATGGACGCTTGAGTGTTTCGAGTGCAACTATCGCTGCCAGCATCTCCATGCGGTTATTTGTGGTAAGCCGATATCCGGCGTTGAGGGTCTTTTCATGACCTCGGTAACTGAGGTACACACCATAGCCGCCAGGACCCGGGTTGCCCAAGCAGGAGCCGTCGGTATAGATCTCTACGGATTTTTGCACGAATTTGCCTGTTTTTATGTAAAATACTCCAATAGACGCTAACCATAGCAAAGTTAGGCAATCGACGATATGCATAAAAGACAAATAGTACTGGATACAGAAACCACGGGCATTGACCCCAAAGAAGGTCACCGGATCATTGAGATTGGATGTGTGGAATTAGTGAATCGTCGCCTGACTGGCAACAACTTTCATGTCTACATCAACCCACAACGTAGTATTGAAGAAGAGGCCATTGACGTTCACGGTATTACCAATGAGTTCCTGCGAGACAAACCTTTTTTCCATCATGTTGCGCAAGAGTTTTATGACTATATTCAGGGGGCCGAACTGGTGATCCACAACGCGCCGTTCGACGTCGGCTTTATGGATCACGAGTTTGCTATGCTTAATCAGGGGTTTGCAAAAACTCATGAGGTATGTGAGGTACTCGATACTTTGGTGATGGCGCGGGACTTGCATCCGGGTCAGAAGAACAGCCTTGATGCTTTATGTCGCCGTTATGATATAGATAACTCAAAACGAACATTGCACGGCGCTTTACTGGATTCCGAGATTTTATCGGATGTCTACCTGGCTATGACAGGGGGCCAGAAGAAGCTTAATCTGGCTCAGCACAATGAACAGGCACAGCAGGGCAGTGGCGGGGGGATCCGTCGCTTGAGTGCTGAGCGTGCGCCGCTGAATGTGGTGCTGGCGACGGCAGAAGAGCTAGATGCGCATGAAGCGCGCATGGAGCTGGTCAATAAAGCCTGCGGGCAGAGTTTGTGGCAGCAGTAGCTGCACTCAGGCTCGCACCTGTAGTGCAAGAGAACGATTAATTTATGATGAGGTAAAGTGGCATGCGGATCGGCTTAACAGGATTGATGTTGTTATATTGCGCAGTGTTTAGCGCGACGATGATGGCCGACACACCGCAAATTACGCTGCTTGAGCGAGACGGCAAGGTCAATGAGATCCCTTTACTGGATAATCGCTTTCGCATTGACCACAATGTTAAGAAAATTACGTTGTTGTTCTTTCGTGCCCCGGGTACGCCTGCCGTGGTGCTGGTTAAACCCGACGGCAGTAAATACTACGCCACGCATGCTATTGCTGACGAAAAGCTCGAATGGTATGACGAGATCAGTTATGACCTGGTGATAGTGACCGATCCTATGCCAGGTCCCTGGCAGGTGTTAGGCCAGATCCGCCAGGACAGCCGGGTTATGGTATTGGGGGATATTGAGTTGCAGGTTGATCCCTTACCGCCTTTGATCTTCCGTGGTGAAATGCTGAAAATTCAGGGACAGGTCACCAACGATGGCCAGCCCGTCGATATTGGTTACTTCCGTGATGTTGTTACTCTGTATGTCGAGTTTGTCAGCACTAATAATGATCAGTACGCCAACTTTGGTGCGGGCACGCAAAGTGTGGCCGAATTTAAAGATGATGGCCGGGAATTTGATGAGCGCCCTCTGGATGGCATCTTTACTGGTGAATTTCGTCTGAATTTTCCAGCCGGTGAGTGGCAACCCGAATTCTATATAGAAACGCCCATCCTCAAACGTCGCGTAGTGAAAGATCCCATCATTATTGCAGAGCCACCTTTTTCTTTTGAATTGATGCTGGCAGGGCAGGAAGACTTTGAGCACCAGTTGACTATCAGGTTGGAGTCCGAGGTGGTGAAACCGGAAACTGTGATCTTTCAGGGAAAAATCTTATACCCCAATGGTGAAGAGCAAATGTTCACCCTTAATGGCGAAGAGCGTTTGTACCGCCAGCTGGCAATTAAAAATTATGACTGGGGTCGATACAGTGTGGAGTTGTCCGCCTTTGGTGAAAACATCAACGGCCGAGAGTTTATGGCACGCCTGCCAGATTATAACTTTGAAATAGAACGCCCGATCGAAAAAGTACCGGAGTTACCTGAGTCAGAGCGGCCAACGCAGCGTGTGGTCACACCGCCTGAACCGGAACCGGGTCTCAGCACCGGTGCCATTGTTGCCATTGTGGTTGTTGGTAATTTGCTGATCCTGCTGTTGGGTTGGCTGGCCGTGCGCATTTTTGTACAGAAAAAGCCCATCAAATTAAAAATCAGCCTGCCCTTTATCGGTAAGAAAAAGCAGTTAGATTTGGAAGAGTTAGATCAGAATGCAGAAAACTCTGGCAAACCAAGTTCAAAAAATGACAAATCAGCTGATATTTTGAACCTTTCGATGTCGGATGACTAAAAATCCCCGATTTTTTCAAAAAAGGTGTTGACTCTTAAGGGGGGCATTCGTATTATTCACGCCGCTGTCAGGGAGCACACCTGAACAGCGAGAGAACAAGATGCTGCGGAGTGGTAGTTCAGTTGGTTAGAATACCGGCCTGTCACGCCGGGGGTCGCGGGTTCGAGTCCCGTCCACTCCGCCACATACTTTTTCTCTATAAGCGCACGCTGGAGTGGTAGTTCAGTTGGTTAGAATACCGGCCTGTCACGCCGGGGGTCGCGGGTTCGAGTCCCGTCCACTCCGCCAATCGCTTATCCTGTGCAGTACTTCTTTGGAGTGGTAGTTCAGTTGGTTAGAATACCGGCCTGTCACGCCGGGGGTCGCGGGTTCGAGTCCCGTCCACTCCGCCAACATCTTTAAGAAGTACACCGAGCTAAACCACCGTGGAGTGGTAGTTCAGTTGGTTAGAATACCGGCCTGTCACGCCGGGGGTCGCGGGTTCGAGTCCCGTCCACTCCGCCATCTAGCCAGGGTTTAGTTTGGATTATCAGATTCAATGTAGTCTGAGTTTATGACAAAACGACGTCACTAACATCGTTATTTACTCGTGGAGTGGTAGTTCAGTTGGTTAGAATACCGGCCTGTCACGCCGGGGGTCGCGGGTTCGAGTCCCGTCCACTCCGCCAACATTTTAACGAGTAAAAAAATTGCATTATATCTCTGCGGAGTGGTAGTTCAGTTGGTTAGAATACCGGCCTGTCACGCCGGGGGTCGCGGGTTCGAGTCCCGTCCACTCCGCCATTTGATATAAGCATAAAAAGTCATACCACTGCGGAGTGGTAGTTCAGTTGGTTAGAATACCGGCCTGTCACGCCGGGGGTCGCGGGTTCGAGTCCCGTCCACTCCGCCACTTTTTATAAAGTTCAGTAAAATTCTGTTTCCTCATCCCAATATCATTCCTTTTTTAAGCTTATAATTTTCATATTCATTGTTTGAACCAAAGCCAGAAACCCTCAATACCGATTTGTCCGGCCAGTAAAAAAAATAGTGTGTGATAAGTTCGCCATTTGTCATCGGTGAGGTCGGTTATTTGTGCCGTGTTTAATTACACCAAAGCCTGCGCTTAATCTGTCTTGGTATCCTATTAATAGTCTGTAATTTAGTTTGTGATCACTTACTTATATTGGCGGTAAAGTCATATAATATAAGCGCCTTGTCAGTTTATGCCCTTATGATTTGAGGGATATTTGGTTGTTGCCTGTATTGAGTGCCTTGATGAATCCAGCAATTAAAGTATTAAAAATCAACAGAAAGAACTGGACGCAAAATGTGACTTTGATTCGCTGGCAGCTAAGGCTGAATATATGGGGGCGGTGATAAAGATTAAAGATGTTATTGCCAAACTGGAACTTTGTGAAGAATGCGGTTACAGGTGGCGCTTGATTAAAGTTTTGCCCGCTACTTTTTGCCGTTGATTGAGGCGTAATGTATTAAGGGGATAGTTGTGAAAAAGTGGAAAATACTATTTGGCTTTTCAGCTTTCATCACTGCACTTGAGTTTATTGGCTTACCATTTAAAGAGCATATAGATCTCAACACTTTTGTATCGCTCATATTGTACTGTTCAATACTGATACCTATGTATGGTTATGCTTACGGGGTTGCAATTGGAAGCAAAGCGATAGCTATCCTAATCTTCGTACTTACGATTTTAGTTCCGGGTAGTTTGGTTGTTTTGTGGGGAGTTGCATTTACAATTAATCACTTTAGTTTAATTCAGCTGGTGTTTTCTCTGGGGACATTCGGCTTACTTTTGTTTATATCTTATCCCGTTTTTATGTACGCATTTAGGTCTGATAAACTGTGGGCAAAAGAACGACAGCAAATGACTGATAAGAGGTTGTAATGCGTGGCGTCTTTACCGTGCGTTGTTTTTGGCAACTGAGGTGAGCGTGACAGCTTTGGTAGTGCTTTTCTTTCCCCTTAACATAACTACAGGTCACTAAGCGACAGTGAAAACGATTAAATTCGCCGCTATTTTTTTGTGCTTTTTTCCCTTTTCATCAATCGCTTGTTTTGATGGAAGTGCCTATGAGCGAAGTTTTGCGCATGCCGATCCTTACGCAATTACTGCACTTATTCTGGTTACTGTCGCCAGCTTTGTTCGATTATGCAGAACTAGGAACAAGGCTTATATTTCAGTAGTCACTATTGCACTGATAGTTGCTTCACTCGTTTACACCAGAACTGCATATAACGGGGATTGTGGTGATTCTTATGTTTCAACCGCAGATCATTGTTTAATATTTACGGCTATCGTTTTATTCTATGAACTTGTTCGTGCTTGTGTGGTTTTCTCAAAAAGCCACCGGGCAAAGTAATTAAGAGAGGCGATTGAATCCAGGCTCAGTTCCACTTGGTGTCTCAATTTAGCCTGGTGTTATGTCCTTGGAATCACATGAACTTTTATGAGCAATCATCAGGCAGAGGTATAGAGGTCTGTGTCGGTTTAACACTTCTTTTCATTGCGCTCGTTTTTGCAGCTTTGATTGGTGTGGTTTTCGCGAATTCTGTGTTTGGTTCTATTGCTGTTTTAGGCTCACTTGCGTTGGCCTTGTGCTCTTGGTGGTTTGGCAAACTAGGTTATCGATTGGTTTTTAATAAACCTCGTAAAGGGGGAGGTTTATTAAGCAATCATGGCCTTAAAATGTGTTGTGTTTTTTTCGGAATATGCTCAATTTTGCTGGTTTTCGTTTCCATACTGCAAAGAGAAGTCAGCTCGTTGTTTAGCGCCATTAGCATGCTGATTGCTTGTTTATATGGTTGGCAATTCGCTAAGAAGCGCCAAGATAAGGACTTATAACAACAGTCTATGTCATTAATAGTTCATTGTTTTATGTTGGTTTATATCACATAAAGCTGTCTCCTGAGCTTGAGTTTAAAAGCACACTCACTTTTTTTGTGCTTGCACCTCACACATTTTAGACAATCAGTCTAGGCGCTGTTAAAAGCCCTTGTGCTTTGTTGTTTCAGTCTGACAAGCTACATAGCGCGATCAGTCAGGTACATCTATAGTATCAGCAAGGCTTAGTTTATTGTCGTGAAGCAACATGCACTGGACCCTGGTTTTATTAATGCTGGTTGGTTGTAGTTTTGCATGGGCAAGTGAGTCCATTCGCATTGCAACTGGGGAATATCCACCGTTTACCGGCAGCAAGCTTGTTGACGATGGCTTTGTCAATCACCTCATACGTCAGGTACTTGCAGAGGCGGGGCTGAGCGCCGAGTTTGTTTATTTGCCCTGGAAGCGCAGTTTTCAGGCTGCGCAGCAAGGTAAGTATGACATGGCGTCTTACTGGGTTTGCGAGCGTGAATATCAACAACACTTTTATTGTAGCGATGAGCTCTATCGTGGCCAGCTGTTACTCTATTTCAGGGCTGAGACGCCGTTGCCGCAATGGCACAGCATTGACGATCTGAAGTCCTATCGGATAGGCGCGATTTTAGGATACGAATATGTACCAGAGTTTCATCAGGCGATGCAAAAGGGGGAGCTGGATGTGATTATGGTCAGTAATGACCGACTTAACCTGAACATGCTGCTAAATGATCGCGTTGATTTGATTTTGCTCAGTGATACGGCGATGCAAAGCCTACTGGCAGAACACTTTCCATCCATGCCGAAAGACCAGATACAAGCGCACCCTAAGCCTTTTTTAAACTACCGGGCACACGTACTGTTTCCTAAATCTATTGCGAGCAGCAGTGCGCTGCGCGAGCGTTTTAATGCCAGCCTGAAAAAGCTCAAAGCGTCAGGCGAGGTTGAACGTCAGTGGCAACGGCTTATCAAGGGTGAGTTCATTCCTCTGGAGAATTGAGCTGTGGGTGCTAATTTGGGTCGGGTTTTTGGCTCAGACGTTTGATGTCCCCTTCGACAGATTCCATTTTGGCAATCAGTAAAGTGCCATCCGCTGCGATGTCGTAGTGCCATAACAGGTTTTGCGTTTTCAGGAGTTCTGGCTGGGTTTTGCCATCAAGCGCCAGGCGCCAGATATGATCGGTCTTAGACCAGGCACTTTGCCAGTACAGGAAGCCATCTCTTAGCCTGGGGTTTGTCACCTGATGATAAGCCTGGGGCTTAAGCGTAGTGAGCGGCATTTCATCTTCAAACGTGCCCGCCAGATCTGCTGTGCGATAAATCATCGAGTCTTTAAAAATCAGCCAGTTTTGGGTTTGATAGTCGTACAGTATCAGGTCAGATGCGATAGCAACACGGTGTTTGAATTGCCCGCTTTTGGTGTAAATAACGACCTCATGACCATCTGTGGCCCACAGGGTATCGGTATCTAACCAGCCAAAGTGTCTGAGAGGCAGTGACAGCTGAGGCGTAAAGGTTTTCTGCACACCGGTGCGGTCGAGCAGTAATAATCGTGTTTCGCGATTGGCAAGGATGTAAGCGTTGTCAGGGCTCCAGGTGACAAAGTTCACGTAGTCACTGCCTTTGTGATGCGTGAGCTGAATAACCCGATCATGACTGTGCAGATAAATCTCGCAGGCGCCAGTGCGGCGTGACATAAAGGCGGTTTCGCCGAGGCTATTGGTAACCGGCAGATAGTCATGGCTTGAGCTCGAGAAAATTGGCAGATTGTCTTTGTCACGAATATTAACCTGCCAGCTTTCTGCGGCACTAAAAATGTTGCCCTCGTCGTCAACACTCAGACTACTGAAGATCCCCTGCGGCGTGGCAATAACCGGGTATTCATGTCCATCGCGGGTGGTCGCAATCAGATTATGGTGCTTGCTGTTGTCATTGGTGATCATGCTGTGATGCTTAGGATCGTAGGCAATCAACCAGACAGGGTAAGACCAGCGCATCTGAACTTTACCATCGAGGGTAACCAGGCGGCTGTGTTGACTGGCATCTTTGATCAGGTAGTAGGTCTGGTTGTCCCAGCCTCGTAGTGTTGTGATGAGCTTTTCATCGTCGTTCAGCTTGAGTGGAATAGAAATATATTTATTACTATCAATATTATACTGATAAGGAAGTGTCCCTGCTTGGGTGCGTACCGTGGCAATAAGCAGGGTGTCTGATTGCCAGCTTGGTGCCTGAATATGATAACAGGGGATGGCCTGCGACTGATTTAGTTGTTGCCCATTCGCATTGACAATCAATAGGGTACAGCCATCTCCCTGATATTGCCAAAATGCCAGCCAGCCTTTAGTGGGGTGCCAGGCTGGTTTGGCGACCCGGTCGTCAAAATGCAGGCGCTGAGTGACATTGCCTTGTTTATCTGAGATGACCAGGGTTTTAAAATCGTCAACATAGGCCAATAGCGGCAACGTGGTGTGGGCTGCAACATCAAATTCCAGTCCCAGTTCATAGGTTATATCCTCGACTTCATACTGGGGGAGCGTGATTGGCTCAGGTACTGTGGAAAAGTAGGCTATGGCACTGAAGCACGCGGTGACGACTGGTATTGCCGCCATCAATGCGCGCTTTTTGAATCTGATATGAGGATTGCTCCCGGCGGCGCGCTGGATCTCAGTATCAGTATGCACGTTCAGTTGAGAGGTCGGCTGATGTCGTTCTACCGGCGCAATAAACACGTACCCACGTTTGGGCACCGTTTTGATAAAACGGGGTTGCCTGGCGCTGTCATTCAGCACCCGGCGTAATTTAGTCAGCAACTGATACAGGCTGTTAGATTCGACAATGGTGTCTGGCCACAATGCCTCATTCAGCGTCGAGCGTGACAACACCTGATCCGGTGCGCAGACAAACAGCTCTAGCAGCCTGGCAACCTGAGGTTCTAATTTTATCGCCACCTGGCTGTCAGGCGCGCGCAATTCATCCTTGCTGGCATCAAACTGCCAGGACAGGAAGTGATAATGTTGAGCGCGTGTGGATGTTTCCATATTTGGTCCTTCGTTGATGATTCCATGCCTGCAGTCTTTATCGGTGCTGTAATCGGGTTCTGGGCTCTGGCTTTTTTTCATTGCATTCATTGTTATTTTTAAAACTCAGCAGCTGTTAGCTTAAGCCGGTCACGTATTATTAGCAGAAACTAACCTAGTTCAGAACAAAGTCAATAATCATCAGAGCTTGATCACGCTTCTTCAGGAAACTTTCAGCTTTTCTGTTGCGCTTTTCTGTTGTAATGAGTGCAGTCACTCATATCGGGAGCAGTCATATGAAGCAGTATTATCTCGCCTTATGCATCAGTGGGGCATTGAGCAGTCAGGCGCTATGGGCAAATCAAACACACAACACGCACATCAAGCTTGATGGTCGTCTGGACGAAGCATTGTGGCAAACCGGCCGACAATTTAATCGGTTTTACCAGGTGGTTCCGGCAACCTTAACTGAGCATACTGATAAGGTGCATGCCCGTGTATTGAGCGACCAATCGGGTGTTTACATAGGTATTATTAATTATCAGGATGAGGCAAGTCGGCAGAAGCAGTTTAATATTCAGGATGCCTTTATGCAGGCTGAGTTTAACCGGATTGTTGTGGATTTTGCCGGTGATGGCAGTGGCGCGTATGAGTTTGCCGTTACACTGGGCGGGGGTACCCAGGACGCGGTGCTTACGCCACAGCTGACTAAGGACAGTGATTGGGATGGAGACTGGCAGTCGGCTACATTTGAAGCGGAAGATCACTGGTCCACAGAGGTGTTCATCCCCTGGCATACAGTGTCGTTTTATAATCCGGCACATAATGCGGACAGTGAGCAAGGAGAAATCGGTGTATCTATTCAGCTTTATGACCTCAGTAAAAATTATATCTATGCAAATCAAAAACAAACGACCAGTAATAGCGATTTTTTCCTTGCCATGCCTAAGCTGGCATCGGCGATCCCCAGCCATAGTCAGTTAAGTTTTGTGCCCTATTTTAGTCATCAGCAACATTTTGCCGACCAGGCCACGGATAACAGCGACAGTGACGTGGGTTTCGATTTGTTTTACAAGCCCAATCATCATCAGAAATTGTCGGTGGCGGTGAATCCGGATTTTGGCCAGGTGGACAGTGATGAAGTGGATATCAACTACAGTGCGGTTGAAACACTCCGCAGTGACAAGCGGCCTTTCTTCACCCAGGACATTGCCGTATTCAATGTGCAGGCATTGCAGGATACTAAGCTTATCCACACCCGTCGAATTGGTGCGGGCAGCGATGATGGCAGTGAGTTTATTACACCCATAGATCTGGCTACCCGGTTTGTGCATCAGGGCGAGACGTTGCAAGTGGGGGCGTTTGCAGTAAAAGAAAAGGACTTAGACAGTGATGCCGGTAAGCGCTTTTATGCCGCCCGGGCTAAATATCGCCAGAAGCACTGGCAGTCAGGATTACTGGCCACTTATACCGATCGACCCTGGCTGGATCGCAACGCATTGACCATGGCCTGGGACAGCCAATATCAAAGTGCAACCTGGTCGTTTCAGGGGGCGTTACTGGCAAGCCAGGTTGAACAAATGAGCGAACAAACGGGCAATGGGGCCTCGATGCAGCTGGGATATCAGTTCTCGCCAAATACGAGTCTGGAAGGACGTTACCTTAAGCTAAATAAAGGATTTAATAACAGTGATTTAGGTTATTCTCAGCGGAACAATTGGCAGTATAGTGAGGCGAAGTTGAGTCATGCAATCAATACTCAGAGTCATTGGTTAGCTCGTATTAAGCACTCACTTACTGTTCGTTATGAAGCCGATAGTGAGGGTTTGAAATTACCGGCCCGACAGGCTTATCTCAGTCAATGGTTGCTGACAAATGGGGGTCAGGTTGACTTTCATATTGACCGGATCAATGGTGGCTGGCAGGACAACATAGGTCGCCAGAGCCAGGCATTCGAAGTACCGGCTAATTGGGAAACCCGAGTCATGTATATCAGTCCCTACATAGGTAAATTCTCATGGGCTGCCAGCTTTGAATATGATCAGGAAGGGTTTGAGGGGAGTGCGCAACAGTATGCCGTTGATTTGACCTGGTTGCCACATCCAAACTGGACGCTTAAGTTTAATAACTTTTATCGCACCGGAGATGGCTGGCTGGTGGCAAGCGACACAGATCAGGTCACACAGTATGAACGGGATTTTTTCGTCAATAAAATTCAGGTTAGTGGCTTGATAACGGATAAGTTGGAGTTCTCCTCAACCCTAGAGTGGGCGATACTGGAAGCGCGCAGTGAGCAGGTTTTTGCGCTACAGGACCACCAGCGACAGTTATTAAATGGGGTAGACACCAGCTTTGAAGATCGCCGCTTGTCCAGTCAGTTTAAACTCCGTTACCGGATGGGCGCACTGTCAGATTTGTTTCTGGTTTATCGTCGTGGCGCTGCGACAGGCGACAGGTTGCCCCGCAGCCAGATTGGCTCAGAGGCCTGGCTGGAGAGTGCAAAGCAGCTCTGGCAAGCCCCAATGCAGGATTCGGTATTGTTAAAAGTGCGCTATAAGTTCTGAGGGGCACTCTGCCCTTAGTTCTGCGTGAATATTTCTCAATTCACAGCCCGTGGGCGAAACCGCATACTCAGACTTTTATATTTAGGGACAAAGCTATGCCAATAAGACATGTTTTTATCCTGGGTGCGACATTGAGCCTGCTTGCTGCCTGTGTTTCTTCTCAATCGGGACCTGCGTTATATCAGTCACAGGACTGGGTTGCGGATGGGGTATTTACCGAGGGGGTAGAGGGTCCAGCAGTTAATCGTAATGGGGTACTCTTTGCTGTTAATTTTGCGCAACAGGGCACTGTCGGCCAGGTGAGCGGACGCGACGAGGCGAACTTATACCTGACCTTACCAGAAGGGAGCACGGGCAATGGGATCCGTTTTGACGCCCGGGACAATATGTATATCGCTGACTACACAGGTCACAATGTCCTGAAAGTGGCTCCCGATAAGTCGGTTTCTGTGCTGGCCCATAATCCGAAAATGCACCAGCCTAATGATTTGGCGATCAGTGATAATGGCGTGCTCTTCGCCAGTGACCCGGACTGGCAAAATGGTCAGGGGCAGCTCTGGCGCATCTCACCCGATGGACAGACTCAGTTGCTGCGCGCCAATATGGGTACCACAAATGGTATCGAAGTCAGTCCGGATAATCGTACTTTGTATGTCAATGAGAGTGTGCAGCGCCGGATCTGGGCTTTTTCGCTCGACGAGCAGGGCATGATAGGTAAGCCTGAGCTGTTTTATGAGTTTGAGGATCATGGCCTGGACGGCATGCGTTGTGATGAAGCCGGTAATCTGTATGTTGCACGCTATGGCGCAGGCGAAGTAGTGATACTCTCTGCTCAGGGCAAGTTGCTGCGCAAGGTTGCACTCAAGGGCCAGTATCCGACCAATATTGCTTTTGGTGGGAAAGATGGTAAGCAGGTCTTCGTGACGATGCAAAAGCGCGGCGCTATCGAAACTTTTATCTCTGAGTATGCTGGGCGCGCTTTTAACCGACATACTTTGTAACGACGGGCGCATATGCGGCGCCAGGGTGTTTTGTTAATATCGGAACAGGCAATGAACAAGGACCTGTATGATAGAAATAAAACACCTTACCAAAGTGTATCTGCACGACCCGGTTTTCTCTGACTATAGTACCGTACTGGCAGAGCAAAAGCTCTGTCTCGAAGCGCCAAACGGACTGGGGAAAAGCACCTTATTCAGGATCATTTCAGGTCTGGACGACGCCTTTCATGGCGAAGTGCTATTTGACGGCCAACCCCAGCCTGCTGCCCAGAGAGTGGCGGCGCTTGCCAGCGAGTCCATTCCCTTTCCCGAGTTTTTGACAGCCAGGCAGTTACTGCAATTGACGGTAAAGAGCTGGGCGTGTCCCTGGCCTGAACTGATGATACACCAACTGGCCTTTGAGCCATTTCTGGATACTCGTTACGGTGCGTTATCATCCGGCAATCAGAAAAAGTGTCAGCTCATAAACGCCATGATGCGTAATACGCCTTATCTGGTGTTGGATGAGCCAAGTGCGGCACTGGATCACGCCAGCCTGGATGTGTTGTTAGGCTGGCTGAAACATCACCCGGCCCAAGTGATCATCAGCTGCCATGAACCTCAGCCCTTTATGGAAATTGGCTTTGTGACACAGCCACTGTTTCGGTGAGGTGCAAATGTTACATTATTATCAGTATCGTTATCGGGCATGTCGCGTTCAGCTGGCTGTGTTGATGAAGCAATTGCAACAGTTCTCGATGATGTTGATAACCTTATTTTTTATTTTTATTCCCCAGCTGATCATTGGGGTGTTTTATGGTTTGGGAAAGCTGGTCTCGTTTGATTCGCATCACCTTGCCATCAAAGTGGCATTTGGCTTTTTGCTGCTACAGAGCTTGCTGTTACAGGCGCTTAAACCTGCAATCACGGATTCAGCACATCGCGCTTATCACCGCACATTGCTGCGCGGGCGGCTACACCAAGTTGCCGCAGACTGGATACTCTTATTGGGGTGTCATGTGCTCTTTGTTGCTGCGCTGATCCTGGCTGTGAGTATTGGCTTTGACAAGCTCTGGCAGGCACCACAGTTGCCTGCATTTATGCTCTTGCAGTGGTGTTTTGCATTAATTTTGCTTTACCGTCCTCAGGCTTTAGTGAGTTCCTTGCTGGTTGCCTTTACTGCCGTGTGGCTGGTGCCTAGTCTGCCAATATATCTGGCTGTCATCACACTGTGGTTGGCATTGGACTGGTTCAGGCCTGAAATAAAGCTTGCTTTGCCGCAGCCCTCGCTGACCCCTGCTAGTTTTTGGTATTACGTCATCAAGACGTCTCCCTGGATGATTGTGTGGCGTGCCGGCGCATCATTGATCACATTGTGGGCAGGGTTGATTATGGCCAAAGAGCGCCCCGATTTGCTGCATTACTATACGTTAGTGATCTTGCTGATTAATCAGTTGTGGTGGAGTAGTTTGTATCTGGATACCGATAAACACGTAACGGGGCGCAGGCAGTTTTGGCGCAGCCTTGACATGTACCCTCAACTTGTACGCAGTCAGTCGTTATTGATTTACGGCTTGTGCTTTGCAAGCTGGCTCGGTGCTATTGTGTTGCTCAATGGTGAGCTGTTTAATTTGGCGGTGTTAGTGAGCACGCCATTGTTGGTGTGGACAGTTACTTATCATCCTCGGCGATTAGCGGTTGTGTGGGGCTGCATTAGCGTGGCACTGATGATGTTCAAAGTGTTATTTATTTAGCGCAGATAAAATACCAGGTACAAAAAAGGCCAGCATGGCTGGCCTTTAGGTTAGAGACAAGTTATGCGGCGTCCGCATCTTTTGCAACCACTCTGGCTTTGCCAGCCAGCAGGTCCGCGGGGTCAAAGTCATCCACATTGATAACCTCGAGCCGCTTCGCTTCAACGGCGGCCAGTTTATCGGCTTCGTCGTTGTTAAGCGCACCACATTCACGACCCATTTCAGCCACTTTATCCAGGCGCATAAATGGCAGCTTTTCGCCTTTGGCACGACATACTTTGTCGAATAGCGGTTCCACTTCCAGAATGTCTTTCAGTGTTTGCTCTTGTTTACCGATCAGGTTAAGCGGCTCATCACGCAGATAGATATGCGAGGCAAGACGGTCACGGGCTGCACTTGGTGTTTGCAGTAGCTGCGCCAGTTTATGCTCCATCTGATCTGTTGGTTTGCGAACCGGGCGACCGAATGGGAATAAGATGAGTTTAAGCAGACCCCGTAACGCCATTGACGGCATGTTGTTGATCAGATCTGCCAGTGCACGCTGACACAGGTACAAATGTTCCTGACAGGCCCACTGAACATACGGTAAATCTTCTTTGCGACGACCTTCGTCATTATAACGTTTCAGCGTCGCAGAAACCAGGTACAGGTAACTCAGTAAGTCGCCAAGGCGTGCAGAAATGCGTTCTTTACGTTTTAAAGACCCACCAAACACTGCCATGCAGATGTCGGACATGAGTGCCAGTGACGCACTGAAGCGGGCAGCAGCACGGTAGTAATCTGCTGTTTCATCGTTAAATGGTACTTTGCTGAAGCGACCTCCAGTCAGTGCCAGCCATTTAGTGCGCACCAGGTTAGAAATGGTGAAGCCTACATGGCCCATCAAGGCTTTATCAAAGCTGTTTAAGGCTTCTTCTTTATCTTTGATGGTACAGGCATTAAGCTCAGCCAAAACAAAAGGATGGCAGCGGATAGCACCCTGACCGTAGATGATCATGTTACGGGTCAGAATGTTTGCACCTTCTACTGTGATAGCAATGGGGGCACCCTGATAACCACGGCCCAGGTAGTTGTTTGGACCCAGGCAGATCCCTTTACCACCATGGACATCCATTGCATGCATGGTCGAGGTACGCATTTGTTCAGTCAGGTGATATTTCAAAATGGCAGAAATAACAGACGGCTTTTCACCTAAATCGACAGCGCCGGTTGACATGCTCACGGCCGCATCGCTGCTATAGGCATAGCCACCAAGCTTAGCCAATGCTTCCTCAACCCCTTCCATTTTACCAATCGGCAATTTGAACTGACGGCGAATACGGCTGTACGCACCACTGGCCAGTGCCAGAGACTTAATGCCGCCTGTTGAATTAGATGGCAGGGTGATCACGCGACCCACTGACAGACACTCAACCAGCATACGCCAGCCCTGGCCGGCCATTTTCGGGCCACCAATGATAAAATCAAGAGGGACAAAGACGTCTTCGCCTTGCGTTGGACCATTCTGGAATGGCACGTTCAATGGGAAGTGACGACGGCCAATTTCAACACCCGGTGTGTTAGTTGGAATCAACGCACAGGTAATACCAATTTCTTTTTTATCACCCAGCAAACCATCCGGGTCGCGCATTTTAAACGCCAAACCCAGCACGGTGGCGACTGGTGCAAGCGTGATGTAGCGCTTGTTCCAGGTCAGGCGGATACCTAAGGTTTCTTTACCTTCCCATTCGCCTTTACATACGATACCAAAATCCGGGATCGATGACGCGTCAGAGCCTGCTTCCGGAGAGGTCAGTGCAAAACAAGGGATCTCATCACCTTTCGCCAGACGAGGCAGGTAATGTTCTTTCTGTTCTTGTGTACCATAGTGTTGTAGTAATTCGCCCGGACCTAATGAATTAGGTACGCCAACGATTGAAGACAGCAAAGTTGACTTACTGGTCAGCTTTTGTAATACGCAAGACTGTGCGTACGCTGAAAATTCCAGACCACCATATTGCTTTTTGATGATCATGGCAAAGAACTTGTTGTCTTTCAGATATTGCCATACTTCTTGGGGTAAGTCGGTTAGCTCGTGTGTTGCTTCCCAGTCATTCAGCATTGCACAGACTTCTTCAACCGGGCCATCCATAAAGGCCTGTTCTTCCGCAGTAAGACGTGGAGCCTGATATTGGTGCAACTTATTCCAGTTAGGATTACCACAGAATAGATCCGCTTCCCACCAGGTTGTACCGGCATCAATCGCCGATTTTTCTGTTTCTGACATGCTTGGCGTCACTTTTTTGAACGCCTTGAACAAAGGCGCAACAATGTACTGTTGACGCACGTTTGTCATCGAAAGAGGAACTGCAATGGCTAAGAATATTAACCAGGCAAACGCGCCAAAGGCCCCGGCAAAGGTGCCGATCAGCAACGTCGCCGCAGCAACACCCAGACAGGTGTTCCAGCTCGCACGGTGGTAGCAGGCAGCGCTCACCAGTGCGATTAAAGCGAGTGTAAATAATAGTGTCATGTTGTTATTCCTTGTAAGAGGTCTGACCACACTGGCTAGGCTAGCTTGTTGGACCAGTGATTTCAAGCCTAAATAGCATCTTATCTTTATTTTAGTTGCTATTTATTTGCCACGCGAGTTAGCCAACTTGGTGTTGTTTTTATGTAATGAATTTGTAATTTTAACGTTTTCTTCTATAGTTGAAGAGATGATTCTAGGAGGGAATAGTCATGCAATATGGAACATTGTGTGTCGCGTCAGCGACCTTTTTTTCGATGCTGCTTTCAGCACACCTTTATCAACCCGCTGTATTTCTTAATCTTGCCAGCTGCGTTTTGTGCGCCATGTATGGTTACCAGGGGGCCAGTATCATTGCCATGTTTTTAGCCTGGTGCAATGTGCAGGCATTTTTAGTTAGTCCATGGATTAACCTGACCGAGCAACCCAGTATTAAAGTGTTGGTGATATTTTTACTTTGCGTGATGTTTGCGGCTATCAGTATTGGTGTCAGCAAACGTTAGCCTGTTGTCTGGACGATGGCTGCGTTACAATACGGGGTCCGTGTATCGTTTGGGAAGTATAAATGAAGATCCTCGCAGATCAGAATATGCCCCTGGTTGAAGAGTTTTTCTCAGATCTAGGGGTAGTGAAACGTTTTGATGGCCGCAGTCTGAGTCCGCATCAGCTTGCAGATGCAGATGTGCTGCTGACACGTTCCGTGACTCAGGTTAACAGCACGCTGTTGGCAGAGGCAGCACAGCTCAAGTTTGTTGGCACTGCGACTATAGGTGTTGATCATATCGACAGACCTTTGTTGGCTGAGCGTGATATTGGTTTTGCCAGTGCCCCTGGGTGTAATGCGGTTGCCGTTGCTGAATATGTGATCAGTGCATTGTATGCCTACGCACAACACAAAGCGATCAATCTGCAAGGCAAAAAGCTGGGCATAGTTGGGGTGGGTAATATTGGTCAGTGCTTACGTGAGAAACTGGCTGCTAGCGGCATTGAGTTGTTGTTGTGTGATCCGCTTCGTCATGAGACCGGTAGCTTAGACCAGCATATGCCACTTGATGACTTGTTGGCACAGGCTGACATCGTTACTTTTCATGTGCCTTTGGTTAAAACAGGTGGGCATCAAACCCGTCATCTACTCAATGCGCAGCGTATTGCAGCCCTGAAACCAGGCATGTTAGTCATTAATGCAAGTCGTGGCGATGTGATTGATAATCAGGCGTTGTTAAATGCGCTTGAAGCGGGGCAAGCAATTGATCTGGTATTGGATGTCTGGGAAAACGAGCCAGACATTCTGATGCCGCTGTTAGAACATACCTTGTTTGCCTCGGTCCATATTGCCGGCCATACCTTAGAAGGAAAGGCACGCGGTACACAAATGTTATATCAGGCGCTGTGTAATCAGTTGGGGGTAGAGGCGAGTAAATCACTTGAGTCATTTTTACCTATTCCGGCACTGACTTCTTGCTATGCAGAGCATACGCTGAGTGAACAGGAGCTCGGCAGACTGGTGCATCTGGTCTATGATATTCGTCGAGACGATGGTCTGATGCGCAGTAATATCGCCAGTCAGGGGTTTGATATGTTGCGCAAAAACTATCCGCCTCGCCGCGAGTTCAATACCCTTACGGTACAAAATGCCCCCCAATGTGGGCAGCAGTTACAGCAGCTTGGTTTTAAAGTAGTTAATTCGAATGAGGAATAATATGTCGCAGAAATACGATGTGGCGGTGCTCGGTGTAACCGGGTTGGTCGGTAAGCAAATTATTGAAACACTGGCAGAGCGAAAGTTCCCGGTTGGCAACCTGTATCCTTTGGCGAGTAGCCGTAGTGCGGGTGAGGAAATAGAGTTTAACGGCGAAACACTCACAGTGTTGGATGTGGCTGAGTTTGATTTTAGCCAGGCCCATATTGGTTTATTTTCTGCCGGTGGCAGCGTCTCTGAGCAATATGCTCCGATAGCAGCGGAAGCGGGCTGTGTTGTGATTGATAACACCTCACATTTTAGATATGACTATGACGTGCCGCTGGTGGTGCCTGAAGTAAACAGTGCCAGTCTGGCAGATTTTCGCAATCGCAACATCATCGCCAACCCAAACTGCTCGACAATTCAAATGATGGTGGCATTAAAACCGATTTACGATGCTTATGGCATAGACCGTATCAATGTGTCTACTTATCAGGCCGTATCGGGTGCAGGTAAAGAAGCGGTTGAAGAGCTGGCAAAGCAAACGGCTAATCTGATGAACGCCAGACCAGTAGAAAACGAGATGTTTACCAAGCAGATCGCGTTTAATGTGATCCCGCAAATTGATGCGTTTCAGGATAATGGTTACACCAAAGAAGAAATGAAAATGGTGTGGGAAACTCAAAAGATCCTGGGCGACAGCAGTGTCATGGTCAATCCTACGGCAGTTCGTGTGCCCGTATTTTATGGTCATGCCGAAGCCATTCATCTGGAAACTCGCATGCCTTACGACCTGGAGCATATTAAGCAACTATTAAATGATGCACCGGGTATTGAACTGATTGAGGATGAACAGGATTATCCTACGCCGGTCAGTGATGCCAGTGGTAATGACACTGTTTATGTGGGCCGTCTGAGAGCAGATATTTCTCACCCGCATGGTTTAAATCTATGGGTTGTATCTGATAATACGCGCAAAGGTGCCGCAACGAACAGCGTACAAATTGCTGAAGAGTTGATTGCGCACTACTTATAATCTTTGTCAGGGTCTGTTTATTCTGACAGACCCATTTCGCCTCGGCTGTCCCTGAACGGCAGCAATTTGCCTCTTTTGATTTCTGTCCCGCCAAGTTGACGTATTTCGACTATCCTTGAGGGTATTCAGCGGCTTAAATAATGCATAGCTAACTCATCAAAAAGCATGATAAGAATGTTAATTTTCAATACTTTGGCGATGGATATTCGCTGTTATCTGGTTTATAGTTGGCAATTGGAACAGAGCTTGCACAAGCCCTATTAAGCACAATTCAGTAGTCGCGTTGCCGTCATGGCAGCGCAAGAAGAGTATACAAAGGAACAGCATGCGCGGTTTAGCCTTTATTTGTATCTTAGCAATGGCCCTTATTGCAGCGCCCGTTCACACTCAAGATGGGACCGTTCTTAAAGGTCCAAAGGGAGTGGATCTCGGTCTTCAGGGGCGATCAGTTGGCCCAATCAAGTCAACAGATACCTTATGGCGTATCGCGCATAAAATTCGCCCGAGCGACTCGGTTTCAATCTATCAGGTCATGCAAGCTTTGTATGAGAAAAACCCTCAGGCTTTTCTCGACAATAACCTTAACCACATGCGTGACGGTGCTTACCTTAAAATTCCTACACTGGCTGAGATCCGCCGTGTTAATCCGCAACTGGCAAGACAAAAATCGGATCAGGATGATGAACTATGGGAGCTGAAAAAAAGCGGTAAGCTTGATCAGGCCACCATAGATGCTGCTGACAAACGTGTTACTCAGGCGCGCAAGGTTGATGTAGAGGAGGCGCGAGAGGCGTTAACCAATGAGCTCAAATCGCTCAAGATGGAGCAAGATTCTCGGCTCCATGAACTGCAAACTCAGTTTAAAACCTCTGTGCGTAGCGTTGAGGAAATCCTTGAAGAAAATAACGAGCTTGAGAGAAAGCTGAACAATATTTCTGAAGAGCTTAAAAATGTACAGGACCAGCTTGGCAGAGACAGCGAAATTCAACAGCAGCTGAAAGCTGTGATTGACATGCAAAATGAGATAATTGCTCAGCAGCAAATGCAGGCACAGGCAGAAGCTGAATTCAGCATTGCTAAGTTATTCGCCAACCCGTTGGTTGTTGCTTTACTCGCGACTATTCCTGCTTTACTGATCATCGGTGCGGTTGTCATGCGTTTGCGCAAAGGCAAGGCCAAGCAAGTTGAGGAAGACGATGAGTTCTTACCACAATCACCTGCACCAGCGGCAGCTGCTGCCGCAGCAACAGCAGCGGTTGATCCGCTCGATTTGGATATGCCGCAAGACAGTGCTGAAGATGCCTTAAACGAAGGTGTGCAGCTGGATGACGATATTCTGCCTGATGACGAGATTGTTTTTGACAGTCTCGAAGACGATGGGTTTGAAGAGGGTAATGACACGCTCGAACAGGACGAGCTGGACAGTTTACTCAATGACGACATTGTGTTTGACGATGAGTCTGATGTTAATAATGAAGAAGCCAGTACCGATGACCTCGATGACTTCTTGCAACAGAATTTTGATGAAGCTGATGATAGCTTGGGTGATGAAATTACGCTGGATGTTGACGCAGAAGTCACGCAGGGCGACAACGACATACTCAGTGCTGATGATATTGACGACTTGTTTAATGAAGTCGGTGATGAGGCCGATGACGATACCCTGGATGTCAGCGATGATGCGCTTGCGGCATTAAGTGAGGAGTTAGCCGAAGAAAGCCTTGAAGAGGGTGATAATTCGGATACAGCGGCTGATGAAGACTTTGATCTTGATGACATAGACAGTCTGATCGATGAAGTCGGGGAGTCGCCCCCAAAGTCCCCAGCGGCTGAGGGAGCAGCAACCGATGACGGTATTCTGAGTGCGGACGACATCGATGACTTGCTCGATGGTGCGCTGGATGATGAACCGGATATTGCAGAGGACGACTTCGATGTTGATGATATAGATAGTCTCATAGACGAAGCCGTTGATACTGATATAGAAGACGACTTGCAGGCGGAAGTCCCGGATGACATAGATAGCTTGTTGGAGGAAGTCTCTGATTCAGCTGCGCAAGACGATTTGCAGGCTGAGGTGCCGGATGACATAGATAGCTTGTTAGAAGAAGCTGCCGAGCCGGTTCTCGAAGAAGAAGTGCTGGCAGAAGAGCCGGATGACATAGATAGCTTGTTAGAAGAGGTTGCTGAGCCGGTTCTCGAAGAAGAAGTGCTGGCAGAAGAGCCGGGTGACATAGATAGCTTGTTAGAAGAGGCTGTTGAGCCGGTTCTCGAAGAAGAAGTGCTGGCAGAAGAGCCGGATGACATAGATAGCTTGTTAGAAGAAGCTGCTGAGCCGGTTCTCGAAGAAGAAGAAGTGCTGGCAGAAGAGCCGGATGACATAGATCGCTTGTTAGAAGAGGTTGCTGAGCCGGTTCTCGAAGAAGAAGTACTGGCAGAAGAGCCGGATGACATAGATAGCTTGTTAGAAGAAGCTGCTGAGCCGGTTCTTGAAGAAGAAATGCTGGCAGAAGAGCCTGATGACATAGATAGCTTGTTAGAAGAGGCTGTTGAGCCGGCCATTGAAGAAGAGGTGCTAACAGAAGAACCGGATGACCTCGATGGTTTGTTAGAAGAAGAGCCTGACGCAGCGTCGGAAGAAGCATTGCTGACGGAAGAACCGGATGACCTCGATGGTTTGTTAGAAGAAGAGCCTGACGCAGCGCCGGAAGAAGCATTGCTGACGGAAGAGCCGGATGACCTCGATGGTTTGTTAGAA
>NZ_JAKRFU010000026.1:0-68238 GCF_022347845.1 Pseudoalteromonas sp. McH1-42 | reverse complement strand
GGCTCAATTTATCGTAGATGTTAAAACGAGAAAAGTTAAAGATACGATATTTGGCAAGTGATATTAAGGTTAGAGGTACAGTAATGGATTGAATGGACATCCACCCAAAATCTTAGACATTCAGTCTGGGCTTATGGATGGGGGAGGAGGTGGACGCGCCTAAATCAGCGTTAGTTGACCACTACCCAGTCGCCTTGTGAATTTACGGGTGGGTGTCTCCTGAAAGTTTATTGAGTGAAAGTGACTGTTGGAGAGCTAGAGATAATAATATAAGTTGGAAAAAATGAAGTTTTTATTGATTTTTATTTTCTTATTTAATTTGGACTCCGCTGTAGCACATGATGACCTTGAGCTAAATATAAGCTACGTAGATTCTGATTTGTTAGTTACTTTGTTTAATCGAGGAAGGGAAAACACTTTTTATCTTAAGGAGATCAACTTTTGCATGTCTGCTCCCAAGGGTATAAACGTATTCTTGAAAAATGAAGCCGGGACTGTCTTTCGTCATTCATCTTTCTTAAATCGTGTGTGTTATGCACCAAAAGGCGGGCTAGCATCGAATTATGGTGTTATGCACTTGATTGATAAAAAGGACATTACTCAGAGTAAATTCAGTATTGCTGGAGGTAAAGGTGGAGAACCTCTTGAACCGGGGGTATATGAGCTAGGGGTTAAAATTTGTAGCAGTATGAAAGATTATAAACTAGCCGATTGTATCTATAGTAATAGTTTGCCCTACACCGTTGGTGCTAAGTTAAAGTAGAAACTAAACAGAGACTTGCAAAGACACCCATTCAAAATCGGCACAGTGTGAGAGAAACAGGCTCAATAGGTTGAATGGGAATGTTGCTAAGCGAGGCTTCTCAACCATTAAAGCGCTATTTGAGAATTACTAATATGAAGGTACTAAGTGCGTTGCTTCTTTTCGTATATTTTTCTTTTGATTGCAGACTTTTATTTGCAAGTGAAAATGAGGGGTCAGATTACTTCCTGTATGAAAGTCATCCAACGGTTTCGTTTGACGGAGGGTGTATAGGGAATAAGTTGGAGCAGATTAGGGGTAATGCGAGATTTACCAGAGAGCTGTTTCCATTAATTTCTTGTGGAGGAAAACACAGTAAAGCGATTGTTTCATTCGACAGTTCAGTAAAGGAGAGTGAAATTAAGTTTGTTGTTAGCCTTATGGTGAAACTTGGGATTTTAAGTAATAGTTATGGATATGATAGCGATGATTTTAAGTTCAAAGTTCTGGAGCATGTAGAAAATATCCGGGACTCTATAGAATCAAGAGCTGAGCAGATTAGTGTTTCAATCTATGAAAGATGGGAAGCAAAAAAAGTAGTAACTATTCAATATCATGATGGCTCTAAAGTTATGTTAACAGAGGTTTCAACAGATGGTTTAAGCATTGAGTCGGTTTCTTCAAGCCGGATTATGGTGAACTGATAGATTAAAGCCAGGTGAGATGCCAATACACCCATTCAAACTCGGCGCGGTATGAGAGAGGCAAGCTCAATGTGAACCTGCCCCAGACAACCGGGCGTCAGGCAACGCCCAGCTAGTTCTAACTCAACCTACCGCTTAAAAATCCCTCTCATCGGGCCTAACAGGTTATTAGGGTCGAACCAGTTTTTCAGTATTTTCAGTAAAAACCACTTTCTGTGATAATGCTTTTTCCAGTCTTTTGAGCTCATGGGAATGGCGCCCACCGGGTACTGAAAGCCTCCCAGCGCCCGTGCGCCTTCATAAATGCTTCTGTTAGCCTGGGTGAGTTGTTCAACACGCTCCGGCGTGGGTGGAATGGCGGTGCGCATTAAAGAGAAGTAAACGAACTTGTCTTCTTCAGGGACGCTGAAAAACAAGCTGCCAAACGCATCTCTTTGCTGCATCGACATCAATACCGGGCCTGCGACGTCATTAGGCGGTGTATTGGCCAGGGTATCTTCGATAAATGCCTGGGCTTTTGATGCGGGGATCAGCAGTGGGCACCAGGGGTGGGGCAATGTCCAAAGTCCGGCCGCTTTGAGTTGTTCAACCACAGGTGCCAAACGGTTCAGGAACGTAAAGTAAGGGAGGTCCTGGATCACCTCTTCTCCATACACAAAGTTTAAGCCATCGAGTAGCTCGGCATCCACGGGAGGGGTATCCGGCTCAAAGTACTTAGCGAGTTGCATGACATAGCGCCAGCCACCGGCTGGATCGGGCTCTGCGCCACCCTGAACACCATCAAAAATCCCTTCGTCCAGCAAGCGTTGATTGTCATTTAAGTAATGCGCTAAGTCATCATAAACCAGTTGGTAGGCTCTGACCTGGCTGGGAGCTGGCTCCAGCTCAAAGCCAGCCTCTACAATGATACCGAGCTGACCCAGCCCACCTTTCATTGAATGGAATAGCATGCTGTTTTGGTATGGCGAACAGGTGAGTAAGCGCCCGTCACCGGTAATGACTTTGAGGTGGCAGATATTATCGGCCATACAGCCATGTTTGAAAGACTGCGCACCCAGGCCGCCCACGGCCAGGGTTCCGCCAACACTCAAATCAACAAAGTCCGTGACAATCGGTAACCCTAAATTGTGTGGTACGGTTTTGCTGAGTAAATCAATCCAGCGTGCGCCAGCCTGGGCAGTAATTTGTTGCTTGTTAACGTCGTAGACATCCGATAATGTCACCATGTCAATGACAACACCGCCCTGGGTTTGCGTTTCTCCATTGGTAGAATAGCCTTGCCCTTTTACCGCCACTGTTAAATCATGCTGGTTGGCAAATTGGACCATCTCGATGATGTCCTGATAGGTGGCTGGTTTTAAAATCGCCCGAGACACATAGTGATGAATGTGGCCAAAATCGTCGGCGGCTTCGCTGAGGCTGGTTTCATCTGTGATCAGTTCACCTTCGAACACCGGAAAGTTACTGGCAAACACCTCGGGTGGTAAGGTGAGTAAATCAGTTTCATTTGCCCAGCTTTGACTTTGCAAGTTAAACCCAACAACCAGGCTACCTACCCCTATTTTCTTAATAAAGTCTCTGCGAGATGACTCTTTAATCATACATCCTCCTTATATTACTGACGCAAAACGGCATGCTTAAAATCCGATTTGGCAGTGAGAAACTCGCGCTTAATGCTGGCCCGCATTCAGTGGTTGCTACCCTGGTATAGTGACAGCTGCTTACATGTGTTTACTCCTGACACAGAGCCTCAGCGCTTGGTAAATATGTGTATTGGATATGTTCCGTACCATTAACTGTCTGAAATCAGGCAAGTCCTGCATTAGCGGCACTCACCTGACCATGTGCAGCGGACTGGGTTTATTTAACGCGTCAGCCGCAATATCACTATATCAATATAAACATAAAGTTTACAAGTTTTTAACTAAAGGTGGGCTGATAGCGCAAGGATGGGGAGAGACTGGAGCGGTTTGTGCTAACGCCCTGTGCATTGCATCAGGGCGCCAGGCAGGTAGAATAGGTGTTACAGCTTTATCAGACCACAGGTTCTAGTACTTCTTCTGGCCTGCCATCTTGTGTGACTTTACCGTCTTTAATTTCAATAATGCGATCCATCATAGCGAGCACGTCATAAGAGTGCGCAACCGAAATCACGGTTTTACCCTTCATTAGTGTTTTGAGAGACGCGATAAACTCAGCTTTAAGCACCGGGTCCAGGGCGCTGGTTGCTTCGTCTAACAGGAGGATTTTTTTATCTCTGAGTATTGCTCTGGCCAGTGCCAGACGCTGTCGCTGGCCACCAGATAGTTGCCCGCCATTTTCACCAATAAAGGCCGATAAGCCTGTGCGACCCCGGGCGTCAGTGTAGTTTTCTACAAATGTTAGAGCATTGGCCTGTGCCAGTGCCTGTTTCACAGCTTCTCGACTGACGTTATTCAAACCAAACGCCACATTCTCATAAATGCTTTGATTAAACAGGCCGATATCCTGGTTCAAAAAGCTAATCTCACTACATACTTTGTCTGTTGAGTAATCTTCGATGTTTTTACCATCAATATAAATCGCGCCTTCTTCAATTTCGTCAATGCCGGCAAGCATATTAAGGAGCGACGATTTACCCGAACCGGAAGGGCCGATGATCCCGACTTTTTCACCGGCTTTGATTTTTAAAGACAGATCGGTGAACAAAGGCGCTTTGTTTTCATAGCCAAACTCCACCTGTTTAAAGGTGATTTTGCCGTTCGGGACATTAAAGTTGCCTTCATCTTCTATGGGTTCTATATCTTCCAGAAATTCGTTGACGACCTCTCTGCCCACCGTAACCTGACCCCAGGAGACAAAGAAGGCATCAAACTCGTCCTGGCACCATTCCGACAGCGATATCACCCGGTAAACCAGGGCAAGCACCATGGAAAACTCACCAATTGAGATACTGCCTTGCATCCACAGTTGCAAACACAATGCACCCGTACCGACCACTAACAGGCCATTTAGGAGCCCAACCACAGAGGCAAAGTTAGAGAACACACGGAATTCCTTCGCCACCACTCTGCGGTGTCGGGTGGCCCATTTCTCGGCAAACTGTTGTTCATAGTCGGCGTTCGAGAGCATTTTTACAGTGCGGATACGTGCAAAACGCTCGGTGAACTTTCCGGTGATCTGCGCACAACTTTCTGCTTCGAGCCGGTTGGTGGTTTTGGCTTTGGGGATCCATTGCCCCAGTAGCATAGCCAAAAACAGACCGGTCCAGACAAGGAAAGGCAGGGCCAGCCAGCCGTCAATGTTGCCCACGTAAAACAGCAATGCCCCCAGAAACGCCAGTAAAAACCCGGCAAAACCACAAAACTGCAATACCACATCGATGATCGCCTCGGAGGTATCCACGATGACAATGGCGGTTGAGCCAGGGTCATCTTCTTCGTGGTAACTGGCAGGTGAGGCAATCAGAGTGCGATACAGTTTTATGATGGTATTTTTTTGCAGATTCGGTCCGAGTAACTGATGAAACACCAGGTTTTTAATCAGGGTGATGGTGGGGATCACCACGGCGATGGCTACCGCGACGAGGGCCAGCGTGTGCCCTTTGTCATTGAGCTGTACGCTGCCGCTTGCGCTATCCAGCCAGTCGACTAAGTCGCCTAAAAAGTCGAACGTCACAATCTGTAACAGACCGCCAAACAAAGAAATAACAAAGGCGATGGCTATCCAGCCAGAGAACTCTTTGGCGCACTGGCGAATAAACGGCAGGTTGTGCTCTGTGGGTGTTAACTGGCTGTCAAAGGTGTCTTTGTGGCCTAATTTCTCAAATAGCTTAAATAGTGATTTCATTGTGTTGTGTGGCACCTGGGCGGATCGGGTTTTGCTCTGGCTGTGTTGCCGGAACCTGGCACAAACAAGCCACTGGCACGATGACAGGGTGTCGTGACAGTGGCTCTGAGTGTGATGGTAATTTACCTTTATGTCATGCAGGAGAAAGGCTTATTCGTCATCGTCACTCTGATTGGAGGTTGCCGGGGTATAGTCATCCCAGTCACCGGCTTCTGGCATTGACAGCTCATCCACGTTTTCACATTTCACAGCCTGATTAACGTACTCCCGCATGTCTTTTGACAGGAAGAAGGCACCAAAGTGAGCCTCAGGTGAATAGTATTTAGTGTGAATGTCGGCCTGGGTAAAGCGTGATTCCAGCTCATCAAGCGAGAGCGTGTCTATGGTGCCACTGCGTGTTGCCCAGATAAACGCATGAGAGCCGCCAAAGTAGTCGTAACAGCCACCCATATAAATGCCCGCAGGGTTGTTAAACGCTTGAGTCAAACGCGACACCATAGATTGCATCATGTAGGGTTCAAAGTACGGTGTACCACCTTGTGCGACCAAAATCCCGTCCGCCTTAAGTGCGGTTAGGCAATTGCCAAAGAAAGATTGGGTGAACAGAGTTTCTGATGCGCCGCCATCCGGATCTGCTGCATCCAGGATGATGAGATCAAAGCAATCACTGTACTGAGAGATGATCTCTGCACCATCCCCAATGCGCAATACAAATCTGGGGTCATCAAATGCGCCGTTGTTGATCTCGGGTAAAAACTCGCGGCTTAATTGAATGATTTGTTCATCAATGTCTACCATCACAACGTTTTCGACGCTCTTATGCTTTAAGACTTCACGAGCACTGCCGCCGTCTCCGCCACCCACAATTAGCACGTTTTTAATGTTGCCGTGGAAAAGGATTGGGACATGCGCCATCATTTCATGATAAATGTGCTCACCCTTGGTGGTGACCTGAATACCGTCGTCTATGCGCATTACTTTACCCAAGTGGCGGGTTTCGAAGATGCTGACATCCTGGAACTCGGTTTCTACGTCGACCAAATCTTTTTCTGAACGAAGTGCAATGTGAACGCCACTTGTCATTTGCTCGTAATGCCAATTAATCTTAGTCATGTGCGTGAATACTCCGTTGTTATGCGGTTTTAAGGGTTGCGTGTAACTGGTTATCTAACAGGGGCTGAAATGCTCCGTTGCGACTCACTGAGCCACCCCGGGTGAGGGTATTAATGACCATTCGGCCCGGCTGAAAACACGCCTCTATCACTGGCAGACACAGTTCAGGCTGCGCTTCACCACACATAAAAATGTCCATGGCAGCAAAGTTGTACTCCGGCCAGGTGTGAATAGAAATATGGCTTTCGGCCAGAATGATCATGCCCGACACACCGCCGTTGGTTTCAAATGGGTGTAAATGGGTTTTCAAAATGGTGGCGTTTGCAGCGTTGGCACACTCAATCATCATCTTTTCTATGTGCGCTTCACCTATCAGGTTAGAAGCATCAAACAGGTCGACAATAATGTGCTGACCCAAAGGGTAAACCGACTGTGACTCTGGTGAGGGGATAGTCATATGTTTCCTCAGTGCTGTGTGATTGCCGCTTGAGTGGCCAGGCTTTGGCCAGTGAAACAAGCATGTTGTGAATGCAGACATTCCATCATTGAAATGTGCAACGAGTGTGGAGTCAGGCATGCATGCTGAAGCAGACGGGTTAGTATGCGGCAGGTGGTTATTACAGTTCTTATTAAAAACACAGTGCGCTCAGCAGGTTGTGACTTCAAAAAACAAGCGACAAGCACTGAAAAATGGCGCGTTGTTTTGACTTGGTGTTTAAATATAAGTCTGACAATGGAGGGAGCGCGATGAATCGCCGTTAAGGGGCATGCTACAAAGGAGTACTTAAATTGAAAGCTTATTTCTACTCTTATCATATTAACTGCGCCAATGATTGAATGTGATGCGCTGGAAGAAACAAAAAATATGAAGTTGACCTGGATACATTAATCAGAAAGGATGTCGTTGCGTTGTACATGGGAGCAAACGGCACTGGCACATCCAGCTTGAGCGACCAGTAAGTAATTAGAAGGTAGTTCCAATGAATAAGAAACTGTTGCTATTGAAGCTTCCAATGAGCTTTGCGATCGTGCTTAGTACAAAAGGTGGTTACTTTTTAGGTGTGCCTCTTTTTGCTATTTATTACTTTTTATTCTATCGAAAGGTTATTGAATCGAAAGAATTTACTGAGCATGACAAAGGGCTTTTTAAAAAAACGCCCTATTGCATCGCTGTTGCCGCGCTTGGTGGAGGTTTAGAAAGCTTGTTCATATACGGGATTGCAGGCGTATGGTACGTGTACTATTTATTGAGTCTCGACCCAGAAGCTTCTGATGAAAAACAACATCACTGACACCTGTTTAACACAAGCGCTTATCGAGTGTTTATTTGTGCAATAACGCCTGAGCGATGTTCACAAGAGAGAGGGATTCGCTATCGGGCATAAAAGCCGCCGAATAGGCGGTTCTTTTAAAAGCAATGGCGTGTGCACAAGAGTGAGGGATTCGTTTTCGGGCATAAAAAAACCGTCCACAATGGGACGGTTCTCTTAAAAGCAAATGGCGGAGAAGGAGGGATGACAAAATACGTCCTATATTTTGCCCTGCGGGCCGCACTGAAGTGCGTTCAATTTTGTTCCAGACAAAATTGTCGAACCCTGGTCGAGGGTTCTCACCCACCTTCTCATTCGTGAAGAGGTTTATTTCAGGCATAAAAAAACCGCCAATAAAGGCGGTTCTCTTAAAAGCAATGGCGGAGAAGGAGGGATTCGAACCCTCGATAGGGCTACAAACCCTATACTCCCTTAGCAGGGGAGCGCCTTCAGCCACTCGGCCACCTCTCCGGCGCAAAAACTTAAAAATGGCGGAGAGATAGGGATTTGAACCCTAGATACGCTATTAACGTATGCCGGTTTTCAAGACCGGTGCTTTCAACCACTCAGCCATCTCTCCATGGGCAAAGATAATACTTAGCGAATTTAGCGCTGTAAATAGTTTTTGAATTGTTTGCTTAAATTTTGTGCGGATATGTGCAGTTTTTTACGACTTTGGCCGATTTGTGGTCGATTCGGTGTGTTTTATGATATTGAAATAGGTGTACAGAGATGGGAAGTGAGCATGATCGGTTGGGGAGATCATGCTCGAGACAGACTTACTTATACATAACCACCTGACTTAACATCAGTTGTTTACCCATGTTATTTAACCAAGCCGTTAGTTTAAAGCGACGCTTGATAACTGGCGCTTCGACTGTGTTTAGGGTGGTTTGCGTGTTGCTGCACGCTGCAGCTGAATTAAGCATGTCTGACTCCTCAAAATTTTAATCTAATGTTTGTCTGTATCGACATGGTTATTTTGCGTGCATTGTGGCTAAAAATAAAACGATAAAAATTGCTGGTGAGAGATTAGAAAAACTAATGTAAAATGTGTTTTCTATTCATTTGATAATCTTTCAATTGGTTTTTTATTCACTTGGTCGAATAGCTGGTTTTGTATTTTTTATCATTAAAACAGTGTCTTGTTGTTTTGTTGCTGTTTTTGTTGATGTTGTTGTGGGTAATTATTCAGATAAGTTGATTTTGTTATTTTGGGGGTTGTTTGTTAGTTGTATATAAACCGGGAAGTGGGCGGAAATTGCAACGCCATGTACGTTGGTTACGCGCGCAGGCTGAGCAACGCCAGATCACCCTCAGCTGGTATGAGACAACCGGATTTTATGGCCGGGACAATGAGGCGATCCGTTTGCTGCTCCAGACTGAGTCATCGGTGGTGGTGGTCGGGGGCGATGGGACCATCAACCTGGTTGTCAATGCGATGTGTGGAAAGTCGGCTCAGCTGGCATGTCTGCCAGCAGGCACGGGCAATGATTTTTGCCGTCAGTTTGGTTACACAGAAAAGCAATGGCGTGAGACGGTCTTTTCATCGCACAGTATCGCATTAGACCTGGGCGCAATAGGCGAGCGCTGTTTTGTAAATATTGCCGGAGTGGGATTTAATGCCGACGTTGTGCAAAGCCTGCGAGGACAAAAGCATGGCGGGGCACTGAGCTATGTCTGGGGCGGCCTTAAACAGTTGTTTTGTGCGCCAACTATTGAGCTCAAAACGGCTCAGGGCAGGGGCTTAACACAAGGCATGATGTTACTTTTGGCCAATGGCCGTTTTTTTGCTGCCGGGTTGCAACCTGCACCTTTAGCACAGTTGCAGGATGGTCAGTTGGAGTGTGTGTGGTTTTCTGCCAAAACCTGGTGGCAGCGGCTGATTGTGTTTGCGGCGATGCTGGTGGGATGTCATCAGCGCTTACCCTGGGTGCGCCGGGAAAAGCGCACCCAACTGGATATTGTGACGCCGGGGCTGGCCGTGGAGGCAGACGGCGACCTGGTGGCAACAACGCCGGTGACGATCCGCAGCCTGCCAGGGGCCATACAACTCAGGAGTTTGCCCGGGACGGCGTCGTCGGGCTGAGCCAGGCGCGAATACGCTGGTACGGTGTGAGTACGATGGCGTTACCAATCAGTACCAAAGAGAATCCGATAAAGGTGTTGAGTTGCCAGACAAACCCTTCAAACCAGGTACTGAGTGTCACTGCGACCAGCGGAAATAGCACAATCAGGTAGCTGGCTTTTTCCGGGCCAATGTTTTTTAGCAAGTGGAAGTAACAGGCAAATGCGATCACTGTGCCAAACACCGACAGGTACAATAACGACCCCCAATATTGCGCATCGGCCTCAATACTAAACTGTAATGGGCTGAACGCCACATAACCGCCTAAAAATAGCGCGCTATACAGCATACCCCAGGCATTCCCCTGCAACACCCCAATCTGGCGATTGGAATTACGCACACTGACCATGTTACCGAGCGAGGCGATAAACATACCAGCCAGTGCCAGCAGCAACCCGATGAAAGCGTCGCTGTTGAGATCGGCATTAACCAAGTCTTGCCAAAATAAGCTGACGATGCCACCGAGCCCCAGTGCTGCACCAAGGTAGATGCGGCCCGCAATGGGCTTGGCAAAAAACAACCGGGTATTGACGATATTAGCGACCAGTAATAGTGAAAAGGCAATGGAAGCCATTGCGGAGGTCAGGCTGCCTTGCGCCCAGTAGAGCAAGAGGTAATTTAAGCCGAAGTTACCCAGTGCCAGCAGCATAAAGAAGCCATGATCCGTGAGTGAGTATCGCATCGGCGGGCGTTTGATCAGCACATAACACCACATGCAAGCAGCAGAGATTGCGAAGCGGTAAAACAAAGAGACCACTTCGTCTACCGTACCCAGCTGGAATTCGATCGCCAGCCAGGTGGAGCCCCAGATCAGGACGGTAATCGTATACAGAAAAACGTTATTCATTCTTTTAACTCACAAGAAGGACTAGTCAGCGTGGCCAGTTTAGCGATATATTCTGTACATGCTAGATACAAAAAATGTGTTTTTATACCTGTACAGATGAATCATACGACTTTAAAGCCTGGTTACTTATATCAGCAAGTGATTACCGTAATACGTGACATGGCCGAACAGGGGTTGCTCAACCCGGGCGATAAATTACCGTCGCTAAGGGCCATGGCAAGCCGGTTGCGGGTCAGTATTCCCACCGTTCAGCAGGCTTACCAGCACCTTGAAATGTCGGGTCAGATTGTGGCGCGTGAGAAGTCGGGGTATTTTTTGCAAGATGGTCAACAGGCGGCGACACCACAGCGCAGCAAATTACCGGCTAAGCCTGTGATGGTAAACAAGCAGCAGCTGATTGAACACGTGTATGAAGGGATCCATTTGTCGGATGTTGCCCCGCTGGGGCTGGCAAACCCGGTTGCAGCGTCAAGCCCGCAACAGGCGCTGGCCAGAAGTATGCGCCAGGCAATGCGACAGGCTCAGGCGCGTATGCTGGACTATGGAGCCATTGATGGCCTGAAGATGCTTAAAGCACAGGTGGTGCAATATTATCTGGCATTGGGACTGACGGTGAATAGTGATGAGCTGATCATCACCAATGGTGCCCAGGAAGCGATAGCCATTGCGCTACAGTGTGTCACTCAACCCGGAGACATAGTGGCCATTGAGTCACCTTGTTACTTTGGGATTGTTGAGCTAGTCGAAAACCTCGGTCTGAAAGCGATCGAAATTCCCGTTTGTCCGGATGATGGCATTTGGCTCGATGATCTCAGTGCCGCTCTGGCGCGGCATCCGATCAAGGCCTGTCTGTTCTCAACCAGTATCAATAATCCACTGGGCAGTCAGATGCCTGAATCTCGTATGCAGCAGTTGTTGCAGCTGCTCCGTGCGCACGATGTGGTGCTGATCGAAGATGATGTATATGGAGACCTGTATTTTGGTGATCAAAGAGTCAGGCCTGCACAGTGCTTTGCTCAACCGGGTGAGGTACTGACCTGCTCGTCGTTTTCTAAAACGGTGGCGCCAGGCTATCGTGTTGGCTGGATGCTGGCAGGGCCACACAGCGCCCGGGCAAAGCGCTTTAAGCGGGCACTGAGCTGCTCTGCACCTATGATGAATCAATGGGCACTGGCAGACTTTATGGCCAGTGGTGAGTTTCAGCGTCATTTGCGACAACTTCGTAAGCGCCTGTTTGATAATAAGCAAAAGATGCGCCTGGCGGTTCAGAAGTATTTTCCTGACCATGTGCGTGTCAGTGATCCCAAAGGGGGATGTGTGTTATGGCTGGACCTGGGGGAAGAATATGACGGTGGGCTGTTCTTTCAGCTGGCCCTGCAGGCGGGGATCAGTGTCGCACCCGGTGCGATATTCAGTGCGTATGAGCGGTACCGAAGTTGTGTGCGGATCAGCTACGGTTTACCCTGGTGCGATAACATGGAAGATTATGTTCGCACCCTGGGTGAGTTGGTAGCTCAGGCAAAAAAGCAGCCACACATGAAATAAGTAGTTAGCTTAGACAAGTGTGGCTGACTGCACAGGGATAACCGGGGCTTAGCGATAAGCGAATAACTGATACCCTTTCATCTGGGGGATCATTGCACTGAGCTGTGACTCCTGCTCTGCGATGGATTTGAAGTTGCCACACAAGGCATCAGCCTGCTGCTCCAGCACGTCTGCCTGATATGCGATTTTTTGTTCAATCTCGGTACCCAGATTTTCCATCCGTTGCTCGAACCGCGCCATATCGCCACCTGAGCTGACCATTTCAGATCCGATAGCAACCAGCAGGCTGCCTATGGATTCCATCATGGCACCTTCAACGGCTTGCTCTATTTTTTCTTCAAACTGATGCTCAAAGTGTTCACCAAATTCATTAAAGGTTTGTTCACCCATCACGAAAGTACCTTGCTGATAAAACGCGCCTTCGATTTCAGTGTGCAGCTCATCCATCAGGCCTGACAGCGACTCGAAGCCATGCAGATTAAAGGCACTGGCGACTTCCTCAATGGCAACGCCGGCCAGTTCCACGCCTTGCAATGCAATACTAGCGACTTTGGGCAGTTCGCCTCTGAGGGTATCCGCATATGCTTGCATGGCCACGCGTTCATCCTGGCTCAGTGACACGGGTTGATCCGCGATATAAAGAGAGCCCTGAGCATCTATCATCAAAGGCTGACCTGAGCCGTTTTTGATGTACACCTGATCGGGCGTAATGTGTACGTCGTTTTTAAAATCGACGGCACATTCATCTGTGCTGACAGAAAAGTGGCTATCTGAATGGGCAGCGACCTGAGTGGACAAAACCAGAGTTGAAGCAAGCAGCATGGTTTTCATAATGTGTTCCTTGATGTGTTGATGACCAGTATGAAATAACAAGAACAATGCCACTTTATTATGTTGTTGATAGATAATGGATTTTGTCATTTTTATCTCTGAGGTGCGGTATCACTTTGTCGGTAATATGACCAAAAAGTGGTGGTTTTAACCAGAGTGTTGCGTGGGGAAGTTGGCAATAAAAAATTTTTATCGTATGGATAAAAAAGACTTGCTTTTCAGCGCCTGCTTTTAGCGCTAAATACTAACTTATGCAGCGTCATTATAGTGTGAACTGCTGGACTATTTTGCATAATTAAGTTTGGAGCTCATCGTGGGTAAAACATTTTCCTATGATCCGTTAGATGATGATTATGAAGACGACTTTGGGTCGTTGGATAAAGAACTACAGGCACAGCAAAAGAAACAGGTGAAACGTCGCCTGGATGATTATCTGGAGCAAAAACGCCTGAAGCGTAATCTTGGCGAGGACGATTTAGACTTTTTAGATGACTGAACCTGAGTGGCTACTTGGTTAGAAGCTGGGTGCACATGATATGTGCGCCGTGATACAAGGTAAAATCATAAGGCAGCAGAGGCTGCCTTATTGCTTTTTACTGCTTAGTCTTTAAATGAGTTGTGGCAATCTTTACAGCCTTTCGCCCAATTCTTAAATGCCGCGCCAATGACTTTTTTGTCGCCTGACTCTGCTGCAACAGCCAGCTTTTGTGCGTAGTCTGCAAAAGCTTGTGCTTTTTTATCAAACGTTGCTCTGTCAGACCAGATGGCCGGTAGTGCGTCTGTTGCCCCCTTGTCTGAACCTGCCGGGAAGGCTTCCCATGGCATCGCTGATAAATGCGCAGCGTTGTTAGCACGTTGCTTAAAACGTTCAGCATCAAACGGGACTTTACCTTTGAGCATGTCACCCATATCACCAATCTGATAACGGATCAGTTGAAATGCCGCTTTACGGTATTCGATAGCGTCTTCTGGTTTTTCGAATAGTGAGCTTGCCTGTACATTTAAAGACAGTCCGGTTAATAAACTTGTTAATAATAGTGTAGTTCTCATTTCGACCCCTTAATTAAAAAAACTGCCTCTTTTCTATGCCTTTACAAAAGATATTGCAAGTCTCTTAGACGAGTTCGGAATTATGAACTACCTTTGATAATCAAATTGTGTGTATTTTGTTCATCTTGCTTTACAACAGCCTCAATATGACAACATTATTGCGGGTTGGTTTACGTTCGTTTACAGTTTTAAAGTCCTTTATAAACAGTGAGTTGTGTGGCAAGTTGTGATTTGAATGAAAAGTTTGTAACTTCTTTGTTTGTTTAATATTGTAATTAACAGGCGAGTCACACTATATTGATGGGCGAATCTACTCTCTAAAACTAAAAGAAACATCTTTTACACAACAAGTCCTAGGGGAAACTATGGCCAAGTATTCATTTAAAGCCACCGCGGTAGCATCTGCTGTCTCAGGTGCATTGATGGCAGCATCTGCAACGGCTGCAACCGTGCAGGTTCAACCAAGCACATCACTTAAAGTCAGCCAGGTTGCATTCGAACAAGGCAACACCGCTGAAGCGCGCACCAACGCATACCTAGTCGTTATGAAGCAAAACACGGCTGTAGATCTGGTTGCTAAAGGCGTATACAGCGAAGCAGCAGCAAAGCATACATTTGCTAGCGTACAGGCTGCTCAGTCTAACCTAAGACAGCAAATTCAACAGCTTGACTCAGGTGCTAAGGTACTTGGCGCAACTAAAGTACTTGCTTCTACTCTGATTGTTGAAGCATCAGACAGCACACTAGATAAGCTACGCAACAATGCTGCCGTTGAGCGCATTTTACCACTGAGAGATTCTCGACTGTTTGTTGAAGAAAGCTCAGGCTACATTGGTGCTGACTCAGTAAAACAAAACCTGGGCGTAACTGGTGAAGGCGTTAAAGTTGCTGTACTAGATACTGGTATCGATTACACGCACAAAGTGTTCAATGAAGCGGCTGGTACCGTTGAAGCGTATGAAGCTGAAGCGGCTGATCCGACAACAGTTGCTTGGCCACAAGGCCAGGTAAAAGGTGGTTATGACTTCGTTCGTAACGACGCTGACCCGATTGAAGATGATCCAAGATTCCGTGAAGGTGCGACCGAACTGACCGACCATGGTACGCACGTATCACACGATGTAACGGGCATTTCACCTGACGTTGAACTGTATGTGTATTCTGTATGTGGTGGCGGCTGTACCTGGGCTGCACAGATCAGTGCACTTGAAGCGGCAATGGATCCAAATGGTGACGGCGACATCAGTGACCGTGTTGACCTGATGAACATGTCACTGGGTGGTGAGTTTGGTAATACCTACACAGGCGACGGTACGCAATACCTGATCCAGCGTGCGGTAGAGCTGGGTACTAACATGATCATCGCGGCCGGTAACGATGACGACATTCCATTCCGTGTTGGTGGTCCAAGTACAACTCCTAACGCGATGTCTGTGGCTTCTTTGACTCACCCGACACATGAGCGTTTGTTCGGCGAAGGCTCTATGGCAGGCTCTGAAACTGTTATCCAGCCTGCAAGCTTTGGTCCGCAAGAAGCATTCAGCTTCACACAAGATGACGCTGAGCTGGTTTATCCAAGCGAAAATCAAAATGGCTGTGACCTGGAAGGCGGTGCGAATCCGTTTGATGCGATGGACTTCACGGGTAAAGCGGTACTGATCGACCGTGGTGCTTGTGCGTTCACAGAAAAAGTACTTAACGCACAGGAAAAAGGTGCAGTACTTGTACTGATTGCGAACAACAACGATGATGGCACTCCAGCTCCTATGGGTGGTGGCGATCCAGAAGTAACTATTCCGTCTGTAGGTATTAACTTTGCGGCAGGTGATGCCCTTAAGAACCAACTGCGTGATGGCGCGGCAACCTACAGCGTAAGCGGTGTGTTGAAAGCAACCACTGGTGGTGTATCTAGCTTCTCTTCACGTGGTCCTTCAATGGACGGCCTGTTGAAGCCGGAAATTGCGGCACCAGGTTCAGATATCCTTGCTGCTTACCCAGGCACAGGTGATCAACTGATCAGAAACTCAGGTACGTCTATGGCGAGCCCGATTGTAGCTGGTGCAGTTGCGCTGATGAAAGAAGGTCGCCCTGAGCTGGATGCATTTGAAATCAAAGCGATGCTGATGAACACAGCAGACCTGAATATTCACGTTGATTCTCTGCATGTTGATCCTGAATCACCATTAGCACCAATCAGCCGTATCGGTGCCGGTCTGGTAGATGTTGAAAAAGCGATGGCTTCGCCGGTTGCTGCGTGGAGCTGGATTTCTGAATATGAAACAAATCAAGGCGCATTGTCATTTGGCTTTGACGTGCTTGAAGAAGTTACAACTTACACCAAAACAGTTGAGCTGAAGAACTTCTCTGATAAGCATAAGACTTATAACCTTCGCATCGAAGCGCGTTATGACAATGACGAAGATGCAGGTGCGCTAAGCTGGGAATACCCAGAGGAAGTGACTGTTCCTGCGGGTCAAACGATTGCGTTTGACGTATCTGTGACAGTTGATCCTGCTCAGCTACCTGAGTGGGGCATGACTAACCCGCTATCAGCTGATGACCTTGGCCCTCGTACTGCTGCGTTGACCTTGTCAGAAATGGACGGTGCGCTGGTATTTAACGACGTTGAAACTGAAGGTGACCACGATCTACACATGGTTTACCACATGTTGCCTAAAGCGCATGTAGGCCTCGATCTACACCATGAAATGGTTAATGGCGAGCCGATGCTGGTTGCAATGAACAACGGTTACAGAACAGTTAACCCACTGTCAGATCAGCTAGTTGCTGTTGGTGAAGAAGCAAGCGAAGAAGAAAAAGCCTTCAACATCTTGGGTACAACGTTCAATGTGTTTGCCTCTGAAGCTTGTACAGATACAGGTCTATTCTTCACGGCATCAATGAAGTTACGTGATGATGTGACACATCTGCGTCAAGCTGGTTATCAGATGAATCTTGATACCAACAATGACGGCACTTTTGACTATGCACTATCGATTTACAACGATGTAGGTCGTAGCGCTGCAGTACCTGGTCGTGGTCGTACAGTATCAGGTCCAATTGTAGATGGTGCTCCATCATGGCAATTCTTGACGCCAATGTTCCACGAGACAGGCTCAAGCACGGTTACCTTCGCTGGTTGTACCGACCTTATTGGTCTGACTTCTAATGAGCTGGGCAACGAAATGAGCATCGAAGCGCAGGTTGGTTGGGATAACTACCAGCTTGGTATCAGCTCAGTAACTGACTCACTGACTGGTAACGTAATCTTCGGTACTTCAGCTGCAACGTTAGTAGATGCAGACGGCAACGCTGTAAGCTCGCTAGCGCCGGGTGAAAAAGCGTATGTGAATACAGCAGCACCATTTGCAATTGCAGACGCAAGCGGTACTGAAATTCTGGCTGCGGTAACTGAAGAAGTACTGGCGGGTCCAGATGCTGCGACGCCTCCTGCGATTGTAAGCATGATGCATGAGACGCCTGAGCACACAGAAACAGGTACGGTGTTAGGTCAGGTAGAGCTTGTAGAGCAAGAAGGCACAGTTGATGTTTCTGAATTCTATGTCCGCTTCCAGTCTAATGAAGGCATCACAGTAACTAAAGAAGGTGACATTGTTGTAACCAACGGTGACCTGCTAGATTACGATGCTGGCGTACATCAGGTTGAGCTGGTTGTTGTAGCGATTGACGTACAAGGTAACGTGTCTGAGCAAGGTTACATCACAGTGATGATTACCAACGAAGCAGATACGGTTGAAGAGCAGACGCCAGTTATTGCTCCTGACCAGACCTTTGAAGTGATGGAAAATGCAGAAGAAGGCACTGAAGTTGGCATGCTGATGGTGATGGATCAGGACGATGACCTGGTATCTTTCAGCGTTGAAGGCAGCTCTTCATTTGCAATCGATGAGGAAGGTTACATCACAGTTGTTGGTCCTATCGACTACGATGCAAGCGACATGATCACGATTAAAGTTACTGCGCACGATAAAGCGGGTAACATGTCTGAGCCTGTAGCGGTTGTTTTCTACATCCTTGAAGACGAGTATGAAGGCACGCCAGTTGTTGAAATGAACCAACGTTTCTCAGTGAACGAGAATGCTGCAATCGGTACTGAGATTGGCCGACTAGCATACTCTGATATTGATGGTGACGTGACTCAGTTCGTAGTGACAGGTACTAACCTGGTGTCTATTGACGAAGACGGTATCATCACTGTGGCTGGCGACATTGACTTTGAGTACGAGCGTGTAATCAAGTTCAACGTTGTAGCTGTAGATGAAATGGGTAAATCTTCTGAACCTGTGATGGTTGAAGTTCGTGTGAACGACCTGACAGGTGGAGATGACAATGATGACGACGACTCAGGTTCACTGGCTTGGTTGACGTTACTTGCAGCTCCGTTTGCAGCACTACGTCGCCGTAAGCGTAAATAAGCAGCTAATACATCATTAGTTGAAGAAACCGTCTCGGGGTAACCCGAGGCGGTTTTTTTATAGGGTTACTTTTATACTATTGGTGTTTTGGGCACCCTGATATTGGCTTTGTCGGTTGTGAGTAATACCCATTTGCTTAATTAAGTGTTCTATCTTGAGGCGAGACAATAGGGTCGATAATACTGCTATCGTTGAGGCACTTAAGTCCACATAGGCGAGGCAAAAATTTGCGAATTGATACCTTAGGTAAAGGTTTTAAATGAGAAACTTTTAACGCCATTAGCGTGATAGGTGCTCCTTGAAATAGAACAGATATTGTTTGAACTTGGTATAAAAGACGGTCAGGGCTTAAAGGAATGGCGTCAGGCTGTTTATAGCCTGACTTATGCGTTTACGGACACGTGCCTGGAGTGGCTGAGGGTACTCTGTGCCGGGTTATTCCCCGATATCTTTAAAGATCATACCCCGGCGCATACTTCGGGTGGCCAGAAATACTTCGGCGAGTAAGGCTAAAAAGGCGCAGATCAGTAATAGCATAGCGGCTATAAAGCAGCTCGACAGGGTCACGCCCAGCGACAACGAATAAAGGTGGGAAATAAACAACACCATGACGACGGCGCACACCAGCAGTGCAGAGAGTACACTCATGCTAAAAGCAATGTGAATATAGCGTGAGCGTTTGAGTAATGCGCGCATCTCGCGGGTGAGGTGACCTTTCAGCTCTTCGTCCGGACTGTTGTTTAACTTTCGATCCAGTAATCTGGCTCTGTCGGTGATCCGTGCCAGCCGATTTGACAAGACACCCAATGTGGCTGCAATTCCTGTAATTAAAAAAACAGGTGCAACGGCCGTTTGGATCACCTTCGCCATCGTCAGTATGCTTACTACATCCGTATTCATTACCAACGTACCTGTTCAATAATACCCGCCTGTTCGCCAATCAGTGTTTTTACAACCTGATTTTGTTTATTTAGCATAATCAAACGTGGGATCCCCTTATTGGCATACTGACTGTAAATGGCTCTGTCGGGGTCGGCCACTATGTTAAAGTCGATATCAAAAGAGGTGCGGAAGGCCTTTAAGGTCTCGACATCTTCTTCGCGGCCTATGGCAATGATTTGTAATTGCGGATCGGCTAATAGTTCAGATGCTTTTAATTCGTTCAGCGTACGCTGAGAGTCCGAGCACCAGCTGGCAAACAGGATAATCAGCTTGTTTCCCTGAGCTAACTGGACGGGCTCACCGTCTATATTGATTAGCTGAGTGTGCCTGAAAGTGTCGCCGGGATTGATATAAGTTTCATATCCCTTGGGGTGAGCGTCTGGCAATGGGGTGGCATTACAGGCACTCAGTTGACTGCCTAGCGCGGTTACGAGAGCGACGATAGTGAGAGGTTTTATCATTATTATGGTCCTTGCGGTACAATACCCTCATTAATGCGTATTTTTAAGGTGAGCGCAAGTTTCAGTGGTGTCTGAACTGCTGCGATGAGACAGGCTGTCATGGCATCCTGGCAGACCAGCACCGAGTGTAATTGCTATGTTGTATATCTCTTTGTTTTTTTCGGCCCTGATCTCCGCCACCCTGCTGCCAGCTTCTTCTGAGTTGTTGCTGTCCGGATTGGTGGTAAAGCAGCAGGGAGAGCTGTTTTTACTATGGCTCAGCGCAACCACCGGCAATGTGCTCGGTAGTGTGATTAATTATTACCTCGGTACCATTGTCAGCCGGGTAGAAGACAAGCGCTGGTTTCCTGTTTCCAAACCGGCAATGAGCAAAGCGCAACATCAATTCGAAAAATATGGGGTATACAGTTTGTTGTTTGCCTGGGTGCCCGTAGTCGGAGACCCTCTGACTCTGGTTGCGGGCGTCTTTAGAACCCGGTTCAGTCTCTTTCTACTGTTAGTCGCGGCAGGTAAGGGGTTGCGTTACGCAGTGGTAATAGGGCTGGCAGCCGGTTTTATGTAAGTGGCTGCCAGAGTATGATCAGACGGGTTTACGCCATTCGAGCGTCAGTGACACGGAATCCGCAAAGCGCAGCGCATGAGGCTTATCGACCTTCACTTTCGCATAGCTCACATCAGGGTGTTGGTGGCACTCTGTCAGAATGTCTGCGACCAGTTTTTCCAACAACAGAAAGTGGCCTTCCTCGACTTTAGCGATCACCGCTTTGGTAATGGTTTTGTAGTTCAGTGCATGGCCAACTTCATCGTGAAACAAACACTCCGCATCGGCCGGATAGTGGATCTCGATGTTGATCACAACATCTTGCTTTTTCTCTCTTTCTTCCTGATTGAACCCGATGAAGGTACGTAACCTTAGGTTGGTAATATTGATGATCGCCGTGTGCATAAGCGGTCCTTAGCGTTTTAGTAGTTGTAAGAATTCATTACGTGTTTTGGCATCTTCACGGAAGTTACCCAGCATCACTGAGGTACGCATCTGCGAGTTTTGTTTTTCAACGCCACGCATCATCATACACATGTGTTTCGCCTCAATAACCACACCAACACCACGGGCACCGGTCACTTCCTCCACGGCTTTAGCGATTTGATGCGTAAGTTGCTCCTGGATCTGAAAGCGACGCGCATACATGTCCACGATGCGTGCAAACTTAGATAAGCCTAACACCTTGCCATTAGGAATGTAAGCGATGTGGGCGCGGCCAACGAATGGCAACAGGTGATGTTCACACATAGAATAAAGCTCGATATCCTGGATCAGGACCATGTCATCGGCATCAGAGCTGAATACGGCGTTGTTGGTCACATCACTGAGCTCCTGACGGTAGCCCTGAGTCAGGTATTCCATGGCCTTGGCAGCACGTTTGGGGGTATCAAGCAGCCCTTCACGGTCTTTGTCTTCGCCTACGGCGGTGATGATCTGTTGGAAACTGCTTTTTAATTCGTCATGCATAATAAAACTCACTGTAGTTAATTCGCTCAGGCCTGCTATTTCAGGTGGCGGCCTCCGTCCACGGCCAAAGTGCGGCCGGTGATGTAATTACTTTTACGCAGCAACTCTACGGCGTCGATCACTTCGCGACAGCCAGGTTCAATACCCATAATGGATTTTTTCAGGGTTTTCTCTTTGTACTCGTCGCTGTCATCGTCATTAAAAATGATCAGAGACGGGGCGACGGAATTCACTTTGATATGCGGCGCATACTTGGCGGCAAAAGAGCGGCTGAGGTTATCCAGCGCAGCTTTGCTCGCGGCATAGGCGATATGTTTCGGGCTGCCTTTTTCAACCACATAATCGGTGATATGAATAATGTCGGCCGTACCTGGGTAGTTTTGCAACAAAGGTGCCAGACCCATATTGAGCAGATACGGCACTTTGGCATGAATATGCATCATGGCATCGAATAAGGCATTGTGATCCAGGTTCAGTGCTTCACAATCCCAGCTTGAGGCATTATGTATCACCGCGCGCAATGTGTCGGTATGTTGCTTAACTTGGGCAATCAGCGACGCGATTGCGTCTGTCTGATTGAAATCCACTTGGATACAGATCACGCCTTGTTCTGTCAGGGTATCTATGATCGGGCGTTGTGTGCGATAGGTCATGATCACTGGAATGTCTTCAGCGATAAAGTGCTGAACCATTGCCAGACCAATACGCTGTGCGGCTCCGGTGATTAAAATGGGCGCTGTCATTGGCATGTGTCCTTTTTTGCAGAGTTAACGGGTGGCGGGTGACCCCGCGACTGTACCCGTAGTGCGTCTGGCCTTGTACGTGGTGTATCGCAGGCCAGATCACTGAGACTATGTCGGGGTATTACTCATCGTCGTAAATAGTGGGGATGGGCTGACGCTTGTGCTGGGTCTTTTGATAAATATCAATCAGCAGTTGCTCGACATCCAGGCTAATGGGCTTGCCTTCCAGGAAGTCATCAATGTCATCATAGCTCAGACCCAGGGCTTCTTCGTCCGCGAGGCCCGGGCGGTCGCACTCCAAATCTGCAGTGGGGGTTTTATGGACCAATGACTGAGGTGCACCCAGATGATCAGCCAATGCCCTTACCTGGCGTTTAGACAGGCCAAACAGTGGCGCTAAATCACAGGCACCATCTCCAAACTTAGTATAGAAACCGGTGATATTCTCAGCACTATGGTCAGTACCGACTACCAGGCCGCGTGTCAGGCCGGCGATTTCATACTGGGCAACCATGCGTTGTCTGGCTTTCACATTGCCTTTCACAAAGTCGACCAGGGCTGCGCTCGGCAGCTCGGTTTCAGTGGCTTGCATTGCTTGAATCGCTTGCTCATGCATGGCGTCAGCTGCAGCTTTAATATTGACCGTTAAGCGCTTTGTGGGTTGAATGAAAGACAGGGCCTGTTGGGCTTCATCTTCGTCAGCCTGGGTACCATATGGTAAGCGCATGGCAATAAACTGATAACCCTGTCGGCCTTGCTCGGCATTCAGTTCATCAATGGCCAGTTGGCACAAACGGCCACAGGTAGAAGAGTCAACACCACCACTGATCCCCAGTACCAGGCTGTGACAATGGGCTGAGATCAGCGTTTGTTTGATAAACTGAACACGTCGGGCGACTTCCGCCGCGACATCAATGGTTGGCTGAACTTTCATTTCAGCAATGATAGCTTCACGCATGGGATTTCCCTCTGGCCAACGTTATGTTATCTGGCTGGCCTAAATATGATTGATTGCCCTAAGTTTACTTGAAATTGTTACCAATTAGATCTGTTTCTTACCCTGATTGCGTGGTTACAGACCAAGATGTTGCTTGATAGTCTGAAGTTCCTGCTTAAGCTGATCGATTTCCTGTAACAGCTCATCCAGGTTTACAGCGGGTTCAGTCGCGCTGCTCTCAGCCTGTTCCAGGTCTTCTGTATCGCCGAATAAGTGTTGGTAGCGTGCCTCGCGTTTGCCAGGCTCTCTGGCCAGGCGAGTGGCGAGTTCTTGCTGTATGAGCTCATTCAGTGCGGTCTCAACTTCAACAACCGTGCTAAATTCGGCTAATCGGCCGCTGCGGGTACGTAGTTCGCCAGGCGTCTGTGGTCCGCGTAATAGCAGCAGACAGACAATGGCGCGTTGTTGCTCTGTGAGTTTCAGACTACCAAATTCGCTATTACAAAAGCGATGTTTGTACTTACTTACTCGACCGGATAAACCCTCATCACAAACGACAATACGTTTTTGTTCGAGTTGTGTCAGAGTGTCCAGAACGTCTGACTCAGACAAGGCCATGACCGGCTCGCGATTAGATTTTTGGTTACAGGCATTAGTCAGCGCGTTAAGTGATAAAGGGTACTGATCGGGGGTGGTGGTTTGCTTTTCCAGCAGACAGCCGATGATCCGTTGTTCAATCTTGGATAAGTTCATCTCTATTCCCTATATGAAGTGCTATGATACTTTGCAGCAGATCAGGTTGATTTTCATGACTTTACTCTATGCGATTTGCACGACCTTGCATAGTGGCCTCAGGTGAATAGCGGGTATTTTCAATGTGTGACTCGGCACGCTTTGGTTTCATCTACCCAACGCTGCAGCATTTTGCTCAGTGCGGCAAAGTTGATTGGTTTGCTCAGATAGGCATCCATACCGGCAGCCAGACATTTTTCTTCATCGCCTTCCATCGCATTGGCTGTGAGGGCAATGATAGGCGTTTGCTGGTGTTGTTCTCCTGCCACGCCGGCACGGATCTCTTTGGTCGCTGTGTAGCCATCCATTTCGGGCATCTGGCAATCCATCAAAATAATCGCATAGGCCTCTTCGCGGACTTTAAGGTGTTTAATGGCAGCAAGGCCATTATGTGCGCAGGTGACATGTGCCCCCAGCTTCTCAAGCAGTGTGGTTGCCACAGTTTGATTTATCTTGTTGTCTTCTACCAGTAGGATATCCACATCCAGGCAGACGTCCTCTGTGGTATTCGCTGCCAGCGGTTCTTTGCGTTTAACTAAGGATAGTGCGTTGGCAGGAGTGAGAGGACAGAGTAATAAGTTGTTCGCTGAGAACTGCGGCCAGGCCTGGGTTTCTTGCATGGTATGGCACAACAGGGCATAGCTGAGTTGTTTGGCTTTGATGTGTTTCAGCAGATTTTTGAGATCCGATTCAGGCGTCGTACTTAGTACCTCTGTGGCAATGATCAAAGCAGGTTTGTGTGAGGTATCTGCATCGCATGCTGCAAGCATCTGTGCAACGCTTTCAAAATGCTCTGTGGGTATATGCCAGGCATCCAGCATGTGTCGTGCAGCGAGATCGGACGGAGAGTGCGAATCTATCACATACAGGCTGTCATTGTTGGTATCGAGTGCCCGAATAGGCTGTGGCTCTTCGAGCGCAACATAAAATGTGAACGTGCTGCCTATATTTGGCTTACTATAGGCATTCAGTGCCCCACCCATTAGTTCGCACAATTGTCTGGCAATGGTGAGGCCTAGCCCGGTGCCACCAAACTTGCGGGTGGTGGAGGGGTCGGCCTGAGTGAATGAGTCAAAAATTTTGCTTAATTGTTGCTTGCTTATCCCGATCCCTGTGTCTTCAACACTGCACCACAGGCGAGACTGCTCACTGGTTCGTTCCGTATAACAGGTGAGAGTAACTTTCCCTCCTTCGGTAAACTTAACGGCATTGCTGATCAGGTTATTGAGGATCTGCTTGAGCCGGTGGGGATCTGTTTTGGCATATTGATACTGCATGTTTCGGCTATCAATGAACAACTCGGTCTGCTGGTCGTTTGCACGAGGTGCAAAGGCAGCAAAACAGTCACTAATTATTTGGATCAGGTCACATTCGATTTGTTCAATATTGAGCTTGCCAGCCTCAATTTTTGAGAAATCCAGTATGTCGTTAATAATGGTGAGCAGAGATTCTGCTGAGCTTTGCGCCAGCGCCAGGTTACGTTGCTGTGTGTCGGTCAGCTGCGAATTGCCCAGGATCTCGAGCATGCCAATGATGCCATTCATGGGCGTGCGAATTTCATGACTCATACTGGCCAGAAAGTCCGCTTTGATTTTAGCGGATTGCTCTGCCAGCTCTTTTTCTATGATCGCTTTGCGCTTAGCCTGCTGTTGTTGCTGGCCACTAAACAGGCTGGCTAACATTGCAGCGATGGCCTGAATAAAGCGCCGATCACTGTCAGTCCAGTCGGGGTAAGGATCGCCGTATTCAGTGCACAAAATGCCACAAACAGCACCGCGATGAAGGATAGGGATGATCAGCATCGCTTCGACTTCAAACGGCTCAAGGTATTGATCAGCCAGAGGCCGGGTTATTGGGTGTTTAGTGGCGGTGCTTGCTTCTATGAGCTGCTTGCTGAGTACCGCCGAAAACAAGCCGGGTAGTGTCGCTTTGCGCCAGGGCGGGAAATGTTGCAGGCTGTCTCGTCGAGTATTGCTGAAGCACGTGGGGTAGAGCTGAGCATGATCTTCGCTAAGCAGCCAGATACTGGCACGTGATGCGCGGGCAGCCTGGCAAACCGCATCGGTGCACAGCTCCTGTGCGCGTTCTGTGTGATTGTTAAGGATGGCTTCATGCGTACTGAGTTGTGCCAGTAATTCATTGTTCCTGGCCACTTTTTCATGTTCTATCGCCATCAGTTTACGGTCATTGATGTTTTGCACCGAGCCAAATACTTGTAACGTCCAGCCATTTTCTTGTTTTGCCTGCGCTTTAATGAGCACCCAGCATTCCAGGCCTTTTTGTGGCTGAACAATGAATTCATCCTCAAAGGGCCTGCCATGTTTGATTGCCTGGTTCATGTAATCCTGAAACTTCTTGCGATGGGGACCCTCTTTAAAGAACTCAGTGCTGCTCATCCAGGTTGGCTGATAATAGGGTGAGATGGCAAAAATCTGACGTGTGACTTCCGACAAAGTGATTTGATGACTTGCCAGATCAACAGACCAGGCACCAACCTGGGCCAGAGAGCCCATGTTAGTTAGTGCACTGGTTTTGCTTTTTAGCTCGGAGAGTAAGCGTGTGTAAAAGGAAAAGGCGAACAAAAAGAACAGCACTATGGTCAACAGTGCCAGGCGAAATGGCCATAAGGCGGCGGAAGAGGCTTTCCAGCCGTAACGCGGAGCAGCGTATAATACCCAGCTACCCGATGGGACATGGATCGTGAAAGCAAGGGGGTTATGCTCTTGTATCGTGGGTGACCCATAGAAATATTCACCACTGTCACCCAAGCCATTTCTGCCCTGAATGGCAATCAGGTAATCACTCTCGAGGTTATTCAGCGACACTTGTTCGTACAGTTTGGGCATATCAATCACAACCGACAATAGCCCCCAAAATGTGTCATTATCAACATAGACCGGGATGCGGGCGATCAGCGCCACCCCGCCCTGTACCAGCTCAAGCGGGCCAGTCAGTACAATGGTGCGGGAGTCTCTGGCTTTGATGGCGTCTTTTTTCTGTTGTGGGTGAGTGAGGTAGTTGAGCCCTATCGCTTTTTTATTTTCTTCGAGCGGATATATCATTTGCAGCACCATGTCTGGCGCGGCGCCAACATTGCGGAGCACTTTGCTGGTCTCAAAGAGCGGCGCTGCAAAGCGTTCAAACTGCTTTTGATCGAGGTGTTCTTGAGGTGCCAGTGCAATGGCCAAACCCCGTACCAGTTGAATATTGGCGGCCAGTGTTCCTTCTAGTTGAGTCCGATAGACATTGAGTTCTTCAAATGTGCGGTTTTTTTCGACTTCGATCAGGCGACGTTCGTTCACCCCATCTATGTACCAGCCAGCTGCCAGGATCACCAATAGTAATCCCCCCACCATAAAACGGGTTAAAAAAGCTTTCCTTGACGACAGCACGTGTATGGTCTGCATGTGAACGTGAAAAAGTATCCTTGAATCATTTAACTATAGTTGTCTGTGTGAAAACTCGCCAAGACTCGGACGAATTTATGATGGAAAAACCTTCCGCTTGCTAACCTTTGATACCTATCTGGCCGTCTTTGTTATTGATTAGACTTCGCGGGGTTAGATGTCACTGACATGTAATGCAATCGAGCTTAATTAACGCTAAGCTGGCTAAGGTCATTAATCAATCAAGTGAGGGAAAAATATGCTGATTTGGCTGAAACGCGGGATTGCGGTGCTGGTGTTACTCGCACTGGCTGCCAGTGCAGTGGTATATGGCATTTTATCACTGAGTTTGCCCGCGCTCGATGGGCAGGGTCAGTCGACGGCGTTGAGTGCAGAAGTGACACTGGAGCGGGATGCGATTGGTCAGGCCGTGATCACCGCGCAGAACCGGCAGGACGCTGCCTTCGCGCTCGGCTTTGCGCATGGTCAGGATCGTTTCTTCCAGATGGACTTGTTGCGCCGTAATGCGGCCGGTGAATTGAGTGAATTATTTGGTGAAGCAGCCCTTGGACTGGACAAGCGGTTGCGGTTTCATCGCTTTCGTGCCCTGAGCCAGCGTATATTACAACAGCTGCCAGTGTCAGAGCAGCATTTGCTGGCGAGCTACTCTCAGGGTGTTAATGAAGGGCAAGCGCAAAGTGGCGTGCAGGGCTTTGAGTACCTCCTGCTCGGTGCAGAGGTCCGGCCCTGGCAACCAGAAGACAGCTTGTTAGTTATTTTTAGTATGTACCTGGATTTACAAGAAAGCACACTAAAAAGAGATGAATCACTCATTCTAGTTGAATCCTTACTTGGGGAAGAAATGAAGCATTTTATTATCCAGCCAAGTAATTATCAGGCGGCACTCGATAATAGTGAAGTCATCAAAAGTGATGTTAAGGTGCCTTATTTAGACGACATTGCTAAATATAATAGTGTAACGCATATCAAAGAGCATTCAATTTTTGGAAGTAATAACTGGGCTGTAACAGGACAGCATACTAAAACAGGGTCAGCAATGCTTTCTGATGATATGCACCTGGGCTTAAACACACCTGCTATCTGGTATCGCGCTCAGCTTAATTATGACACCGCCGAAGGCGAGGTGATCCAGGTGTCCGGGGTCACTTTGCCAGGCGCGCCAGCCGTGGTTGTGGGCAGTAACAGCCAGGTAGCCTGGGGATTTACCAATGGTTATCTGGATACGGCTGACTGGATCAAGCTGGACCCAAAGGCCGACAAGACCTGGCAAGTCACAGAGCAGCTTAACTTACCGGATGGCAGGAGTGAGGCGTTTACCCTGACATTAAGCGAGTACGGGCCGGTTAAGCAGATCCGCGAAGAAGCGTATGCATTGAGTTGGGTGGCACATCAGGATTATGCGGTTAATTTAGGGTTGCTGGGACTGGAGTCCGCAGGGACGGTAGATGAGGCACTGGAACGCGCTGCGCAGATAGCTATTCCGGTCCAGAATATGGTGGTTGTGGACGCCCAAGGGAATGCGGCCTGGTATCCTACGGGGGCTGTGCCAGGGCGTGCTATACCGAGCGACACAGCCGTTCCTAGTCAGGCATACAGCGACAACTGGCAACGTAATGAAACGCATCGACCGATTGTTAAAAACCCAGCTCATGGCAAGATTTGGACCGCCAACTCACGGGTGGTATCGGCACCGCAGCATCAGCGTTTCGGTGATGGCGGCTATGCACTGGGCGCGCGGGCTGTGCAGATCCGTGATCGCCTGATGACGCAAAGTCAGTTTGATGAAGCGGATTTTATGCGTATGCAGCTCGATAATGAAGCGCGCTTTTTGGCTCCCTGGCATGAGTTGCTGAGTACGCTGCTTGCCAATCAGGGCGACAGTTATGCGCGAGATAGCGGTTATTTGTCTGACTGGCAAGGCTGTGCCTGTCCTGAATCGGTTGGTTATACCCTGGTCAGGCGCTTTCGAGATCATACCCTTGATCTGCTGTTTGCACCGGTAGAGCACACTCTGCAACAAGTGGATGGCAGTCTGTCGCCCCTGAAGCGCTATCTCGAGCCTGCAGCATGGCAATTGATCCACGAGCAACCCGCGCACTGGCAACAGCAGTACAGTGATTGGGATGCCCTGTTGCTGGCCGCTTATGAGTTGGCTAAAACGCAGCTACGTGAGACTGAAGGTCGGGATATGGCCGCGTGGCAATGGGGGCGGGTCAACCAGCTTGAAGTGAAGCATCCGTTTAGCAGGCAAATTCCGCTGCTCAGTGGCTTGCTGGATATGCCGGTGGTGGCAGGGTTTGGCGACAGTTATATGCCAGCGGTACAAAAGCCGGCATTTGGCGCATCTCAACGTTTTATCGCTCAACCTGGTCATCTGGATAAAGCGATAATGAGTGTCGCTGGTGGGCAAAGTGGTCATCCGCTGTCACCCTTTTACCGTGCTGGCTTCAGCGCCTATGCGCAGGGCGAAGCAGTCCCTTTATTACCCGGGGCCATTAATCACCGTATCACATTTACACCGATCAACTAGTTGGTGTGGGCCGCAGTCACTCGATTGCGGCCCTGTGCTTTACTGGTGTAGAGTGCATCATCGGCCAGCTGCAAAGTGACGGAAAAAGGCAAAGCGGTATGCCACAAAGCCACGCCAAAACTCATGGTTGCAGTGAGTTCTTCGCCATTAAAGCGCTGCTTCTCAAGGGTTTGTCGCAATGTTTCAATACGTATGAGTGCTTCTTCCTGGGTACAATCAACCAACACGAGTAAAAACTCTTCACCGCCCCACCTGACGGCGATATCCTGATCGGTGACATGCTCACGCAAGATATCAGAGACGGTTTGCAGTACTTCATCCCCCATATCATGACCCAGTTGGTCGTTAATCTGTTTAAAATGGTCGAGATCGGCCATGACCACACAAAGGCTTTGTCCGTTGTGTGCACAGCTGCTGTGCGCTCTGAGGATCAGTTCTTTGGCATAGCGACGATTAAACAAATTTGTGAGTGGGTCTCGGGCTGCCAACTTAGCTAGTTGGCGACGCTGAATAAAGGTACTTTCGCGAACATGGCCAATGACATAGATCATAGGTAAGCCGCACACGAATACATTGATAAAGTGAATAGAGCGGGCATACTCCTGAAATAAAAAAGGGGTATTTACGGAGCTGTAAAGCTCAAACAGCAAGGCAAACAAGACAATCATGCTGAGAGACAGAACAATGGCCAGTCGTAACTTTAGCTTCATATCCAGCAGCAACATGCAGGCGATGGTCCACAGGTAATATTGGAAGCCATAATCCATCCCTAAGGTGGCACACACCAGCACCGAGTGTCCCGTGACTTCGACACAAAAAACTCGCAGTGCCAGGTGGCTGTGACCCCGGTTAAGCAGGTAAATCCCCGTTGCCCAGGCTGCAACGCTGGCGATGTTAGCGATGGACAGGATATAGACATGGCTGTACCAAAAAGCAAAGATAAACAGCAAATGTAAGCATAAACAATAGTATGCGACTTGCTTAAACAGCTTCACTTTGACCAGCTCTACTTCATCCGGCTGACTATAAAAATGTTGCGCAATCGGCACGTAAGGCACTCTGTTGTCATTGTTGCAATATCTTCAGTATAGAAAGTGCCGGCGTTTTTTCCCTGAAAATTTATGTCAGACCAGTCACCTAACTCATCATTACCAGGATTGCAGCCAGTGCGATGAGTAGTAACCCCAAGGTATCACGCCGGGCAACCGGGGCTTTTAGCCACCACACTGCGATGGCAAGCGAAAAGAATACTTCGATCTGACCCAATGTTTTAACATAGGCAACGTGCTGCAGGCTCATGGCACTAAACCAGCCAACAGAGCCGATACAGCTGGTAGTACTGATGGCACAGGTGAGTCGGCGGTGTTGCCAAAGCTGACGCCAGGAGTCTGCCTCCGCATAGCTCAGGTAGCAGGCCAGTATTAAGGTTTGACAGGATAGCACCAGTAACAGCACCCAGGCCGCGCTATGCGGGAAAGGCAACTGGGTGGCGATACTGGCTTCTCGGACCCACAAAGAGGTGAGGGCAAAGGCACCGCCACAGGCAAGTCCTAACAGGGCTGTCGTCAATTGAAAGTGGCGCAGTGTAACACCGCTGAGTAACAGCACCGCAATACCCCCCAGCAAGACACCTATCCAGCCCAGCGCGCTCAGATGAGATCCGAAAAAGACCATCCCCAGGATAGCCGCCAATAGAGCCTCACTTTTTGCCAGTCCCACACCGACCGCATAATTATTGCGTTTGAACAATATCACCATGAGTCCGGTTGCAATGATTTGCATAATACTCGCGCCCGCAATATAGCCTACCAATGTCGGGTTTAGGGTGAGTGCCGGTGCTGTTTGCCAGTGATACAGGCACAGCAAGTATAAAGCAGCCAGAGGGGTGGCCAGCAGAAAACGGGCCAGTGTGACACTGGCGACGCTGGCGTGCTGACTCAGGCGGCTTTGCAGCGCATTACGCCAGGCCTGGCTGAAAGCGGCCAGGCAGGTAAAGGCAATCCATTCCATATTTTTGGGCTTTGATGAATATCGGAACACTGAAACTAACCGGAGCCGCAGAGAAATGCCAGACCCTTGAAAAATATTCAGCATAACGAGCACAAATAATGGTGCGACAATATGCCGCAGTGTGTCACGCTCGGCCACGCGCTATACTGTTTATCGATGCTACTTTTACCGCCCAGAAAGCCGGTTGGGCGGTACTATTTTTCTTGCTCTTCGAGCTTAAGCTGTGTCAACGCTATGGGTTGATAGTGACCCGCCGGCAAAACTTGTGCATCGAGTTTTAGGTTTGCTATTCGCACTCGGTATAAATCCACCACCCGATAACCGCAGTAGCGCGCCATTTTGCGGATCTGACGATTTAATCCCTGCTTGAGGACAATGGTAAAGGTATCTGCTGTGATTGGCTCAACCCGACAGACCTGGGTTGTCGTGCCATCAACCGGCACACCTGCACTCATTCGGGCACAAAACTGTTCATCAAAGGGGCGGTCCACCACCACTCGGTATTCTTTTTCCTGATGATGTTTGGGGTGGATCAGGCGGTTACAAAGCTCACCGTCATTGGTTAGTAGTAACAATCCACGGCTGTCTTTGTCTAATCGGCCAATGGGGTAAACACGTTCACCAGGTGGCAAATGATGGCTCAGGCTACTTGGGTCGTCCGGGCGCAATTTACAGTCGATGCCAACTGGTTTGTGATACATGTAGAGTTGTTTGGGGGCTGGCCCCTTAACCAACAGACCGCTGACGAGAATATGATCAGTCTCTGTGACATGATCTATGTGGTTGGCCGGGCGACCATTAACCGTGACTTCGGCGGCTTCGATTAATCGTGACGCCTGACGGCGGGAACAGACACCACAGTGGCTCAGATATTTGGCTAGGCGCATTGGCTGCATACAAAGGAAAACCGGGAAGCAAAAGCGCAGTATATCAATTCTGACTGCGGGGGCGCAAAATCAGTACGGCATTACGCTGATCGATGTCAAAATCAAAGTAACGCAAAAAATTCATGCCTAGCAAACCCGGTCCGGCGCGCATTTCATTCATGACGGCAAACTGTATGGGCCCGCGAACCTGATCGCCAATCTGCATTTGCTCACTTTGGTAAAATTCCACATTAGCCAGCCCATTGGCGGTTGATACAGTTCGGGTATCTAGGTAATCAACAGCCTGATTTAGAATTGAAAATTGTTGCTGGGTCAGCGAGGTGACGCTGGCACCTGTGTCGATCATCAATTCGATGGTGGTGCCTGCCAGCTGGGCTTCAAGCACAAAATGGCTACCGAGACGACGCAGTGGTACGTGTGTAACCCCTTGTTGCAACGCCTGTGCTTGCTGTTGCAATGCTTCTGTTTCCTGATGATGGCGTAAGGTGTCGTCTGCTTGTGCAATTAAAAACAGGGCTTCGTCTGGCTGAGATAAGGCCAGGTGCGCTTTGACCTGATGCGTCAGCAATGGCAGCAGGTGCGGCTTTTCATCGTACCAGGGCGCGGCCAGAGTCAACAGCTCATGCCATTGTTGTTGTTGGCTCAGCTCGATCAGGCGCGAGATTAACAGGGTGTCGACCAGAGATTGCCAGTCTGCGTAATGGGGGTTGCGTCGATACGCAATGAGGAGCCGGTTGAGTGCTTCATCGGGCTGCGCTAGCGCCTGATACAAGAGAATTTCAAGGCGCTGTGCTGCCAATGCTTGTGGCTCAGCTCTGAGGAAACCCTGAACCAGGGCGAGTTGTGCAAACAGCTGAGCATGTGAAGCCTGGTCCAGCTGTGCGTTGATCCAATGCCACCACTGCTTGATGGCCTGGCTCGCGGCGTCAGGGTGTGTCCCTCGCGCTTGCAGCAGGCTGGCCAGAGCCTGCTCATAGTGAGCCTGTTGAAATGCTTGCTGTGCCTGGGTAATTAGTAATGGCGTCTGGCGCTCATTGGACTGGCTTGTAATGACAGCTGGGACGGTTGGCATGGTGGAAGAATGATCTGACATAGCAGGTGAAGGGCGATAGAGCTGCCAGCCCAAATACCCATTGAGTAGCAAAGACAGCCCTAAGAGTATCGATTTCACCTGCATTGTGTGTCGCTCCTATCCGTGCTGATTCAGTATAGCTGCTATCGCGGAGCCAAAGTCCCGCTGATGGGTGATACCCAATAGATGCAGGCGAGTGTCCTGAAGCGCACAGTTGTGTGGCCGGGCTGCGCTTTGGGTTGGTTCTGGCAAAGCGATGAGTTGTTCTCCATCTATGCCCACCAGCGGTGCCATGATCCGTGCCATTTGATACTTGGTCATCGCCTGATTATCTGACATGTGGTAGATACCGCCTAGTTTTTTTGCTGGTAGCGCTACCAGGTCTGCCAGTGTCAGAGCAATGTCTTCAACATGGGTGGGATAGCGGATTGCCCAGTCGTCATGGGCACTTGTTGCATTCAACTTGAGTTGCTCAGCAATCACAGTGACAGCTGACTCTGCCAGGTATTCAACATCCCCATACAGCACCGGCACTCGGACCACACAATGTGTAGGGTCGCTCGATAGCACGGCTTGTTCAGCTTGTTGCTTACTTTGGCCATAAAAGTTTAGCGGGTTGGTGTGCGCCTGTTCAGTGTAAGGCGGTTGAGTGCCATCAAAAACGTAATCGGTGCTGATAAAAAATAAGCGGATGCCTCTTTGGCTACATTGTGTAGCCAGGTGTTCACTGGCTGCTACATTCAGCGCGAGTGTCTGAGCATGGTCGGTTTCACAGACATCAGGTTTTCGCTCTGCCGCAGCGTGGATTAGCACGTCCGGTGCATACTGATCGAGAAAAGCGTTGATAGCTTGCTGGTCGGATAAATCAAGAGACACCAGTGGCGGGGCGGCACGACGGAAGCCACACCCTATGATTGTGTGTTGCGTCTCCAGTATTTTGACAAGTGCGCGTCCCAGTAGTCCGGTTGCACCGGTAATGGCGATGGTTTGCATAGCAACTCCGTTGATTGTCTGACTGTTTTATACAGGGAGTGAAAATAATTACACTCGCAAACGGGGCATCGTGTCACGCGCATTTTATTTTACTAAATAGGCGCTTCACATCGGCAAGGTCGGATGCATGCGCAGTGATTTCACCAATTGCCGTGGCGTGTGACAACAACCTTGTCAGCTTACCCAATTTCCAGACAGTGTCCAGATGCGATGTTTGGTTTTTCAGTGTCTCTGTGACAGGAGCTTAAATCCGGGCCGGCTGAGGCCGGCCCGGATCCACTAAGCGGCTTGTTGCTGAGTCTGGCCTTCCCAGATTTTGGCTCGCAAGCCAAACAGGCCAACCAGGATCCCCACACCAATACAGAACAGGCTGATCTGTAGATACAGATTAGGCATCTGCTCAACATTGTTGGGGTCAAAGTTACCGGCCAGCAGGCCAGAGATGATGTTTCCGATAGAATAAGTTAACACAAACACGCCCATCATCTGTCCGGCAAAGCGTTTTGGTGACAGCTTGCTGACGGCACTCAGTGCTACGGGGCTCAGGCATAACTCACCAACCGTATGCAGGAAGTAAGTGGTTACCAGCCACATGGGGGCGACCTTAAGACCTTGAGCAGCATATTGCGCAGCAAAGAACATGACAATAAAGCCGCTGGCCATAATCACCAGACCAATGGCACATTTTACTGTGTATGATGGGGAGATCATGCGCTTTGCCAGGTTGATCCACAGGGCTGCAAAGAAAGGAGACAAGATAATGATAAAAAAGGAGTTGGTCGACTGGAACCAGGCTGTGGGAATACTGAAGTCACCAATAAGTCGGTCAGTGTAATCGCGCGCAAACAGATTCAGTGAAGATCCGGCCTGCTCAAACCCTGACCAGAAGCAGGCTGAGGCCACACAGACCAAAAAGAGTGCCCACATTTTGCGTTTCTCATCGTGCGCCAGTTCGCCGGCGAAGTAGATGAATCCATAGTAGGCGAAGAAGATAAGGGTAAATGCCACTGCCACGTATTGAGCAACAACAACCGGGTTAATGATGATCAACCCTGTATAGGTCAGCGCCACGACGCCAGCGACGGCAGCCACCACTGCTGCTATGACCGACCAGGCCTTGCGTGCCTTATCTGCAGATAGCGGGTTGCTGGGTTGGTCGCCGACATGGGCAATATTACCCAGGGTCTTGCGATACTGAATAAGACCAACGCCCATACCCACAGCGGCAGCACCAAATGCCCAGTGCCAGCCCAGGTTTTCCATGAAATAGCCACAGATGGTATACCCCAGCACTGAGCCTAAATTGATACCCATGTAATAAAGTGCATAGCCACCATCGCGTCGTTCGTCTTCATCACGATAAAGCTGACCAACCATCGCGCTGATATTGGGCTTTAGCAGACCAGTGCCTGCGGCCACCAGGATCAGCCCAATGAAAAAGGTCTCATGGGCGGGAATGGCCAGTACAATATGACCACACATAATGATGATCCCGCCATACCAGACGGTACGTTGTCCGCCTAGCAAACGGTCCGCTATCCAGCCACCGGGTAAACCCAGAAAGTACACAGCGCCTGTGTATAAACCGTAGATGGCAGCCGCTGCGGCGACGGTAAATTCAAGGCCTTCCTCTTGTAAAGACGCTGTCATAAACAGTACTAATAAGGCGCGCATACCATAATAGCTCATGCGCTCCCACATTTCGGTGAAGAAGAGGGTAGAGAGGCCCCGAGGGTGGCCAAAAAACCCGGTATCCTGATGGGTATCCAGTGATGACATAATAGACTTCCGATTGTTGTTTTATTATACGAAAGTCTTATTAGTACGTGATTTGTTAAAATTTTGCAACTGACGACGAGGTCGCCAGCCCGTTGCAGCAAACGTGCTTGTGAGTTTAGTCAGCCAGCACTGACAGGGCGTGTATGTCTGAGATCTCAAGATCAGCAAGGCCCTGATAATGGTAGGAAGTATCCTGGTTATTCAGCCATACGCTGCGACATCCAGCCAGGTTTGCACCCTGTACGTCTGTATCCAGGCTATCCCCAATGTGCAGTAACTGGTGCGGCGCTACTGCGCAATGCTGACACGCGGCGTCAAACAGATCGGCATGGGGTTTGGCGCGACCATCTCGGCCTGCCATGAGCACGTATTCGAACTGGCCGGCCAGATTGAAGCGCTCTATTTCCACATTACCATTGGTGATGGCGATGAGCCGAAAGCGCTTTCTCAGGCTTGCTAACAGCGCCAGTACCGACGCATCGACCACGATTTGACTGCGAGCTGTAGCAAAAGCCTGGTAGGCTGCCTCGGCATGCGTGTCTATTTCTGAGGCGCTGAATCCAGCTTGTTGTAAACCATAGCGCAGTGCAACTTGACGCCAACGAGTGACATCATGGGTAAGCTCTGGTTGTTGTAATGCGACGTGTTGGCGACATGCGAGCCAAAACTGTGGACCTTGAGCATGCCAGGGAGCCAGTGCGTTGACATAATCGTTCATCGCTTGAACCGCGGCTGCGATCACTGGGTGGTTGTTATACAGCGTATCATCCAGGTCAAAGCTCAGCACCTGAATCTTATCAATGGCACGGTTAAATCGCATAACATCTCTCTTTGTTTTTGGTCCACTTGAGTGTACCTAAAGAATGCCTGAAAGCCCACTCAGTCTTTGCGTTGTTTACGAGCTCTGGGATGTGCGTTGTCGTACACTTTGGCAAGGTGTCCAAAATCGACATGGGTGTAGACCTGGGTGGCGGATAAACTGGTGTGACCTAACATTTCCTGTATGGCCCGCAGATCACCACTGGATTCGAGTAAGTGCGTGGCAAAGGAGTGACGCAGTTTGTGCGGGTGAATGGTACCCGTTATCCCCTGGCGGATCCCCCATTGCTGCATTCTGGCGCGCACATGGCGCACCGAAATACGTGTTTTACGTTTGCTGACAAACAACGCAGGTTCATCGGCATGGGCAAATTGCGGACGGTGTTTTAACCACTGTGCAATGGCGTCCAGGGCTTTGGAGCCCACCGGTACAACCCGTTCCTTGTTACCTTTACCCAGTACCCGGATTTCGCCATCGCGGATATCATGCAGGTTGGCGTTGACCAGTTCACTGATCCGCAGCCCGCTGGAATACATTAGTTCCATCATGGCTTTGTCGCGCACGGCGAGTACATCGTCATCCTCAATATCCAGCAGCTGCGCCATTTGATCTACATCCAGACTCTTAGGGAGCGGCTTTTGAAATTTTGGCCCTCGTAGCCCTTGCGCCGGATTATGTGTGTCATGGTTGATGGATTGCTTATGCTGTAAAAACTTGTACAAACTGCGCACACAGCTGAGCTTTAGATTAATACTGCGTGGGTTATATTGTCGGGTGCGCAGTTGCACTGAGTAACGCCTGACCAGCTCGCTGCTGACTTCCAGCCAGTGATCACAGTGTGGGGCAAAAAACGCGGCGGCTTGCAATAACTGACGCTGATATTGTCCGAGTGTGTGTGCTGAGTACTGGCGCTCAAACTTCAAATAGGCGGCAAAGTCAGCGATTGGCTCGAGCCAGCGCGGGTCGAGTGTATTGGGGTTAGCATCAAGGTGCGGCTTACTCATGCCAGGTGTTGCAACCTGAGTTGCAAAGAAGACACCAGTTCACTGACGAACAGATCGCCATTGCCGGGAGCAAAGTGATCGGCGCAATGACTCGCAAATAGCAATACTGTGTGTGGGTTATCGTTTTCCCCGAGTGTGTAGAGGGCGAATGACTGGCAACGGGTATCCGTGATCAGGCTGCTACGTTCTGAAGCACTCAGGCGACCCAGGTAACGGTTACACGCTTTCAGACGGTTTTGTCTGAGGGCGTTGACCGCACGGGCCTGCTCACTGTCGTCAGTGAGATTGATCAGTTGGCAGTGACTGACGTTGGGCAACTGTGTTAGTTCATCGCTTAAGAGCTCACTCAGCGCACCGACGTCCTGGCATTGCCAGAGGCGTCGCTGACATTCGCTGAACAAGCGATAAATCTGTTCATTCTCTTGTGCATGCGCGACCATCTGTGCAATTTGCTTTTGTTGTTGCTGGTTTTGCTCACGTAATGTGCGTTGTTGTAACAATGCCAGGTTAGGCGCACCTTGCGTCTCGTTATACAGGTTCAGCTCCAGTAACAGGTAAGGGTGCGTCAGCAAAAAATCGGGGTGCTGGTGGAGAAACGCTCGCACCTGTTCGGGTGTCAGTGAATTTGAGGAGCGGCTCATAATGCAATTTGTCCGTCGAAGACGTGCTCTGCAGGACCCGTCATTTTGACGCTTTGCCCTGGCCCATTCCAGCGTACCTGAATACTCCCACCGGGTAAGTCGACTCGCACTGTACTGGCTAGTTTATCCTGCGCAATGCCGATCACCGCAGCGGCGCAAGCCCCACTGCCGCATGCGAGGGTTTCCGCAGCACCTCGTTCCCAGACACGTAACTTGATGTGTTCACGATTAATGATTTGCATAAAGCCAATATTAGCACGTTTTGGAAACCGTTCGTGTTGTTCCAGTAAGGGTCCCAATGTGTCGACGTCTGCTTGCTCAATGTCTTCGACTTCTATCACACAATGGGGGTTACCCATGGAAACTACGCCACAAAAAACGGTGTGTTCTTCGGCACGTAAAATATAGGTTTGCTCTTGTTGCTTTGCCTTAAACGGGACCTGTGCAGGCGCAAATTCTGGTTTGCCCATGTTGACAGTGACTTGTCCATCCTTTTCGGTGAACAGGGTAATGTTGCCACCTTTGGTGGAGACACTCACTTTATGCTTATTGGTCAGGCCTTTCATGCGGACAAAGCGGGCAAAGCAGCGCGCGCCATTGCCGCATTGTTCTACTTCGGTGCCGTCGGCATTAAATATGCGGTAGTGGAAGTCCAGGTCCGGGGAATAGGGCGGTTCAACCAAAAGCAGCTGATCGAAACCGATGCCAAAATTACGGTGTGCCAGTTTACGGATCTGGTCTCGTGACAAAAAGACATTTTGGGTCACGTTGTCCACGACGACGAAGTCATTGCCCAAACCATGCATCTTAGAAAAATTTACAAACATAAAGCCTTATCTATTTTGGTGTCGGCGGCCAGTATGCGCCGCACCTATTTATGATTGTGATAACCCTACTTTGCCATGCTGTGCGCCATTACGGAAGCACTTGCTCACCCTGCCACAGTGATTCTAAGGTCTCTCTTTTGCGGATCAAGTGACAAGTATCGCCGTCGACCATGATTTCTGCAATCCGAGGGCGTGAGTTGTAATTTGAGCTCATGGTAAAGCCATAGGCACCTGCACCGCGTTGCGCCAGCAGATCACCGGGTTGAATAGCTAACGGTCTGTCTTTACCTATAAAGTCCCCGGTTTCGCACACCGGACCTACCACATCATAAGTGTGTAAAGGGGTATCATCCTGTCTGGGGGCAACGGCAATAATTTGTTGCCAGGCCTGATACAGCGAGGGCCGCAACATATCATTCATGCCTGCATCAACAATGGCAAAATGCTTTTCTTTGGTTGGCTTGAGGTACTCCACTTTGGTGACCAACAGCCCGGCGTTGGCGGCAATCGCACGACCAGGTTCAAAAATTAGCTCCAGATGTTGATACTCAGCCAGCCGTGCTTTGACTTCAGCGGCATAGGCACTGGGGTGAGGTGGTTTTTCACTGTCGTACGGCACGCCCAGGCCACCCCCAATATCCAAGTGCTTCAGTGTGATACCGGCTGATTCCAGGGTCTGAACCAAGGCCAGCACTTTGTCTAGTGCGGCAATAAAGGGGGCAACCTCAGTAAGCTGTGAGCCGATGTGGAAGTCTATCCCCACTACTTCCAGACCTGGCAAAGCACAAGCCAGCTGATAAACATCAAAGGCTTCTTTGATATCGATACCAAACTTGTTTTCTTTTAATCCGGTAGAAATGTAGGGGTGTGTTTTGGCATCTATATCCGGGTTCACACGCATTGAAATAGGCGCACGTAGATTGAGCTCACTGGCGACTTCGCTGATGCGATGCAATTCAGCTGCGGACTCTACATTAAAGCATTTGATGCCTGTATTGAGTGCATAAGCTATCTCCTGTGCGGTTTTAGCGACACCAGAAAACACAATTTTGGTGGGATCGCCGCCTGCTTTGAGCACCCGTGCTAACTCACCCTGGGACACGATATCAAAGCCTGCGCCGAGTCTGGCAAGTACATTGAGTACCGCCAGGTTACTGTTGGCTTTGACGGCATAACACACCAGATGTGGATGTCCCTGTGCGGCATCGGTGAATGCATGATAATGACGCTCCAGCGTCTTGCGTGAATACACATAAAAAGGTGTACCATATTGTGCAGCGATGTCGCTTATGGGCACCTGCTCGGCATGCAATTGGTTATCCTGATAGTGAAAGAAATCCATTTACGACTCCTGTTTCGTATCATCGTTTTCAGACGGTGTAGTATCCTGGGCAGGCTGAGGTGCTTGCTCGGGCGCATTGGTCGGTTGGGGACGTTGTTCGGGTAAATACAAAGGCCCACTTTGACCGCATGCACTTAGTAGCAAGAGGCTGGTCAAGATCAGGGTAAATAGGCTAAATTGAGTGTATGTCGCTTTCATTAGATTAATGATGTCAGTGCCTTTATAATCGCAGAGTAACAGAATTGGTAAAAAAAGCAGCTTAGAAAGTAAATTTAATTCCGCCTGAGCGGCGGACTTTCGGGGTTTGCACAGTAAGGATCAAGCTATGACAGATCATGAATATCACGAGTTAGCCGATGCGTTAATGTTGACCATTGAGGAACAAATTGATGACTGCGAGGTCGACCTGGATTATGAATCGGCATCCGGGATCCTGGAAATTATTTTTCCGGACCGTAGTAAAATTGTGATTAACAAGCAAGCCCCGCTGCACCAAGTGTGGGTCGCCACTAAATTTAATGGGCATCATTTTGAGCTGCGCGATACGCAGTGGATAGACAACCGCAGCGGCGCTGAGTTCTGGCAGTTTATGAGTGATGCAGCCACGCGTCAGGCCGGTCAAACTATTGAATGGCAGCACGACTAATGCTGCCGTTCGTAGAATACCCAGCCCAGGGAACCCACAGGGCAAGCGTGATTTGGTTACATGGTCTTGGTGATTCAGGAGAAGGCTTCTTGCCGATTGCCCCTGAGTTACGATTACCTGCTGAACTGGGCGTGCGGTTTATTTTTCCGCACGCGCCTGAGCAGCCTGTCACTGTGAACAATGGCATGGTGATGCGCTCCTGGTATGACATCAAATCCTTTGATCTGGATAAAAGAGCCGACGAAGCGGGTGTGAGAGACTCTGCGAAGTTGGTTGAGGCGCTTATTGAGGCTGAACTGGCTGCAGGGATCCCTGCAGAGCGTATTATTTTGGCAGGTTTTTCTCAAGGCGGCGTGATGGCCCTGCATGTGGCGCCGCGTTTTAAGGCGCACTTGGGTGGCGTGATGGCGTTATCTTGCTACATGTGCGCTCCGGAAAAACTTGCGCAACAAGCTGTCCAAACCGACCTGAACGTGTTTATGGCTCATGGCAGCCTTGATCCCGTGGTGCCAATGGTCGCAGGGCGACAAGCATTTGAGACCTTACAAGCACAAGGCTATGAAGTAAGCTGGCAGGATTACCCGATGCAGCATCAGGTTTGTCAGGAAGAGCTGGAGGCAATTCGCACCTGGTTACTGGCCAGATTAACGTGATAACAGAGTGATCCCCCATGACACAACGCATTGTGATTAAAACAGCGGTAACGAAAGCAAGTGAAGCCCCGGCTAAGTCCGTAACATACCAGTACCACTGGCGCCGCATTGGTGTGGTTGGCAGCGCGGCAGCATTTGGCCTGGCCGCTTTGTTTTATGGGATCGTGAATTCGGTCAGTGCCGATGAGCAGCCTGTGACAACGATGAATACCTACCAGCAACCGGAACAGGCTGACGGTGTCATTGATACTGCTGACTCTGACTTTTTAGAGCCTGCCAGTGAGCCTGAAAGGCGCCTTGCCTCTGAGCCTGTCTCAGCGACATTGGTATCCGAGCCGGTGGTGGCTGAATTGCCGCAAGCCACAGCGAATTTAGTGGTGTCGGCAACAGTGGTAAAGAGCCAGGATGAGCCTGAGTTGACCGATGAAGAAGCGGTGGTAGCTGATGAGCAGGAGACTGCTGATTTGACCGTTGACTACGATAATAGCAATGCACCGACTAAGCGTTTTGCTGAGGACGCGCAGGTTGCCAGTGTCGCCATGGCAGCCCAGGTTGATACTAAGCATATTAGCCGTGCCGTGTTGACCACCGAAGTGATGAACCGGGAGCCGGTGAATGTGCTCAAAGACAGTGTTGAGCAATCGGCCTTTGCGGATAAGCTGTATTTCTTTACCGAAGTGCGAGGCTTGCAGGGACAAACCATTCGCCATTTATGGTTTCATCAGGATCAATTGATGGCGGAGATTGATTTGGCTATCAGTGCTTACCGGCATCGCACCTACTCCAGCAAAAACATAATGCCCAGCCAAAGTGGTCAATGGCGTATTGAAGTGATAACCGCAGATGATCGGCTACTGGCACAAAAAACCTTTAGAATTATCGCAACCGCTCAATAGTGAGCAGACTGAGTAAAGCATGACGACGAAAAAAAATGTGTTGCGCATCGCAACAAGAAAAAGTGCGCTGGCCTTATGGCAGGCCGAGTATGTGAAAGCTGAACTGGAGAAGTTCCACACCGACCTGACGGTTGAACTGGTCCCTATGTCGACCAAAGGTGACAAGATCCTGGACACACCACTGGCAAAAATCGGCGGTAAGGGGCTGTTTGTGAAAGAGCTGGAGCAAGCCATGCTGGAAGGTCGTGCGGATATTGCCGTACACTCGATGAAAGATGTCCCTGTTGATTTCCCTGATGGTTTGGAACTGCACACCATTTGTGAGCGTGAAGATCCCCGTGATGCATTTGTTTCGAACCGCTACAAGTCGCTGTCTGAGCTTCCGGCTGGTGCTGTAGTTGGCACCTCAAGCCTGCGTCGTCAATGTCAGATCCGCGCCCAGCGCCCGGACTTGGTGATCAAAGATTTACGTGGCAATGTGAACACGCGCCTGGCAAAGTTGGATGCTGGTGAGTTCGATGCCATTATTCTTGCGGCTGCGGGATTGATCCGACTGGAGATGGCCGAACGGATCGCCAGTTTTGTGAGTGTTGAAGACTCGCTGCCTGCCAATGGTCAGGGGGCCGTGGGTATTGAATGTCGCAGTGACGATGCGCAGGTTCAGGCCTGGCTTGCCCCGCTTGAGCACAGCGAAACACGCATGCGTGTGCTGGCTGAGCGTGCAATGAACCGCCGTCTGGAAGGTGGCTGTCAGGTGCCAATTGGCGCTTATGCAGAAATCGACGGCGAGCAACTTACCCTGCGTGGGCTGGTAGGTGCCATAGACGGTAGTCAGATTTTACGCGGCGAGCAAAGCGGGCCGGTTGCCGATGCTGAGCAATTGGGAGTCCGCCTGGCGGAATCTTTGCTGGCACAAGGTGCGGACCAAGTTTTGGCTGAGGTTTACCGGGACAACTAATGTGAAACTAGCCATCACCCGCCCGGCAGGCAAAGGAGCGTTGCTTGGTGAACAGCTTGAGGCACAGGGGATCAGCTGTGACTGTACCCCAGTGCTGGAGCTAGTAAAGCTGCCAGTTAGTGATACTGAACTTGCACCTATCATGGAAGCAGAACAGCTTATTTTCATTTCTCAGGATGCGGTGTATTACCTGGCACAGCATCAGCCTACCTTTTCACCCGACTGTCAGTTTTTTGCTGTAGGTGACAAAACTGCAGCGGCCATAGAAGCCTGTTTTGACCGCCGCGCCATCGTACCTGAGCAGCATGACTCTGAGGGGGTACTTGCCTTACCCGCACTGCAGCAGGTTGAAGATAAGAGAGTGGTGGTAGTGAAAGGGCGTGGAGGGCGTACGTTGATCAGTCAGATGCTGAAGCAGCGTGGCGCCCGGGTATCACATTGTGTGGTGTATGAGCGGATCCCGGCTGCCACCGGGTCTGATATCTGGTTGGACCACTGGCAAAGGCAAAGCATTGACGGTATAGTGATCACCAGTAATGCGGCCATTGATGCCATCTTTAATACCCAGCAGAGCGAATTACTAAACTGGCTGAGCTGCCGTCGGTTTTATCTGGTCAGTCAGCGCAGCGCAGAATACCTTCGCGAACAATACGCGATAAAGGACAAACAAATCGCCATCAGTGCAGGCGCAGATAACGATGCGTTACTGGCCTGCATAATGGATAATCAGCCCCGCCAAGGTGGAACTATGACAGAACAACAACAAAGTCAGTCAAGCCCTCAGTCTTCGGACAAGTCATCCAATCCCGCCGCTGTGTCGGGCAAAATCAGTAAAACGGCCATCCTGGCTCTGCTGGTGGCGCTGACTTCCGGAGTGGGTGCTGCGGGTGTCTATTATCTGGGACAACAGCAGCTGACTCAGTATCAGCAAACGCTGGCGCAGGTGACTCAGGATAATCAGCAATTACACGCCGAGCTGGCGTCCAGTAAACAGGCACTGACTGAGTTACATGGGCAGTTGGCTCAACGCGAACAAGCAGTCGCACAGCAACTCCAGGCGCAAACGCGTGAGCTTGAACAGCGATTACAGGCGACCTTGCAGACAGCCAAGCAGCAGCTTGGGAGCGCTCAAAAAGCAGAAATTGCAGCCCTGACACGCAGCGCCGAGTTTCAGGCCAATATTCAGCGCCATTATCTGGCTGCTGCCGCGACCCTGACACGCTTGCACTCACTGGTGCGTGAACAAAGTAATACAACGACTGTGCAAACCGCCATTGCCGCTGATCTGGCGCTCTTGAAGGCTCAGCCTAAACCGCAGCTGGAAGCCTTGTATTTGGACTTGCACGGTTATGTGACTCAGGCTGACGATTTACCGTTACAGATCATGACCAAGCCAGCAGATCCACAAATCGAACAGCGTGAATTAACGGAGCAGGTGAGTGACTGGAAAGCCAATGCCTGGCGCTCATGGTTAAAAATCCAGGATCAATTTATTAAGTTTCGCACCCACGATAAACCAGTCATTGACCCGATACTGGATGCTCAGGAACAGCAGCTTATTCGCGCTCAGCTGAACAGTTATCTGCGTCAGGCGCAGACCGCTCTGATGCAGCAACAGCAGAGTGTGTATTTCACTGCACTGGAAGGTGCCGGCATGACCTTAGCGCGTTATTATCGCTCTGATAACAGTGCTGTCGTTGCGATGCAGGCAGGTTTGAAAGCGCTGCAACAAAAAGAGTTTACAGCACAAACAGCCCTTGAATTACAAACCCCACAGGCGGTGAAGGAGTGGTTACAATGACACGTACACTGATCTCGATCATTGTGCTGCTGGGTGTGCTGGCAGCAGGCCATTTGTTGATTGATGAAAAAGGCTACTTGTTGATTGCGGTGAACAACCACACCATAGAGACCTCTTTGTTTGCGCTGGCTGTGATTGTGATTTTTGCTGTGTTGCTTGGTGCTTTGGTATTGAGCGTGTTGGGTGCGCTGTGGCGGACATTCGCTCGCAGCCGAGGCTGGCTAAAAGGGCGTAAAAATAAGCGTCAGCAACAAGCACTGGAAGCGGCTGTCTGGGCATGCATTAATGATGATGACGCGCAGTTGCAGCAAGCCCTGGCCATCGCTGACTTACCTGTTCAGTGGCAAGATCAGCAGCGTGCAATGGCGGCGCGGGTTGCGTTGCAGCAGCAACAGTCTACACAGGCGTTGGCACAGTTGCAGGAGATGTCTCCAGAGTCACAGGGGCAGGTCGCCAAGTTATGGCTGCAAGCCAATCAGGGGGAGCAGGCATTGTCTTTACTGGGTGCACAAATGGATGAGAAAAAAGTCCCAGACAATGTGATTGCCAGTTACCTGGAAGCGCTGATCCAGGCCGGGCAGCGTGAACAAGCGTTGACGCTAATCCAGCAAAAACATAAACAATTGCGCTGGTCTGAAGCGCACTGGAAAAAGCACCTTAATGCGTTGTTTGCCATAGATGATAACTCGGCGCAGGCTACCTTTAACGCGCTACCCAAAGCGCTGCGTCCTATGGCGGCTGGCGCTTTGACTCAGCAAGCCTTGCGACAGGGACAATTTGATGCCGTGCGCGGTGACTTATTAAAATATCTGAAAAAAGGTCAGTACCTGCAGCTCGCTGAGGCGTTGCAGTATGCTGGCAGCTCAGACCCAGAGTTGCGTAAACTGATACAGACCGCATTACACAAGCAGCCGGAGCAACCAGAGTTGTTATTTAGTCTGGCTTGTTTGGCCAATGCTGAGGGAGAGTATGAACTGGCAGCCAAGATTTTCGACACGCTGGCAAAGTCACCCTGGCAAACGTTGTGGCAGCAGCAAGCACAGCGCGCTTATGCCCAAACCGGGCAATTTGATAAAGCCTACCTGTTGGCCACTCAATAATACCAAGACACAGTCAAAACACCGGTCACCTGACCGGTTTTTTTTGCTATGAATATTCTGCTTTGCGGATATTTGTCCTTGAAACTACACTTAAGCTGCGTATGATCTGAAAAATTTTATCTGCAATCCGAGTGCCTTATGATCAATACCAAACTACCTTTACTTGATTTACACCGCCACTTAGACGGTAACGTGCGTGCTGAGACCATTTTAGACCTTGGTCAGCAGTTTAATATGCCGCTGCCTGCTCACGACGTGGAAGGGTTAAGGCCACATGTTCAGGTCATTGACAATGCACCAAACCTGATGGCCTTTCTGGCCAAGCTGGACTGGGGCGTTAAAGTGCTGGGTGATTACGATGCGTGTCGCCGTATTGCAGTTGAAAATGTGGAAGACGCCATTGCACAGAAGATGGATTACACTGAGCTACGCTTCAGTCCTTACTATATGGCTAAAACCCATAACTTACATCCACAAGGCGTGGTCGAGGCGGTGGTCGATGGCATAAAATCGGCCACGCGGGGTCGGGATATCAAGGTGAATTTGATTGGTATTATGTCGCGCACCTTTGGTGTTGAAAAATGCCAATATGAACTCGATGCCCTGTTGGCGTTCAAAAACGATTTAGTGGCTGTGGATTTGGCCGGGGATGAAATAGGCTTCCCGGGTGCTTTGTTCATTGATCATTTTAAACAAGTCCGTGACGCGTATTTGGGCGCAACAATTCATGCCGGCGAAGCCGAAGGAGCCAGCAGTATCTGGCAGGCTATCAACGAGCTGGGCGCGACACGGATTGGCCATGGTGTGAAAGCCATTGAAGATCCTAAACTGATGGACTACCTGCGTGATAATCGCATTGGTATTGAGTCTTGCCTGACTAGCAACCTGCAAACCAGCACCGTGGCGAGCATTGAGACGCATCCGCTCAAACAGTTTTTAGATCATGGTATTTTGGCTACCATCAATACAGATGATCCTGCGGTACAAGGCGTGGAGCTGGACAATGAATTTGAACGTGCTGCACCACAGGCAGGTCTCAGTGGAGCAGATATCCTCCAGGCACAAAAGAATGCGGTTGAGATTGCTTTTTTGAGTGATTCAGACAAACAGGCGTTGTTACAAAAGTATGTGTAATCCGCGATAGCCGTTCGGTGAGCTGCTCAGTGTGCTGAGCAGCTTAAGTAGTTTTCTTTTAGTGCACTCAGCACTTGGCTGCGGGTAACCACCGCTATCACCTTATCATTATCGACAACCGGATAGATTTTTGGTTTGTCTTGTTGCATCTGCGCCGCTAAATCCACGACCGTGGTTGTTTTGCTGACCGACAAAGTGTCCTTACGCATCAACTGACCAACCTGAGTGGCACCATCACAGAAATAGCTACTTTGTAGCAATGGCGCAAGCAGTTGTTGTTCGGAAATAAAGCCGACCAGTTTACCATTACAGTCCTGGACCGGGGCGCCAAAAAGGGCAAACTTTTCTAGCTGTGCGATGGCCTGCGTGATTTCAGTATCAGGGGTGATCAGCGGAAATTGTGTGGCCATGATGTCTGAGATAAATTGTTTAGCCATGGGGGTTCTCCTGTTAAGTGACAAACCCAGTATGGATAACTATCATCAATTTTTAAAATGGATTATTTGTATCAGAGTGATTGATTTTATGGATTGAATGCGCGGTTGGGCAACCGCGCATCACAGGGCATTATTTGATAAATGCAAAAGCGTCTGCGAACATGAACTCACGTTGCGCGCCATGATTGATGAAGTCGTCGCGCACTATGCCTATCATGTCAAAACGGCCCGCCATGTAGACACTGTATGGCTCAAGTGAGACGATGTCTTTCATGACCGCCTGGTGGACATAACCGGTATGGCCTTTCCATTGCTCTGATGCATGTTCAACCACAGGAATAAACTGAAAGTTTGCTTTGCTATTTGCCCATGCTTCCATGTCTGCCTTAGCATACAGCGCAGACTCTTCTTTAACACCCCAGTAGAATAGTACCGGCTGATCGTAGTTAATTTCAGCAAGGTGGTCTGCCATGGATTTAACGTACGAAAATCCTGTACCGCCTGCCAACAATACCAGGGGTCTTGCCTGTTCAGGGCGAACCTGAGAAACACCCAGGCCCACTTCCAAATCAACTTGCGTTTGGTTCGTGTGGGCGGCTTTTAAATGATCCAATGCTTGCATCGCATAAGAGTCGGCACCTGAAGCGCCAATATGCAGCTCGAGGGCATTTTTCTTCGATGGGCTGCTGGCGATTGAGAAGGCACGCTTGTCTTTTTCACCCAGTACTAATTGCAGGTAATGGCCAGCTGCAAATTCGGCATCCTGCTCCGGTGTTAAGACAACTTTAGAGACGTATTCGGTCAGTGGCGAAATCTCGGCCACTGTGGCTTTGAGTACTTGCATTTTTTACCTTAGAAAATAAGCACGGTGGTGAAAGTGTGTGCACTTTAGCACACTCAGGTTGACCCTGTAACCGCTTTCACACCAAGACAGACAGATTCCCAGTTAGCTTATCGTCGCATACCAGAAAAAAGTCTGTCGGATTCATTATGTCTTAATGATTTTCAGGCTATCCCAAATTTCATCAACGCGTTGTTTGGTTGCCTCGTCCATCACAATGGGCTCTCCCCATTCCCGATCGGTTTCACCCGGCCACTTGTTGGTGGCATCCATTCCCATTTTCGAGCCAAGGCCAGACACGGGTGATGCGAAGTCGAGGTAATCAATTGGCGTGTTCTCTATCATAGTGGTATCCCTGGCTGGATCCATGCGCGTGGTAATTGCCCAGATCACATCATTCCAGTCTCTGGCATTGACATCATCGTCACACACAATCACAAATTTGGTGTACATAAACTGGCGCAGAAACGACCACACCCCCAGCATCACGCGCTTGGCATGGCCTGGGTATTGTTTTTTCATAGTGACGACCGCCATTCGATACGAGCAGCCTTCTGGTGGCAGATAAAAGTCGACAATCTCTGGAAATTGCTTTTGTAAAATCGGCACAAAGACTTCGTTGAGCGCAACCCCCAGGATGGCCGGTTCATCGGGTGGGCGGCCGGTGTAGGTGCTGTGGTAAATGGGATTTTCACGGTGTGTGATATGTGTCACTGTCATCACCGGGAAATCATCTACTTCATTGTAGTAGCCAGTATGGTCGCCATAAGGGCCTTCCGGCGCGGTTTCACCCGGCTGAATGTAGCCTTCCAGGATAATTTCAGCGGTGGCCGGGACATGTAGGTCATTGGAAATAGACTTGACTACTTCGGTTTTACTGCCGCGTAACAGGCCTGCAAAGGCGTATTCGCTCAAGGTGTCGGGGACCGGGGTAACGGCACCCAGAATAGTGGCAGGATCAGCACCCAGGGCAACAGACACAGGATATGGTTCTCCCGGATTTTGCTGGCACCACTCCTGGAAATCCAGTGCGCCGCCTCGGTGGGAGAGCCAGCGCATAATGATCTTGTTTTTTCCGATCAGCTGTTGGCGGTAAATGCCCAGGTTCTGGCGCTTTTTATGCGGTCCACGGGTGACGGTTAGCCCCCAGGTGATAAGCGGTGCTGCATCACCAGGCCAGCAATGCTGGATAGGGAGGCGGGTGAGATCGACCTCATCGCCGCTCATTACTACTTGCTGACATGGGGCTTTTTTGAGCTCCTTCGTCGGCATATTCAGTACTTGCTTAAAGACCGGTATTTGCCCAAGTGCTTCTTTGATCCCCTTAGGTGGTTCAGGCTCTTTTAGAAATGCCAACAGCTTACCGACTTCGCGTAATTCACTGACGTCATCCTGGCCCATGCCCATTGCAACACGTTTGGGGGTACCAAATAGATTAGCCAGTACTGGCATATCAAAGCCAATGGGGTTTTCAAACAGGATAGCCGGTCCACCGGCCCGTAATGTACGGTCGGCAATTTCAGTCATCTCCAGTTTTGTGGAGATGGGCTGGCTGACCCGTACCAGTTCGCCCTGCTTTTCCAGCAGAGCAATAAATTCTCTCAAATCTTTATATTTCATCATTAATTTGGGCTGCACAGACTTTATGGCGCTAGTATAACAAGTCGCCAGATGTAGAACAGAGATTTACGACTGGTTTGCCGGTTTGGTTTACTGGCAGGGGGAACTTAGGTGAAAAAGGGCATACTGTGGGTGTATCAAAGTTCTATTAGCGACTATTATGCTAACAGAGGAAATAATTGATTCGGCGCAATAGTCTGAACTGGGTATATATCTTTGCTTTTGGCTTTCAGTTATAGTCAGTTGCATTGCGCAGTATTTGTTTGGAGGCGGCTTGAAGATAACAACCATAATAGCCAGCTCATGTATTGCCATTCTGGCCTTGTTTTGCTCCGCTGCGAGTAGTTCAACCGTGCAGCCATTTTTGCCTGCGAGTGCGTTTGAGCAGCATAGTGCGGTGATGTTACTCATTGAGCCAAAAACCGGCAACATCGTTCAGGCGAATGAGGCCGCGGCGCGTTTTTATGGCTACTCTCAGGCCCGGCTGGAAACTATGCAGATCCAGCAGATCAATCAGTTTACACCCCAGCAGGTTGAGCAGGAGAGAATGTCTGCGCTCAGCGAAGGGCGCAATTATTTTATCTTTCAGCATCAGCTGGCCAGCCAGGAAATCAGAACCGTCAGTGTGTATTCTGCCCCGTTTAGCAATGAACAGGGTCAGCCACTGTTGTTGTCGGTGATCCAGGATATCAGTGCACAACGCAGTCTGGAGCGAGACTTATGGCATTACCAGTCTAACCTTGAGCAGCAAGTCGCCCTGCAAACTGCTGAGTTGAAAGAGGCGAATACGGTGCAGTTGATCTTGCTCGGCAGCGTGATTGCGATTCTTGGTGGTTCTATTTTAGTGCTGGTGTTATTTACCTTGCGCTTACGCCGCGCCAAACGCCGCACCGAACTACAGAAAAACCGCTTCAGTGCTATTTTTAATGCCATTGGTGATTATCTCATCTATACCAATTCGAGTAATGTGGTGGCCTCGGCCAATCAGGCTGCCCGGCGAGATTTAGGCAGCATTCAGGGGCGCCCAATGGCGCTTATTATGGAGGACTGTCGCTGCCTGGATAACCTGGGTGCTGAGCCTGTGGAATGTCAGGTTACGCTGGCGGGTAAACGGCGCGATGTTGAGATTAGTAAAACTCCAGTGCTGGATAATGCGGGCACGGAGACTGGATCGATTTATTTGATCCAGGACATCAGCAAGCGCCTTGCGGGCGAAAAAGAACAACGCCTGGCCAGCACGGTATTTTCGACAACCAGCGAAGGGGTATTGGTGTCGAATCGTGACAATCAGATCCAGATGGTGAATCAGGCTTTCACCGACATCACTGGCTTCTCGGCTGCAGAGGTACTGGGTAACACACCATCGATATTCAATTCAGGTCGGCACGATGCGGCCTATTTTGCTCAGTTGTATGATGCGCTAACCTCGCGTGGACACTGGGAAGGTGAGATCTGGAATAAACGCAAAAATGGTGAGGTTTATCCAAGCTGGTTGCAGGTGTCAGCGGTGTTTGATGCCGCGGGCGAAATCGATATGTATGTGGCATTGTTTAATGATATTACGTCACGTAAGCGCAATGAACAGCTGATGTGGCAGCAGGCCAACTTTGACAATCTTACCGGGCTGGCAAATCGTCACCATTATCACACTAAGTTTGATTTGGCGCTGGCACAAGCGAAACAAAAGCAAACTCGTCTGGCGGTGTGCTTTATCGATCTGGACCGCTTTAAAGCCGTGAATGATACGCTGGGACACCATATTGGCGACCAATTATTGATTGAAGCGGCCAACCGGATCCGAGAGTGTACCCGTAACTCGGATACCGTTGCGCGATTAGGTGGTGATGAATTTGCGCTGCTGTTGCCCGATATGGCGAAGATCAGTGACATGGAAAAACTGGCGACCAAGGTACTGCATGCGTTGAGTGAGCCGTTTTTTCTGGAAGGCCATGAAGCGTTTGTGTCTGGCAGCATGGGGATCACCTTCTATCCCGATGATGGCGCAGATCGCAAAGTGTTGCTCAGGAATGCCGACAGCGCCATGTATAAAGCAAAAGAGCATGGTCGTAATTGTTTTCAGTTCTTTACCTCTGCGATGCATGAGCATGCAAAAGCACGCAGTGCGCTGGAAGGGGCGTTACACCGCGCGCTGACAAATCGTGAGCTCTACCTGGCGTACCAGCCGATTGTCGGGCAAAAGCGACTGGGTTGTGAAGCCTTATTGCGATGGCACAATCCGCAGCTGGGATTGGTGTCGCCTGCTGACTTTATCCCTATCTGCGAGGAGCTGGGATTGATCATCACTATCGGTGAATGGGTGCTTTATCAGGCTTGTGCGCAGGCGAAGTCCTGGATCACACAAACGGGTCAGCCCTTGTTTGTTTCCGTGAATGTGTCGAGTACGCAGTTTAAGCGACAGGACATCGCCAGTCTGGTTGCTAAGGTACTCAAAGAAACCGGGTTAGCGGCCGATGCGCTGACATTGGAGATCACTGAAACCGTATTGGCGGACAATTCGGGCCATATTCAGCGTCAGCTGGAGACCTTGCGTGCAATGGGGGTTGGTCTGGCTATTGATGACTTCGGGACGGGTTATTCATCATTGAGCTATCTCAAACGTTTCCCGCTGTCAAAACTGAAAATTGATCGCGCATTTATTCGAGACTTGCCTGAGGACGAGGAAGACCGAGCCCTGGTGAGCGCCATTATATCCATGGCCGGACAGCTTAATCTGACGGTGATTGCCGAGGGGGTTGAAACCCCGGCCCAGCTGGCGTTTTTACAGTCGCTCGGATGTGATTACACACAAGGCTTCCTGCATGCGAAACCCGCTGATGCGGCACAATTTGAAGCTTTTATTCATCGCTATGCAGAGCAGCCTGACGGAGAGGCTAAGCAGGTAACAGTGGCGCGCTAGCTAATCACAGGCTTTGTTACCAGGACACAGCTCGCTGAGCAGTGTTTGTGCTTTGGGGTTGCCTTTTGTCGCGGCCTGACGCAGTAATTCGATTGCCCGCTTAGGATCTGCCTCTCCCCCTTCGCCACCAAGTAGCATGGTTGCGAGATTATACTGCCCCCAGTGATCATCCTGTTGCGCTGAAAGAGCAAAGGCCTCGCGTGCCTGCTGCAGTTCACCCATTTGATAGTGCGCTATGCCGCGTTGGTTGTCGGGCGAGAGCCGGTGTTTGGCTGTTGGTGTATGCAGGCGCGGTATCACTCTGGGCTTGACTATCCCACCCATGACATAAATGTCATTGGGGCGGTGGATGGCGTAGATCGCACCTTGCTCAAAATAGTGTGCCAGTTCAGTGCGGGGCCATTGCAGTGGCGTGGCATCAAAATAATTGTCCAGCATCAGGTTATCTAACTGAATTGCTCGTTTTACATCTCGTTTGCGACCATAAGTATATCGCCCTTGTTTGACGGTGATAATGTCGTCGGTCGTCGCCACAACCTGAGTGATCCGATATTGGGCCTGGTAGACTCGTTGCGTATCAAAGCGACCTAAATCAACCAAAATCAGGTCATCCGTTTTGGGCTCGAGTAACAGCCGCTGAAACTGCGCTGTTTGCTGAGCATGCTGGAGCCAAAAATACCCGATAACGCTTAGTACAGTCGCAACCAGCAACGCATTTTTGAAGCGGATGAGAAAGCGGGTGATCAGGTCATGGGATGTAAACAGGCCTGCGGTGAGTTTATCCATGGGCATTCCTTGATTGGGATGAGGCACCGCCCAATTCAGTCCGGTGCCTGTGCGGAAATCACTTACTGAACAATGCCGGCATTATTTGCCTTGCATCGATGTTTTGCCATTAGCAGCCATTAAAGCAAAGACGGCATAGGCTGCGGTATTTTGCTTGAGTTTTTCCGGATCCACTTTATCCAGCGTATCGTCGGCTGTGTGATGATAATCAAAATAGTCTGTACCATCCTGGTGCAGGTCGAAAATGGGCGCTGATGTCATGTTATTTAACGGTATCAGGTCCGGACCGCCACGCGCGCGATTAGCGCCAATATAGGTAATGCCGAGCGGCTTAAGCTGTTCCGCAATAGCACGTACCAGTGGCAGAGATGCTGCATTCACTTTTGACTCGAACGCATACACTACGTCAGCACCAAAGTCTGACTCAGCGGCGGCTACAATCTGCGCCAGTTTGTCTTCATGGCGTTTAAAGTAGGCTTTCGCTCCCCACAATCCAAGCTCTTCCGCGGCAAACAGGACTACCCGAATACTGCGCTTGGGGCGAGTGACTGACGCAATGTGTTTGGCCGCAGCCATGGTCAGCGCCATACCAGCGCCGTCGTCCAATGCGCCGGTCCCAAGATCCCAAGAGTCGTGATGGCTGCCAAGCAGCACATATTGATCAGGAAACTCTGAACCGGTGATTTCGCCGATCACGTTAAAACTGGTTCCTTCGCCCAGATCTTCGGTCTGAATATTGATCTCAACCTGAGGCGTGTGGCCATGCTTGAGCAGACGCGCGATTTGGTCGGCGTCCGGATTCGCAATGGCGGTTGCGGGTATTTTGGTAACTTGCTCATCGTAGTGACTGCCGCCGGTGTGGGCAAACCGATGATGGGCAGTACTGACGGAACGCATCATGTAAGCGATAGCCCCTTTTTTCGCCGCTTCTACAGCCCCCTTATTGCGTGCCTGAACCGCCGGGCCGTAGCCATTACCATCGATGTCCCGATTCATTCGGTAGTTGATGAAAGCAATTTTACCTTTCAGGCTGCCAACCGGTGCGGCTTTGAGTTCATCAAAAGTTTCAAACAGCACGACTTCACCACGTAACCCTTGTTGTGGGGTGCTGATACTGTTGCCCAGCGCCGTGATATGCAGGGGCTGCTCACTGGGCGCGATTAGTTTTGCCGATTCATGATAGCGTCGCCACTCAGGGAAGGTCGCGGCTTCCAGCCAGACTTTATCAAAGCCCAGGCGCTTAAACTGTTTCTCCGCCCAGGCCACGGTTAATTTATCGTTTTCTGTGCCGGGCAGGCGTGGGCCAATTTCTGTGGTGAGTGATTCCAGTAACTGCCAGCTTAAGTCGCTCTGACTTGCCAGCGTGCGCACTTTGGCGACGTCTTCGAGTTGTTTTTGTGTGAATTCATCAGCCTGACCCACAAAGCTGGCGGTTAACGCACAAAGTGGCAATAGCCAATGTCTGGCGGCGCTGGTTAGCCTGCCAAAAGGCGCAAAGCGTATTATCTGATCCATAGTAACCCTTGGTAATTTACATCGACGGAGATTGTCGCAACAATTGTTGTTAAATTAAACTGTTTCGGGGTGAATGGGCGTTTTTGCTTACTGAAGTGACGGCGCCATGGGGGATTTGCTAAACTTGGCGGATTGAATTCATCCGAGGTAATAGTGTGACTCAGTCGTTTAATCAAGTGTCGTTGACCCGGCACCTTCAAAGTGGTTTACAGCAAGCCGGTTTTACTACCATGACGCCCATTCAGGCGCAGGCATTGCCCGCCATTATTGCCCGCCAGGATGTGATTGCGCAGGCTAAAACCGGGTCGGGGAAAACACTGGCATTCAGCCTTGGCCTGCTGAATAAATTGGTGGTCGAAGAGCAGGTGATCCAGAGTTTAGTACTGGCGCCGACTCGAGAGCTGGCGCAGCAGGTGGCTACTGAGATCCGCAAGCTGGCGCGTAGTATGCAAAATATCAAAGTACTGACCGTATGTGGTGGTGAGCCTATCGGGCCCCAGATCAGCTCATTGGAGCATGGTGCGCACGTGGTGGTTGGCACCCCAGGGCGGATTGAAGAACATTTGTATAAAGGAACACTCGACCTGACCCAAGTGCAGACCTGGGTGTTGGATGAAGCCGATCAGATGTTGGCCATGGGGTTTGTCGAAGCGCTGGAAAATATCGCGATATATCTGCCACCAGAGCGCCAGACCTTGATGTTCAGTGCCACTTATCAGAAGGACATTGAAGCGCTGACACAGCAGTTCATGCGTGAACCTGTGATGGTGAAAGGAGAAGAAGAGACTCTCAACAGGCAGATTAAGCAGCAGTTTTTTGCACTCAAAAATAACAAGCTGAGATTGAATACTTTGCGGCTGTTGCTCCAGCATTACAAACCCGTCAGTTGCATTGCCTTTTGTAACACCAAAGTGGAAACGAAAAAGCTGTACAGTGAGCTGAAGAGTAGTGGTGTCAACGTCGTGACTTTACATGGCGACCTGGATCAAGCTGAGCGGGTCCGTGCACTGATCCGCTTTGCCAATAAAAGCGCATCGGTATTGGTTGCCACGGATGTCGCTGCCCGGGGCCTGGATATTGAAGACGTTGATATGGTGATCAACTACCATATGGCGCTGGATCCGCAAACTCATGTACACCGGGTAGGTCGAACCGGGCGGGGTGGCAAAAAAGGCCTTGCGTGCTCCTTGTACGGTGAAAACGAGGCGTTTAAAGTCGCTAAATTGGGCGAAATTTATGAGCATACCTTTGAGCCGGCGACTCCTCCGCCACTGAGCCTGCTCGACAAACCTGTGTTTAAGCCTCCTATGGTGACTTTACAGGTTGATGGCGGTAAAAAAGATAAACTTCGTGCGGGTGATATTGTCGGTTGCCTGACTTCTGAGCAGGGGGTAGGTGCAAGTCTGATCGGTAATATCGATGTGTTGGATCATCAGGCATTTGTCGCGGTAGCCAGAGAAGGGGTCAAGCCTGCGCTGAGGAAGTTACAGGAGAGCAAGCTAAAGGGGCGTAAATTTAAAGCCAAGCGAATGAGCCTGTAGGGTTATCAATGCACATTAAGCGAAGGGAAATCTGTCGATAATAGGGTTAAAAATCGCTAATTTAGCCGAGCTAAATCGCTAAATGATTGCTGTGTTATCGCGAAGATTTTTCCGTTTTATGCGAGTTGCTTGAGTTTTCTACTTTCGCATAGTGTTTGAGTTGCTCGTATTCGTGCTGAAGCTGCTGAAACTCGGAGTTGTTACCTTGTTGATCCGGGTGGGCTGCAAATGCCAGTGTGCGCCAGCGCTTACTGAGTTGGCGCCGGCAATATGGGGTCGGCAGCTGCCATTTTTTAATTAACTCGGCGTGTTGTTGCGGTGCCAGTTGCGGTAATTTGAGGTAGCGTTGCCAGAACTGATCGAGTAACGCAATCACGTCGTCCTTGCTGGTATCATAATTGCGCCAATCTAAATAATAATCTCTGAGCGGATCCTGTGTTTGCAAAGCTGATTTGGCAGGTTGCTCAGTCAGGCGGATATCCATGGCCTCTACCTGAAGGTGGTAACCTTGTTCCGCACCCTCGTGCTGTAGCTGATACAGTGCGTTCATCAACAAAAAGTTACGTTTAAAAAGGTCCTTGTCCGGATCATTATCTAGTTTCGGCAATCCGATTTCAGCATCCAGCGCGGCGGCCAATCGATGCAATTGGGTTGCGCGTTCACGGGTGATTATTCTAAAAGTGGCATCAAGGAGAGGGTTCAACATTGTTCCGCCTGTAAACATAGTGTATCTTCTTTGTTCAATTCTTATTTTTTAACACGTCTATTGCAAGTAATACGGGGCAGACAGGGATGATTAAGGGGTTTAAGTGGGCTGTGGCCACTGTGTTACTGGTGGGGATCTGGTCGGCGCAAGGCCGTGCTGAGTCTACTGCCAAACCTGCGATTACATCACAAATTGAGGCCTTATCAGACCTGTCCAGCTGGCAGGAGCAGGTACTCAGTGCCGAACGATTGCTACAGGTCACTGAATTAAGTCCGCAGCAACGTGCGGCGACCCTTAAGACCATAGGTAAAATTGCACTCGAAAGCATGCGCTATGAGATGGCGATCCGTTATTTTGAGCAACTGGAATCTTTTAGTCGTGATGAGCGTTTGTCTGACAGTTTGTATCATGCACTTAAGATGCAGGGGATCAGTGCGTTTTATCAGGGAGATTACGCTGCATCTGTGGTCGATTATCAGCAGGCACTCGCAGTTGCTGAACAAAGAGATAACCCCATTGAGCGCGCAGACATCCACAATAATCTGGGCATGTCATTTATTCAGATCCATGATTTAGAAGCCTCACTGGAACAGTATCTGGCAGCATATATGCTGTATGAACAGCATGGAAATGAGCAGGATAGGGCTGATATGCTGCTGAATCTTGCCGGCGTTTATATTCGTCAGTTTCGCTACGATAAAGCAGAAGAGTTACTCAAGCGTGCCAGGACGTTATTTGAGCGGCTTGAAGATCATTATGGTGTGGCTTTAGTACAGGGTAATCTGGGGGTCATTTACACCGAATCAAATCGTCCTGAACTGGCCCGTGGTGCGGTTAAAGCTGCTGTTGATTACTACCACAGTATCAATGATACGCGTCATCTGGCATTTGAATATGTCAATATGGCGAAACTGAGCCTGCTGGTCCGTGATTACACGACAGCAGAGCAGGAGGTCAATTTTGCCATGTATTACGCTGAAAAAGCCGACAATCAGGCTGGCGTAATGCATGCCTTACATCCGATGGCCAGGTTGCAGCTGATGCGCAATGATATCGCCGGTGCAAAAGCCAGCATTGATCAAGGGTTAATGCTGACTCGCAAACTGGGAGATAGGCTCAGGGAACGTGAGTTTTTACACTTGCTGGCGCTGGTTCAGGCGGCAACAGGCAAGATGCAGTCTGCGGCTGAAACGCTCGATTACTATCGGGACTTGCAATTCTCGTTGCTCAATGAGGGGCTTATTACACGTCTTAATAAGTACCAGAGTAAGTTTGAAGAAAGTCAGTTAAGCCAGGAGCTTGCTAAAATGAAGCAAGCGCAGGAGCTACAGCAACTGCAAGATGAACAACGTAATCAACTATTGTGGATGAGTGGGCTGATCTTATGTCTGGCGCTGATCTCCGTGTTTGCTTTTTATCATCGCGCGACCGAGCGACGGGCAAAAATTGAGCTTAGTAAAAAAGTGGCACAGCGAACGGCACAGTTGCAGCAAAGCGCCGATGAGCTGCGTAATGCAAACCAGGTAAAAAGTCAGTTTTTAGCCAATATCAGCCATGAAATTCGCACCCCGCTGACTGCAATTTTGGGCCATGCCGAAAGCTTGCAGCAGGATTACACGCACGACGCCCATCTTATGTCGTCATTGGCCGTTGTGACGCGACAGGGCAATCATCTCAAAGACCTCATTAGCGATGTACTGGACCTGAGCAAAATAGAGGCACAGCGACTGGAGCTGGAGTACACCGAATTTACCATAGAGAATTTATTGGCAGATGTCTGCGATATGTTTCAGCGTCCTTGTATGGAAAAGTCACTTGCCTTGTTAGTCGAAAATGAGTTGCCTGTCCCCTATTTGGTTCGGCTTGACTATGTGCGCCTGAAACAGATCTTAATAAACTTACTCAGCAATGCGGTTAAGTTTACGCAGCATGGGCAGGTAGAGCTGATTATTCGGCAATATGAAGATGGTCTCACCTTTCTTGTCCGGGACAGTGGCATTGGCATGTCACCGTCGCAGGTTGCCAGGATTTTTGAGTGTTTCCAGCAAGGAGATAACAGTATTACGCGTCGGTTTGGCGGCTCCGGATTAGGGCTTAGCCTGTCACAGCATTTGGCTAAGATGATGGGTGGTGAGATTTCGGTACATAGTGAAGTCGAGAAAGGGAGCCAGTTTAAGTTGGTTGTCCCTTGTGCCCGGCTGAGCCACACCAATGGAATAGAGTGCCTTAATGAGGCGCAGCCCGCCCTCAATCAGGAACCAGGTACACGCTTGTCCGGCACGGTATTGCTGGCGGAAGATCATGATGATAACCGTGCTTTGATCGTTCGTTTACTGGAAAAAATGGGCCTGGAAGTGGATGCCGTCAGTAACGGAAGGCAAGCTGTAGAACGCTGTCTCAGTGCCTATCCTGATGTAGTGTTGATGGACATTCAGATGCCAGAAATGGATGGCCTTGAAGCATTGCAACTACTACGTCAGGCTGGCTTTGAGGGGGAGGTCTATGCACTGACGGCAAACGTGATGGAGCATGAAATTAAAGGTTACCTGGCTCAGGGGTTCAGTGGTCATCTTAGCAAACCGATCAACAGTGATGTGCTATATCAAACGCTTGCTCAGTCCTTGCAGCGCACCAATGCGGCTCAGGCACTGGACTTGTCGATAGACATGAGCGATCTCAAACAGAGTTTTGCACAGACCCTGGAACAGGAAAGGTATAAGCTGATCGATTTATGGCAAGAGCAGGATTGGCAGGCATTACAGCATCACTGCCATAAATTAAACGGGGCGGCGAGTATGTTCGAGTTTGTGCATATTGCAGATATTGCCTCACAGTTTGAAGCGGCGTTGAAGCAAGAGCAAACTGCGCTTTATCAGGATTTGTTTCTGATCCTGTGTGATGAACTCAAAGTGTGCAGTTACTCAGAACAGCTCGATGTCTCCTAATTTACTGTGTTCTTCTGCTTGGGGGCTGTGGGGCTTATTGGAGACTGCGTTAGTATCAACATTGCTGTTATAGCGACTGGTGTCGGTCCTGTGAGACATGTCAGGATGTGGTCGCTCTGCGGTAAACATAGATAACTTTTCATGAATACATGCGGCCAGGTTGATCAGATCACTGCTCGATACAGCCTGAATTTTTGACGCGGACAGCGCATCTGAATTGAGTTCAACCATAGACTCAATGCTGGATTGCGCTTCATCAGAGACGGTTTTCTGTTGGCTCACCTGGTCATGGATGCTGTGCGACATAGCATTAATATCAATCATAGCCCGTTCAATCTGATCGACCTCTTTCGTTGAGGCTTCTGACAAACTAACCGTTTTATCGGTTTCTTCCAGTGCGGTTAACATCAGAGCATGTGCACTGTCTGTACCTGCCTGGATCTTGTTGACCATGTTGCGTACTTCTTGCGTCGATTGGCTGGTGCGAGCTGCAAGGCTGCGCACTTCGTCGGCTACTACGGCAAACCCTCGACCTTGTTCACCCGCTCTTGCGGCCTCAATAGCGGCATTCAGTGCTAACAAGTTGGTTTGATCTGCAATGGCATTAATCACATCAATGACGGAGCTAATGGCATCGCTGTCTGTTTTTAGTATCGCTATTTGTTCGCTGGTCGCCTGAATATTGCTTGCCAGCGTCATCAGGCTTTGTTGGCTTTTGTCAGTATCCACTCGGGTTTTTTTGACTGCCTGCGTGGCATTTTCAACGGAGCTGTAGATTTTCTCCAGGCTGTCATCCAGCTCTCTTGAAACTGTCAACATATGGTTGATGGCTGTGGCTAGGTCTTCTCCATGTGCATGTTGAATGGTGGCTTTTTGTGTCATGGAGGCATAGGTATCACGTAGGCTATCGGCCATGGGGGTCAGTCGCGATGAAGAGGCATAGACTTCTCCAATAATGTGTTCCATCATCGCCATACTGGCGTTTATGGCTAGGCAAGCTTTGGGGAGTGATTTGTCTTTTTCGTCAAAGCGAAAAGTCAGGTCAATCGTGTCCTGGTGATGAAGCGCACTGACAAAACTTTGCAGGTAGGCGCCCTTTTCTTGCTTCTTGTCTACCCAGAGTGTGATCACAGCAGATGAAATCAGCATCATGACAATCAGTGAGGCGGTGGCTATTAGAGGTAGGGAGAATATGGTTGCACAGACCAGCACGGCAGCTATGTTCACCGCAGTCACGGCCATGGCACTGGCTACTAAACGCATTGAAGTGTTCTTCCTTATCAGGCTTACTAAATAACACGTGTCGTAATGCAATTGCAGGCCCTGGTTGAGAGCCGTGCGGTCGGGAGAGGAGCCTTTCCCTGACATACAAACATGTGTCTTTTTACACTTCCTAATATATAGAACACCAATCAGAGAGTTCCAAGCTATGACGCCATAAAAAAAGCCTGCATAAGCAGGCTTTTTCTGAAGTGGACGGTTATTTTCGCTTCATCGAGTCAAAGAACTCGTTGTTGGTTTTGCACATTGAAAGCTTATCGATCAGGAACTCCATTGCATCGATTTCGCTCATTTCATGAACAATTTTGCGTAAAATCCACATCTTTTGCAGCTCATCTGGCTTAGTGAGTAGCTCTTCACGACGGGTACCTGAGCGGTTAAAGTCGATCGCCGGGAAGACACGCTTTTCAGCGATCTTACGGTTTAAGTGCAATTCCATGTTACCGGTGCCCTTAAACTCTTCGTAAATGACTTCATCCATCTTAGAGCCTGTATCAATCAGGGCAGTAGCGATAATAGTCAGACTGCCACCTTCTTCCACATTACGTGCAGCACCGAAAAAGCGCTTCGGCTTGTGCAGTGCGTTGGCATCAACACCACCTGTCAGGACTTTACCTGAAGATGGGATGACTGTGTTGTAGGCACGTGCAAGACGGGTGATTGAGTCCAACAGAATGATGACGTCTTTCTTGTGCTCGACTAAACGTTTCGCCTTTTCAATGACCATTTCTGCAACCTGTACGTGGCGGCTTGCTGGTTCATCGAAGGTTGAGGCGACTACTTCACCTTGCACCAGGCGCTGCATTTCTGTTACTTCTTCCGGACGCTCATCGATCAGCAATACCATGAGTGTTGCATCTGGGTTGTTGTAAGAAATAGACTGCGCAATGTTTTGTAGCAGCATGGTTTTACCGGCTTTAGGTGGCGCAACAATCAATGCACGTTGACCTTTACCGATCGGAGAAGCCAGATCCAGAACACGCGCAGTGATATCTTCTGTACTACCGTTACCACGTTCCATCACCATACGTTCGTTGGCATGGATAGGTGTTAGGTTTTCAAACAGGATTTTAGTTCTGGAATTTTCTGGCTTATCAAAGTTAACTTCATTCACTTTCAGCAGTGCGAAGTAGCGCTCACCATCTTTAGGTGGGCGGATCAGACCGCTGATACTGTCACCGGTACGTAGGCTAAAGCGTCTGATCTGACTTGGCGAAACATAAATGTCATCCGGGCCTGCCAGATAGGAGGCTTCCGATGAGCGTAAAAAGCCGAAGCCATCCTGAAGAATTTCCAGCACGCCGCCACCATAAATGTTTTCGCCGCTTTTCGCGTGCGCTTTCAAGATGGCGAAGATGATGTCTTGTTTTCTCAGACGGGCGACGTTTTCGAGTCCCATAGACTCGGCAAGTTTTACAAGCTCATTGATTGACTTGTCTTTCAGTTCGCGTAAATGCATATTGGTGGGTTCTTTATTTAAAAGTTGTTCTCTCGTGGTACGAGGGATTGAATTGAAATTGCTTAAGGTTAGTGGCTCTATAAGTTAGCAGCTAGGGGAGCAGTCGTCCAGTCTTTATACAAATTTAATCAGGTAGTGCTAACACAGCACTACCTGTTACATTCAGACTGTGACTTATCAGCGACCAGCTTACGCTGATGCTGGTAATAAGTGTTCAGTTAGATGTTGTTCTCAAGGAACTCGATCAGTTGTGTTTTAGACAACGCACCAACTTTAGTGGCTGCAACGGCACCGTCTTTGAATAGCAGCAGAGTTGGGATACCACGGATACCAAATTTAGGTGGTGTTAGTGAGTTTTGATCGATGTTGAGCTTAGCTACAGTTGCGCGACCTTCGAACTCGTCTGCAATTTCGTCCAGGATAGGTGCAATCATTTTACATGGACCACACCATTCAGCCCAGAAATCTACCAGTACAGGGGTATCCGACTTAAGCACGTCTGCTTCGAAGCTGTCATCAGTTAATTGAATAATTTTGTCGCTCATTGCGCTCTCCGTTAGAATTAGGTCAATTATTTAATGCGTATTTAAACACTCTTGTTTCTTATTGCAAGTTTAAACGTTATGCTTAATCGCTATGACTAAGACACATTTGACCAATAAAAAATTTATCGACTTTGCTTTAGCGCCGGAAGTGGTCGCCGGTTTGACAGCGAGTGGCTTCGAATACTGTACGCCAATCCAAGCAAAGTGCATGCCCTACATTAGTGAGGGCAGAGACATTGCCGGTCAGGCTCAGACAGGTACAGGTAAAACGCTGGCGTTTTTAACTGCGACTTGTCATAGGCTGATGCAAAGCCAATCTGACGCTCAGGTTGCCGGTCAGCCACGGGCATTGATTATGGCACCGACACGAGAGCTTGCGATCCAAATCCACAAAGACGCACAAATCATGGCGCCGGCGTGTGGGTTAAAGCTTGGTTTAGTATATGGTGGCGAAGAATACGAAAAACAACGGTCACAACTAGAAAAAGGGGTGGATATCCTCATTGGTACGACCGGACGCCTGATCGATTTCTATAAACAAGGTGCCTATAACCTTAATAATATTGAAGTTGTTGTACTAGATGAAGCAGACCGAATGTTTGATTTGGGCTTTATCAAAGATATTCGTTATATGTTTAATCGCATGCCGGATACACAACAACGTCTGAATCTGCTGTTTTCTGCAACTCTGTCTTATCGTGTTCAGGAGCTAGCTTTTGAACATATGCACAATCCGATTCATGTACAAATTGAACCGGATGTTAAAACAGGCAAACGGATCAAAGAAGAGTTGTTCCATCCCTCGCAAGAGGACAAAATTCCTTTACTCCTTACCTTGATTGAGGAAGAGTGGCCAGACAAGGCGATTGTATTTGCCAATACAAAGCACAGTTGTGAAAACGTGTATGAGTGGCTGAAAAATGATGGGCATCGGGTTGGATTGTTAACCGGTGACGTTAATCAGAAGAAGCGTTTGTCGATTTTGTCTAAATTCACTAAGGGCGAATTAGACCTGCTGGTTGCAACGGATGTTGCCGCGCGAGGTTTGCATATTCCTGAGGTGAGTCATGTACTCAATTTTGATTTGCCAGACGACTGTGAAGATTATGTGCATCGCATTGGCCGTACTGGCCGAGCAGGCGCGTCAGGGCATGCAATAAGTTTTGCCTGTGAGCAATATGCATATAACTTACATGAGATTGAAGAATACATTGACCATGCAATTCCGGTTTCACACTACGATAAGTCAGCTCTGCTCGACGATATTAAAGCGCCAGCCAGACAACAAAGGCGCAGAAATACGTCCGGTCAGCGCGGTAATCGCAGCGGTAATAACCGTCGACAAGGTAGTTACCAAAAATCGCGCCCGCGCAATTAATTGGGCGTTTTGGTAGAGGTAGATAGAGGTTAGTAAGCGTGGTTCAGAGATCTCCACATGAAAATGTGTATGCGGTGATTGATTTAGGATCAAACAGCTTCCATATGTTGATCGCAAAACATATGGCCGGTGGCGTGCATACAATTGGTCGGGTCAAACGTAAAGTAAGGCTGGCAGCAGGCCTGGATGAGCAAAATTTGCTGAGTGAAGAAGCGATGCAGAGAGGGTGGGAATGTTTATCCTTGTTCGCTGAACGACTTCAGGATATCCCGGCTAACAATATACGTATTGTGGCCACCGCAACCTTGCGCCTGGCAACCAACGCTGATGTCTTTAAGAATAAAGCCGAGCAAATTCTGGGTCACTCTATTTCTATTATTAGTGGGGAAGAAGAGGCCCGGTCTATATACAAGGGCGTCGCACATACCTCAGCCTGCCAGGGTCGACAGCTTGTTGTTGATATCGGTGGCGCGAGCACCGAAATTGTCATTGGTCAGGGCTTTGAAGCACAGCTGTACCATAGCCTGAATATGGGATGTGTCACCTATTTAGAGCGCTATTTTTCAGATGGTACACTGAGCGAGGCCAATTTCTCTGCAGCAACGGCTGCAGCACACGAGGTTGTTGCTCCTTATGCTGCTCAATATAAGTCGTCTGGCTGGGAGCTTGCCATTGGCGCATCTGGAACAGTCCAGGCGATTCAGGAAATTTTTGCGGCGCAGGGCCTGGATGAGATGCTGACGCTGGATAAGCTTCAGGCAATTCGTGCGCAAGCCATTCAGTTTGAAAATATAGAGCAGCTTGAGTTGCCCGGCCTGAGTGAAGAACGCCGTTTGGTGTTTGTTTCTGGGCTGGCAATTTTAATTGCGCTATTTGAAGCATTAAAGATTGAACGAATGGGCCTTGCAGGCGGTGCACTGCGTGAAGGCATTCTATACAGTATGATTGATCAGTTGAACCAGGCTGATATTCGTAAACGCACACTCGATGGCTTTATGTCCCGGTATCATGTTGATGCCGGACAAGCGGCTCGTGTGTTTGATATATGCAAAATTTTTCTACAGCAATTGAAAGCACCAATGCAGTTTGATTTTCAAAGCGCCTGTAGTTTATTGAGTGCCGCTGCATCTATGCACGAGATTGGTCTGGTCATTGACTATAAGTCTTATCATCTGCACAGTGCGTACATTTTAAAACACACCGGTATGCCGGGATATTCTCGAGTACAAAAGCAGGTGGTGGTAACTTTAGTAGGTAACCACCGACTCGACGTAGAAGAAGATACCTTTCTTCAGTTTGGTCATCATCAGGGATTCATTGAGTTACTTGTCAGGATCTTCCGGGTTGCGGTTATCTTATCTATGCGCCGTCAGGATGATGTCCTGCCAGATCTATACATCACAGCGACTGAACCTGAAACGCTTACCCTGACTTTGCCTGATGAGTGGCTGCACGAGCACCCTTTGATGCGCAGCGAATTAGAGTTAGAAGCTGGGTATCAGGAAAAAGCAGGTTGGATATTGAAAATTGAGCGCGATTAAGCGCTCTTTTTGTACAATAAAGGCCTAAAAAAGCGCGTTTTGTTTGAATCTTGTTCGAACGCGCTGTTTTTCTCACTTTTCTTCAAAAAAGGGGTTGCGCTGGGTTTCGATTTCCCTATAATGCGCATCCACCGACACGGGGCACAACGCTGAAAAGCAATGAGCCAACGAGTTGGGAGTCAAATAAAACTTGATTCTGAAACTTTTTAAAATTAAGTGTTGACATAAAATGGGAAGTGATTAGAATGCACAACCCTCAGCGCTAACAGCGCGGCGACATTAAGTCGCACCGTTCTTTAAAAATATG
>NZ_JAKRFU010000025.1:0-75322 GCF_022347845.1 Pseudoalteromonas sp. McH1-42 | reverse complement strand
AATGCCTGGTGACAACATCAAGATGACTGTTGAGCTAATCGTTCCAATCGCGATGGACGAAGGTCTACGTTTCGCGATCCGTGAAGGTGGCCGTACAGTAGGTGCTGGTGTTGTTGCAACTATCGTTGAGTAATATCGACTTTAGTTAATGCAATAAGCATTGTAAAAAAGGCCATTCTCTAATAAAGAGCGTGGCCTTTTTTAATGCCTGAAATATGGCGATGGAAAATGCGGTGTGGAAGTACATCCATGTAGCGACGCCCATCGCGCATCTCGATAATTGCTCCTGCATTATTCTACTTCCCCACATCCATGTGGGTCCTTGCGCTCACCTCCTCATGCTGCGAAGCGGTGGTGACTCCAGGCTTCCTGCCTTACGCACTTCGAGCCAGCATAGCTACTCAAAAATATTCCAGATATTTTTGTCGTTCATTCGTCGCCCTTGCGCAAAGGAAATGGCCAGTGCAAGCACTGTGTCATTAGCCCTTTGCACGATAGATGGCTCTCTCTACAGGGTAATGTTGGTGCTTGTAAATGATCTACAGATTGCAGTAACACTGTGAAAAAGGTTGCTGAGGCGGCCTTTTTTAATGCCTGGAATATGAGAATGGGTCGTTTAGTGTGGAGCTACATCCATGTAGCTACGCCCATCGCGCATCTCGATAATTGCTCCTGCATTATTCTACTTCCCCGCATCCATGTGGGTCCGTGCGCTCACCTCCTCATGCTGCGAAGCGGTGGTGACTCCGTGCTTCTTGTCTTACGCTCTTCGAGCCAGCATAGCTGTTCAAAAGTACTCCAGATACTTTTGTCGTACACTTTCCACCCTTGCGAAAGAGATTGCGGTATTAGCATCAGGCGATACGATGATTTGTCACGGAACACAGTTACCATTGTTGCGACTTGTGCAGTGCACCATGATTATAACCCGACATGAATTTGAATTAGGAAAGAGAGTAGTAAAGCTGATTAATTAATGATTAATATACGATTTTATAATCACTCAATACGCTTCTTTAGCCGTAATTTGAGTAGTTATATTCTCAGTATTTGACGAGAGCGTTGTTCATTTCATTAATGTTAAATGTTTAATATTCAGAGGTTGTTTTTTTGGTTGATGTTTATTCAATTGTTTGTTTTTTCTGAATGTATAATGAACATTTTTATTGACAGGTTAGTGCTCGCGTGTAGAATTTAGGTAACTTTTTTAATATAAAGATAAATGGAAATGAAATACTCAATTATCCCTGCTGCTGCACTAGTAATGTTGTCTGGCTGCGCAAGCGTTATGACTTCTGATATGCAAACTATCCAGGTAACAACAAACACAGGTAAAGTTGTTGAAGTGACTGCTGATGGTAATCTAGCAAACACCCCAGGTGCCGTTCAGGTGCTGAGAGATGGTCAGGATAAAGTGATCAGAACCACTGCTGCGGGCTGTGCTTCTGAAACACCAATTAAGAAATCTGTTACGCCTGCTTTTTTCGGTAACATCCTTATCGGAGGCGTGTTTGGTTCAACCACAGATTCCTCAACAGGTAAAATGTGGGACTATGCAGATAGCGTAGAAATCCAGTGTGATAACTAAGCTGTAGTTCCAATATGAAACAAATATTAAGCTGTTTTATAACAGCTTTTTTTTTATTCACGGTGCAGTCTGTTGCACATACCACAGCACCATTGGAGCGTCTTGCTAATTCAAAACAGTGGCATCTGTTACTTCATTTAGATAACAACGGTATGCCTCAGATTAAGGACCCACAGTTTGTACTTTCTGCTGAGTCTGGCCACTTCTCGGCAAAGGCTGAGCTGGATAAAACACTGGCGTTAATGAATGAAGATCTTCGCCTTGCTTATTGCCAGTTTCCTGCGCGAGTGACGCTTATATCGCAAACCACCGGGCAGATACTTTCCCCCGATATGGCTCAACAATGCCCTGAATTACAAAAGTTTCTTGATTATGTTCCCTTTGATTCACTGACACTGGTTTTTGCATCAGAAGTGGTGACGTCTGCATCCAGTATGATGGGGCATATATTTTTTAAGGCCGAAGGCAAAAATCACAAAGGGACGGACGTGGCCCACTCTTTGGCTTATTTTACGGAAATCACCACATTCAACCCATTTAAACTACTGGTTGAGAGTACCTACACGGGAATGCCAGGGTTTTTCTCAGTGCGGCCATTTTCCAAAGATTTGGTGAAGTATCGTGATATTGAACAACGCAGCTTGTGGCAGTATAAATTAAAGGCAGACCCTAAAAAGCTATCGTTATTGCAGTTACACTTGTGGGAGCTTAAAGGTAAAGAGTTAGTATACTATTTTCAATCGTATAACTGCGCTACGATGACGCTTGAACTTCTGGCTTTGCTCAATATCGATATTATCGATGAAAAAGGCAGTATTGTGTCACCTTTGGATGTTGTGAAGGCAGCTACAAAGCATAAGCAAGTAGATACAATTCATGTCGATGCATCGGATTTATGGCTCGTACATGCCATGTCTGATGAGCTACCTGCCTCCAGCCTAACTAGAATGGATCAGTTGCTTGCCAGTGATTTGTCTACCTTGGGACAGGAGCCATTAACGCCGCTTGAGAAAGAGTACCTGATGAGATCGTTAAAGTACCTTTCTGTCTCCGAGCGTGCACAGACTTATGTTGCGGATCTTCAGGCTGAAGTCGATCAGCATCAGCTTAATTTGATGCATCATAAAATGCCGACTAAGGCTCCCCAAGATTCTTCTTTTGATCTGCGATTTGCGAGGCAAAGAAATGGCCATGATGTAATTAAACTAGGCTGGTTACCCGCTGGACATTTTTTGCAAAGTGATACTCGGCAGTATTTGTCGGAATCAGAACTACAAATGGGCTATACCGTTTTGGCTTATGATTTTGATGCGCAAAGTTTGAGCCTGGATGAGTTGACGCTCTATAAAGCGCGATCTTTAGCGGCATCTTTACCTGCATTTGGACAATTATCTTCACAAGTGTACTTTGGTTATCGGCCACAAAAAACACAACAGCTCGATGAAAAGTCGTTGCTGGAGCTCTCAGGTCTTGCTGGCAAATCATATCAGTTACACAGAGACATATTGGGTTATTGGTTACTGGGTGGCGGTTTGACATCGGATGTCAGCCATACCCGTGGCTATATCGAAGCCACTGCAGGGTTATCGGCAGATGTACTGGTAGACAGTAAATTTACGCTGGAGTTGGGGGCGATAAGCGGTGCTGTCGCCGAGTCAAGCCGCAGTCATTACTTAAATACTTCCCTGAGCTGGTTTATGACCCAGGACAGTATGTTCAATCTGTCTTTTAAACTAGAGCGAAATCGTGATTATGAAAACCATGAGTTGGGTGTGCAATTTGTTCTGCACTATTAGGTGCATGGTGACTTAATTATTGCTCAATCGTGTATCCAGTGCTTCACTTAAGCGGTGAATGGTATTTTATCAGTGGGTGCAATATGGCATTAGTTTCTTATAACCGGGTGGGGGCGTTTTGCTGGGCAGAGCTGTGCACCAGCAATTGGCAGGAGGCGAAAGCCTTTTACACGCAACTTTTTGACTGGGGGTTTGACGATCAACCAATTGGAGAGGGCGCTTATTATACAATGCTGCAAAAACAGGGTGATGATATTGCGGCTATGTATCAGATGATGCCGCAGCAGAAAGAAGCGGGTGCGCAGAGCCAGTGGCTGAGCTATATCGCGGTTGAGAATGTGGATGAGATGGCTGACAGAGCGCAGGCACTGGGCGCTGAAATCATTGCCGGCCCGCATGATGTGCCTGAAGCGGGCAGAATGGTGATGTTACAGGAACCCGCAGAGGGGGCCCATTTTGCGCTTTGGCAGGCAAAAGAGCACCCGGGGTGCCACCGAGAGCTGGAAGCTAATGTGCCTTATTGGTTTGAGTTGGCGACACGGAGTAGCCAAAAAAGTAGGGCATTTTACAGTGCACTACTGGGTTGGCAGGCGCAAGATAAGCCTATGGAGGGCATGGATTATGTGTTGTTCAGCGCACGCGACACAGTTGTGGCGGGCATGTTACAGATGAGTGAAGAATGGGGAGATGAGATCCCCGCACATTGGATGACCTACTTTGCAGTGCTGGATTGCGATGCCATGGCCGATAAAGCCCGGACTCTGGGTGGGCAAGTGTGTGTGCCGCCGACGGATATCCCTCAGGTTGGTCGATTTGCTGTGATCACTGACCCTCAGGGGGCTGTCTTTTCAATTATTCAATCTCAAATGCATGACATTGAACCTTAACCCACATATGGCTAAGGTAAGACCGCCTTTTCTTTAGTCTAGTGAGATCAGCTGCCCCTGACACTGAGAAAAGGCGTTTTCCAGTCGCTCTGCATATTGCCTGAGCTGTCCGCTTTTTCTTATTGCTTTTATGTGGGCACTGAGTTTCGGTACCAGAGCCTGGTGCTTTTTATGGACATAATGATAGATGGTAAAAGTACGTGCTGAGGCCGTTTTACTATACAGTGTGGTCAATCCGGACTCACATAAGGAGCCCAAGGCATATTTATCTGTGGCTAATATCCGATTGACGCGGCCACGGCTCAGTGCCTGATAGGCTGATATGTCATTCTGGACCCGGTTACAATTGAGCTGGTGCTGCTGACAAAACCAAACTGTGATCAGATTACCGGCAATGATTGCCAGGTCTGTTTCATAAGACAGGTCACAGTACTTTGGATCTGTACAAAGCAGCATCAATTTGAGTTGACCGAGTGGTGCAGGCACAGCGATTAAATTAGCATAGCGTGCACCAACTAAGTCAACGCGTCCGGCTTCCGCATCCAGTTCACCCTCATTCACCAATTGCAGGCCCCGCTCGCTTGGCAAGAACTCAAATTCCGGTTGGATCCCCAATGGCGCATAAATGGCGCTGAACATCGCCGTGATTTGCTGCTGCCCGAGCGTATATGACAAAGCTTCGCTGATATTGACACGATAGGTATTTGCTAGCGCAGCTGGCAGCCACAACAGGGCGATCAGGATGAAATATCGTGGCAAGAGTGTACTCCCTTAACTGGCGTCCTTTAAAGGTAGCAGAACCTGGTGAGGCTGAAAGTAATCACCGCAATCTATAGAATGGCAGGTATGCTAATGTGAGCGCAGATAAATAAACGAGGAGAAAGGTATGTCAAAACATGTGGTGATCACCGGCGCTAACCGTGGTATTGGTTTGGAGTTATGCCGACATTATGTAGCAGCGGGTGATCGGGTAACGGCCGTAGTGCGTCGTACATCGGAAGAGCTTCAGTCGCTAGGCGTTACAGTCCTTGATGGCATTGACGTTAGTATTGCCGAAGATGTGCGCACACTGTCATCAGCTCTTGGAGACCAGGTTATTGACATACTGATTAATAATGCAGGTATTTTTCACAATGAAACCCTGCAACAGATGGATTTTACCACTTTGGAACAGCAGCTGATGGTCAATGCCGTCGCACCAGTGCGTGTTACGCATGCGTTGCTGCGCAATCTAACTGCGGGGGGCAAGGTGGCGATGATCACCAGCCGAATGGGCTCCATTGAGGACAATGGCTCGGGTGCTTATATAGGCTATCGTATGTCCAAAGCGGCGCTGAATGCGGCTGGGGTGAGTCTGGCGCATGAGCTAAAGCCGCATAGGATTGCTGTGGCGCTACTACACCCAGGGTTTGTGCAGACCCAAATGGTCAATTATGCGGGTGATATTTCTGCGACAGACGCCGCGCAGCGTCTAATCCAACGTATTGCTGAGTTAACGTTGGAAACCAGTGGTGGATTCTGGCACGCCAATGGCGATCGCTTGCCCTGGTAAGTGCAGGGTAGTACACCGGAAAGGGGCAAATTTGTGCTAAACTTCGGGCAGGTATTTGCATAAATGAGCTAATTTTCATGGAACTTCAAGAAAACACCCCACTAAACCTGCCTCTGTTTAAACTGGATGATAATCTGGCTGAGCGCGATATCGCGCAGCCTGACCTGACACTGGAAGTTATTCTGGATGCCAATCTACTGGCCAATCTTTGTCAGAACCCCGCCCCCGAGCAAAGTGTGAGTATTCCACTTGAAGGTTATCAGGTCAGTAACATCGAACACCAAGTGGCCAAGGTTTTGAGCCATGGTCACCAGGCGCAGTTGTTGCTTAATCACGGTCCGGTACTGAGTGCCGTTTTGAGCTGTGAAAGCGAGGTTGTGTTTGTTTCTCCACCAATGGAAATGATGCCCACATTCGATTTAGGGCTTGATGACGAAGAGGATGAGTAATGCGCAGATCGGGCTGGATACTGATTGGCTTAGTTACGTTTTTAAGTGGGTGTGTGGCATTGGGTATGAATCATTACGATGATTTGTTCGGGCCACAGCAGGTGCAACAGCGCATCCAGCCGCAATCAGAGCCGCAAGGCGCGGCTTACCTAAGTGATATTAAGCCAATTCTGGATACCCGGTGTGTGGTATGCCATGGCTGTTATGATGCGCCCTGTCAGCTTAAATTGAGCTCACCAGAAGGCATAGACCGAGGGGTAAGTAAAACCCGAGTGTATGATGGCACCCGCTTGCTGGCCGAATCTCCAACCCGCTTACTGTTTGATGCGCAGTCTACATCACAATGGCGTGAGAAGGGTTTTACCCCTATTCTCAATGAGCGCGTACAAACAGAGTATGCCAATCTCAATGGCAGTGTGCTGTATAATAGCTTACTGCTCAAACATACGCAGCCGTTTGCTCAGCAAGGGCTGTTGCCTCAGCACTATGACTTTTCATTAGACAGAGCGCAGACCTGTCCGACGATGGATGAGTATCCAGACTATGCTAAAGAGCAGCCCCATGCAGGCATGCCCTATGGTTTGCCGGCACTGACGAACAGTGAATTTACACAACTCACTGAATGGATCAAGCAAGGCTCGCCGATGAGCCAGATTGCCCCACCCAATGCGAATGAGCAATTGGCCGCTGCAAAGTGGGAAAGCTTTTTAAATCAGGATGATAATAAGTCTCGTCTTGCCGCTCGTTATATTTATGAACATTGGTATCTGGCGAATGCTTATTTTGACCGCCTGGGTGGCGAGGCCTTTTTTAAGTTAGTGCGCTCTAAGACGCCACCGGGTGAGCCCATTGAACTTATTGCGACGGTCAGGCCATTTGATGACCCCAAAATCACACGGGTTTATTATCGTTTTATGCAGGTACGCAGCACTATCCTGTCTAAAACGCATATGCCGCTGGCACTGAATGACGACAAACTGGCACGCTTGCAGGCGCAATTTATTCACAGTGATTATCAGGTGCCACAGTTACCGGGCTATGCCCCTAAACTGGCAGCGAACCCCTTTAAAGTGTTTGCGGCGATCCCCGTGAAGTCACGGTATCAATTTATGCTCGATGAAGCGGAACTGATCGTCAAAGGTTTTATTAAAGGCCCGGTGTGTCGTGGTCAGATAGCCCTGAACGTGATCAACGACCACTTCTGGGTGGCTTTTGTGGACCCTGAGAAAAATGCGTCGCCGGCCGTGGCGCAATTGCTTACCCGTCATGATGATGACTTGCTCCTACCAGCGGCAGAGCAGAGTAATGTTTTGCCTTTATCGAGCTGGGCGAAGTATGCCAAGCGCCAGCATGATTATTTGGAAGCCAAAACGGCCCTGTCTAATCAGGTATTTGCCGATGGCAAGCAGCTTAACCTTGACCTGATCTGGCAAGGAGAAGGACACAATCAGAATGCCGCATTGACTATATTCCGCCACTTTGACAGCGCCACCGTGGTGAAAGGGTTCATTGGGCAAGCTCCCAAAACGACCTGGGTGCTGGATTATGCTTTGTTTGAGCGGATCCATTACTTACTGGTCGCGGGCTTTGATGTGTATGGGAATATTGGTCATCAGTTGGTGACTCGGTTATATATGGATTTTTTGCGTCTCGAAGGCGAGCAGAACTTTCTGAATTTGCTGCCGCTGAGTCAGCGCCAGGCGATTAAACAGCACTGGTATCGTAAATCTCATTTGAGTCTCAGTGAGTTCATTAATCGCAAGTCATTACTGGGGGCGCCGTCTGGGATCCACTATCACAGCGATGACCCACAGGCAGAATTGTATGACATGTTAAAAGCGCATCTGAAGCCGGTTCTGAATGAGGCCTACGATTACACCGCCGTTCCGGCAGCACTGCAACCACTCAATACACTGCCCGTGCGCGCGATTAATCAGCTGCCTCAGGTGTCGTTTATTTTGGCTGTTGATGGCAAAGGCGAGCATCAGCCCTACACCCTGATCCACCACAATGCGCACTTTAATATTTCGAGTCTGCTGAATGAGGAAGGTCAGCGTGCGTACGAAGAAGACACTGCGACTGTGGTACCAGGGTTTATCGGTGACTACCCGGAAGCTATCTGGCACCTGCCGAATCAGGCGCATATAGACGCTTTTGTGCAACAGCTGGGTGAGGTGCGTAGCGAGTCGGATTACCGGATGCTAAAAGCCACGTTTGGGATCCGTAGAACACACCCGCAGTTTTGGCAATACAGTGACCTATTGCACCGTGTTGCCCGTGACGTGCGGGGTGTAGAGTACGGATTGTTTGACTACAACCGATTGGAAAACAGGTAACTAACAGCGGGCTCAGGCCCGCTGATGATTATTTCAGATTGCTGGCGGCACGGACTGCTGCTAGCAGTACACTTTCTTCCAGACGCACTTTGTAATTGGGGTTGGCATACTGAAACTGTACCAGACCCGCTTTATCAATGACAAAAACAGCAGGTACTGGCAGTGCCACTCGGCTTTTGCCATCCAGGTCGACAAACTGCACACCCATGCGGTCGCGATAGGCTTTTACGGTTTTGTCATCAAGGTAATATGCCAGTCCCAGTGCCTGAGTTAAAGCCAGCTGGTTATCTGAGAGTAACCGGTAATTGGGTGAACTGATGGTACTTTTACTCAATGCTTGTGGGCTGTCCGGTGAAACCGCAACTATCTGTGCATCTAGCTCAACAATTTGCTTTTCAATTTTTTGTAGTCCAGCCAACTGACGAGAGCAATAGGGGCACCAGCCACCACGATACACCACCAAAACAGTGGTTTTGTCCTGATACAGCTTGCTCAGATCGATGGCCTTGGCATTGTTATCCTGCAGCGTTAAAGCAGGGGCTGTGAGGCCAGGAAGCAAGGGGGATACCTTCTCCGGGTGATCACTAATGTTAGTGGCTTGTGCAGCTGACAGAGAAAAAGACAGTAATTGCGAGACTGAGAGTGTTATCGCAAGAAGTATGGATCGCATGTAAAACCTCAAAAATGTATTTATGACTCCTAATAGAACGGGGCAGAGCAAAAAAGCTTTCATCGTGGCATTTGCACCACTGTGTGGGTATCATAGCGCTTTGACTGAATAGTGAGAGTGAGAGCCCAAATATGTCTGCGAATAGTGCAAAGCTGGTCGTGATGCTAGAGATGCAAAACGCCATGAATACCAAAGTGCATGAGCAATGGTTCAGCCAGGGGTTTGAATGGTACCGGGCCATCTGGGTTGAGTGTGCAGAAATGTTGGACCACTACGGTTGGAAGTGGTGGAAGAAACAAACCCCGGATACCGAGCAAGTGATCCTGGAGTTGGTCGACATCTTCCACTTTGGCCTGTCGCTGCGCATTGATGGTGAAACGACTTATGAGGCACTGGCAGCACAGTTGGATAGTGAGTTGTCTCAGCCTTTGTATGCCGAAGATTTTAAGGCAACGCTGGAAGTCCTTGCTGCATCGGCTGTGGCCGACAAAACCTTCAATGCCGCCGCTTTTGCAGGGTGTATGCAGCAGATTGGTATGAGCATCGACGACCTATATCGGGGATATGTGGGTAAAAACACCCTGAATTTCTTCCGCCAGGACCATGGATATAAAGATGGTAGCTACATCAAAGAGTGGCATGGCAAAGAAGACAATGAGCACCTGGTTGAAGTTGTGAAAAGCCTGGATACAGAACATCCAGACTTTGCTAAGCAGGTATATCAGGGCTTGCAAGCGCGCTACCCAGGCTGATCAGCTGATCGGTAGTAACGTGCGGTAGTCACAAATGGCCGGGTAGTCAGTGATGTCGTTGTGAGGTTGCTGGCTATCCGGATTCGCGATGGCCAGTAAATGCCCGATGCCATATTCTCTTGCTGCGGCCAACACCGCCAGACTGTCATCGACAAATAAAGTGCGGTCTTTATCAAACCCCAGATCAGCCTGAACCTGTTGCCATAGCTGCTGGCTTTCCTTACTCACCCCATAGCTGTGCGTTGAAATTAATTTATCCAGGTATTGGTCAAACTGGGTTCTTTCTACTTTAAGACTTAAGCTATCCGGGTGCGCATTGGTGAGTAAAATCAACTCTTTTCCGGCTGCTTTTAATGCTTGTAAAAATGCTGGTACATCCTCGCGAACAGAAATCAGATGCTGGATCTCGCGCTTGAGTTCCATAATGGGCAATTGAAGTTGTTGTTGCCAGTAATCCAGGCAATACCACTCAATCTGTCCCATGACAGCTTCATAGCGCGCGAGAATATCAGCCCGGGCTTGTTCGAGTGTCAGACCTTGCTTAACGGCATGGGCTTTTGGGATCACGTCGAGCCAAAAGTGATTATCAAAATGCAGGTCGAGTAACGTGCCGTCCATATCCAGCAACACAGTATCGATCTTTGACCAATTTAACATAGGCTTTTACCTGTAAAGGCTTTATGATGAGGTTAATCGCCATGATAGCAAAATAATCTCTATGTCACAGAAAAAGCACCCAATTCCCCCTGAGATAATAGCCTCTGAGGTTGTCGCAAAAAGTAAGCTCTTTACGGTTGAGTCACTGTCGCTGTCATTTTCTAATGGTGAGCGCCGTGAGTATGAACGTGTTCGTGGCGGCGGCCGGGGTGCCGTAATGATAGTGCCCATATCAGCCGAAAATGAGCTACTATTAGTGAGAGAATACTGTGCGGGGACACATGATTATCAGCTTGGCTTTCCAAAAGGGCTGATTGATCCGGGGGAAACCCCGATTGAAGCGGGAAATCGTGAGTTAAAAGAAGAAGTTGGCTTTGGCGCTCATCAATTTTGTGATTTGAAAACCTTATCACTGGCACCCAGCTACTTTAATGCCAGAATGCATATTTTAGTGGCCCAGGATTTATATCCGGAGCAATTGGCTGGTGATGAGCCTGAACCGCTGGTGGTGGTGAAGTGGCCTATGTCGCAATGGCAAGGGTTACTGAGTCAGCCTGACTTTACAGAAGCCCGTAGTGTCGCCGCGTTGTTGTTACTGCAACAGTACCTGACAACGGAGGCTTAATGCAGTCATTTTTAGAGCCCTGTATTGCGCTTGCTGAACAGGCTGGGCAAGCGATCATGGCCATCTATCAGCAAGACGACATAGGTGCGCGGGAAAAGTCAGATCATACGCCGGTGACGGCTGCCGATTTGGCTTCGAATGAAGTACTGACCGCTGGGCTTCAAGCCCTGGCCCCAGATGTACCGATCATGTCAGAAGAGACACCCATTCCCCCGCTAGAGAATCGACAACACTGGCAACGTTACTGGCTGCTGGACCCTATGGACGGTACCGGAGAGTTCATTCTTGAAAGTGGCGATTTTGCAGTCAACATAGCGTTGATTGAGAACAATCAGCCTGTGCTTGGTGTGATCCATTGGCCGGCAAAAGACGTGACCTATTTTGCTACTCATCAGGGTGGTGCGTTTAAGCGTATTGCTGGACGCGATGAGCCGATTTCTGTTGCCCCGAAAAGCACCCTGACTCTGGCTGTGAGCCGCAGGCAAAAAATTGAGGCTGTAAGTCAGTATTTAAACAGCCAGTTTGATACGGTGGCACTGGGGTCTTGTTCGCTTAAGGCGTGCATCGTGGCTGAAGGAAAGGCTGACTGCTTTTTACGGGTTGGGCCGACCGGTGAATGGGACACGGGGGCATCACAGGTGATTGTTGAAGAAGCTGGAGGCTGTATCACGGATGCTGAATTTAACCCGCTGACATACAATCAAAGAGAAAGTACAGAAAATCCCGATTTCATTGTGATGGGTCATCCCGACTGGCAGTTTCAGAAGCTGATTAATCCGCATCAGAGAGAGCAATAGCCTGGCGGTCGTTTTGGCCGCTAAGACAATAAATGTCATATTTGGGCGTTAAACTAGGGTGGTTTGACTGCTTTTTGAGCGGTTGGTGCCCTTTTCTCGATTAATACCTTGCAATATTAAATCAATTCTATATTATAGCGACCTCTTAAAGAGTTAGGGCAAATTAAGCCTCATAAAGAACTGTTTAAGTACTTCTCTCAACAGAAGTAAAACGTTGAAAATACAGGCGCGGGATGGAGCAGCCTGGTAGCTCGTCGGGCTCATAACCCGAAGGTCGTCGGTTCAAATCCGGCTCCCGCAACCACTTTTAAAGTGGTAACGTCGAACTTCGTCGGTTCGCTCTTCATAAGTCAAGGGCTCCCGCAACCACTTCCTGAGTGGTTAAATCGAATATTCGATTGTCCCTTCTCTCAGTAGAAGTAAAAAACTGAACATACAGGCGCGGGATGGAGCAGCCTGGTAGCTCGTCGGGCTCATAACCCGAAGGTCGTCGGTTCAAATCCGGCTCCCGCAACCACTTCTTGAGTGGTTAAATCGAATATTCGATTGTCTCTTCTCTCAACAGAAGTAAAACGTTGAACATACAGGCGCGGGATGGAGCAGCCTGGTAGCTCGTCGGGCTCATAACCCGAAGGTCGTCGGTTCAAATCCGGCTCCCGCAACCACTTTCTGAGTGGTAACGACGAAGGTCGTCGGTTCACTCTTCATAATTCAAAATCTCCTGTAAGTACTTTCAAGTGGCAACACCGAAGGTAGTCGGTTCATTCTTCATAATTAAAAATCTCCTGTAAGCACTTTAAAGTGGCAATACCGAAAGGTCGTCGGTTCGCTCTTCATAAATCAAGGGCTCCCGAAATCACTTCTTAAGTGGCCTTCACCGAAGGAAGTCGGTTCACTCTTCTTATTTTTCTGTAACTTTATATCTAAGCCCTCTCGTTACTACCCATTTAATATTCTATTTAATCTTATTCTCTTCCGTTTTATCTCATTACTCTGACTATCAATGCGCTTACTCAGTTTTATTACTGTCATGTCGGTGTTTCTCTGTCTGGTTTCATCAGGCTGTTTATTCGCCAATGATGATTGTTCGTATGTAGCTTTGATCTGATTTGGGGCAGTGCAAAAAGGCCGTTGATATAGGGAGCGAAATCGAGCTTAGCAGGAAGAAGGAGAAGTGGCAGGGCCACTTCTCACTGCAGGTTAAAACTGTTTTGCGTATTCTTCTGCATGACGCCACACACGCAGGGTATTGCCACCCAGTATTTTCTTGATCTGTCCTTCGGTGTAGTTGCGGTCCAACAGACCCTGTACCAGGTTAGGGTAAGTAGAGACGTCTTTTAATCCGATAGGCAATGAATCACCAACACCGTCATAATCGGAGCCAATCCCCACATGGTCGATACCAATGAGTTCTACGACATGATCAATGTGATCGAGTACTTGCTCCAAAGTGGCGTACGGGAATGGGTTTTTCGCACGGTATGCTGCTCTGAAATCGGTTTTACTTTTGCCCTGACTGGTTGCTTGCGCTTCTGCTTCATTGCGTTGGTCGTACCAACTGCGGGAGCTGGCTGTGACAAAGCTTGAACCAAAGTTAATTTGAATGACTCCGCCATTCTTTTTCAAGGCTTTGAGCATATCGTCATCCATATTGCGCTCAAATCCAGGAGTGTATTTGCGCAACGAGGAATGTGATGCAATCACGGGTACTTTAGACAGTTCCATCACTTGATAGAAGGCGGCATCTGAAATATGCGAGACATCGATCAGCATACCAATCTTATTCATTTCCACGACAAGCTTTTTACCAAATGGGCTCAGGCCTTTCCACTTACGGCGAATGTCGTACGACGAGTCAGAAATATGGTTGCTTTGTGAGTGTGCCAGAGTGATATAGCGTACACCTCTATCAAAGAAATGCTTCAGGTTGTTCATATCACCTTCAATGGGGGAGCCGTTCTCCATGCCCATTGCAACCGAGATTTTCTTTTCACGAAAATGACGAAGGATATCTTTGGTATTGTAGGCCATGGCAAATTTATCTGGTGCGCGTTGCGCCAGCGCTTCCATGCCATCTATTAGCTGGTTTGCCAGTTGGTAGCTTTTACCTTTGCCTTCAAACTCCAGGTTCGCAGGAATATATATCGACATAAAGGGGGCGTTCAGACCACCCTGCACCGCACGGGGATAATCAAAGTCGCCGCCTTTCGTGGCCTTAGTGACATCTTCCCAGTGCTCCTTGATACGATAAGGGACGTCGATGTGTGTGTCTATCAGGAGGTTCTGCTGAGCGATGCGGTGGGCGCGCTCAGATACCTTAATGTCGCTGGCGTAGGCATTCGACAAGCTTAAAGCCAGGGCGCAGAGTGTAGCGGGTAACTTCATGGATTGACCTTGTTATTCTTTGTAGTGTGTGTCGATTGTAGCAAGTTGGCGTTGATCTACAATCCATTCTGTCGGTTTGCCCGTGGGACTGACCGAAATTAGTCGTAGGTGTAATCCTCGGTCTGCATCGCCTGAAATTGGGCTTTCGAAACAATATTGACTGACTCATGCAATTCAGAATAAACCAGTAATGCTTCTCCTGACTTAAGCTGAGCATGAACCTGCTCGACTTTACGTTCCGTACTGATTTCACTGTCACCATAGTCGGTGCCTTCTCGCAGCACATAATGCTCAATTAGATTGCTTAGCGTGGCTGGATCCAGTTGCTGATATGGAATGATCATAATTTCTTTAAACTCGATGATTTAGTAGTGAATGCAAATAAGCGGGGACAATTTGCTCAAGCCAGAAAACAGGCCTGAGTGGGTTGCGACCGGCAATAAAGCCGACATGGCCCCCTTGCGGCGATACTGCCAGCGTAACCTGATCGCTGATCTGAGCCTGAGTTGGGATCGCACGGGTCGACAGCATGGGATCATCGGCTGCATGGATCAGCAAGGTCGGCGTGGCTATTTGCTTCAGATAGGGTTGCGCACTGGCTTTGGCATAGTAATCTTCTGCACCTTTAAAGCCATGTAATGGCGCAGTGATCCGCTCATCAAACTGCCATAGATCACGGATCTGCTGAATCTCATCACGGCCGATCTGAAGTGCATCTTCTATTTGATCAAACTTGCGCGAAAAAGAGCGCTTCATGCGATCAAGCAAGTATTTTTGATACAGTTTAAAACAGCTCTTGCGGATCACCTGGCAGGAGGAAGACAAGTGGTAGGGTGCAGAGATCACCGCAGCCCCATCCAGCTGGCTGTCGTGGCCTTGTTCTCCAAGGTATTTGGCCAGCACATTACCGCCCAGCGAGAATCCCACTGCGTACAAGGGACGATCAACAAAGCGTTGTTTCAAGGTTTGCAGTAAAAATGCCAGGTCGCCGGTTTCACCGCTGTGGTAGGCCCGGGCCTGACGGTTCACCTGACGTGAGCAGTTACGAAAGTGCATCAGTACGGCGTCCAATCCGGCAGTGGTCAGTGCCCGAAGCAGCCCTTTGGCATAAAAGCTATTGATGTTACCTTCAAGTCCGTGCAGTACGACAACCAGCGGAGCTTGTTGATTACCATTATTTGCCCAGGCCAGCTCTAGAAAGTCATCGTCGGGTGTCTCGAGATGCTCGTAGCGTACATTGGCTTTCAGGTTTGGCCTGAACAGACGGGGCAAAATGGTTTGCAGGTGACGGTTACGCATCCACCAGGCGGGTTGAAAGGTTAACTCTGACGGCTCTAACATGTGGTTTGTATTTCCTGTAAATACCTCTGCGACGGTGAGACTCATGTATGCACCCAGAAGAGCAATCGCATCGTGTGACGCCAATCAAAAAGCGGGGATGATGAGCCTGAAAGTGCCATCAGTGTATCAAACTGCGGGAAATAACCAAAAGAATGTTCGGGTAATACCAATTTGCTTAATTAAGTGTTCTATTTTGAGGCGAGAAAATAGGGTCGATAACCAGACAAAAATTTGTGAGCCTATGTCTAAGGTATAAGGTTCTAAATGAGAAATTTTTAACGCCGTTAGCGTCCTATTTGCTCCTTCAAATTGAACAGGTATTAAGTGAAATTGGTATAATAAAAAGCACCCGATCAGCCAGGCTGATAAGGTGCTTTGTGCGTCGTGCTTAATTCTAGAACGGGAACTAATTGCTTAACGTTTCAACAACATGTTTCGAATAACATAAAAGAGTGTCGACGATTTACTCAGGTACTTCTGCTTCTTGCACTTTCTTGATGAAGTAGTAGACGTAGAAACAACACAGTACGATTACCACGCCCAAGATGCCGAAAGAGAGAAATAACACTGGGTCAGTAAAAAAGTCTCTGAAGAATACGTTCATGTCTGTGCCTCCTGATTTGTCGATGAAGTAATCTTAGTCGAGCATGCACAGAGCAGATATGATCAAGATCAAGTTTCCGGGGGCCCTATACAGGACTCGGTAAATTGCTTGATCCCGATCATGTTTTTATGGGGATAGTGAGCCGTTGGGTGGGAGTCAGGTAGTGTGCCAGGTTATCTGGGTGTGGGTTTTGCTGTGGTGATTGCTGATTGAGGTAGTCAATCAGCATAGTTTGCTGGCACTTTTCCTGGGCCAGTTCTGCATTGAGCATGTGCTGGCGCAGCTCAGCATACGCTTCATAGTGCTGATGTTGCTGCTTTAATATGCGACGTATTTGACGCTGAGGATGCAAAACGGTGTGGTCAAATGCGTCACACAGCGCGTGCAATGCCTGAACGTGTGTGGCATGAAGTGACAGATCACGTGCGTCCAGGTACATCAACAGTAAAATCAGGTTGACGTTTTTATGATCATTATCTTGCAGCGCGAGCAGGGCATCCTGCATGCCTGCACGCGCATATTGCGTGCAGGCATAAGTCCAGAAATCTGCAGCGTCTAGCATATCTCGCCACTTTGCTCGAAATGGGTCTGTTTTTCTTCAAGCTCTTCCAGAGCCATAAGCAGCGCTTCTTCGGTGTCGTTTAGCTGTGGCGTGAGTTTAGCTTGTTGGGCCAGTAACTCACTGAGTTTCCCTTTATTTTGTTCAGAGTACAGGTCGTTGTCAGACAATGCTGTTTCAACCTCCCCAAGTGCAGCGCTGAGTTTATCGAGCTCTTTCTCCAGCTTGTCGATCGATTTTTTCAGGGGTTGTACGGCCTTGCGGAATTCCGCTTCCAGGCGCTTCTGTTCTTTGCGATTAACACTTGAGTGGGCCTTGTCTTCGTTGCTGTCTTTGCGCACGGCTTCTTTGTTGGCGTTAAGTAGCCACTGGTAGTAGGCATCCAAGTCATAGCCAAAGGCGCTCACTTCACCCTGATCAACCAGGTAATACTCATCCGCCGTATGTTTAAGCATATGGCGATCGTGCGATACGGTGACCATCGCTCCTTCAAAGCCTTGCAATGCCATCACCAGGGCATGACGCATTTCGAGATCCAGGTGGTTAGTGGGCTCATCCAGCAGCAGCAGGTTCGGTTTTTGATACACCAGCATGGCGAGCACAAGGCGTGCTTTTTCGCCCCCAGAGAAAGGTTTGACTGGCTCCAGGGCCTTGTCGCCGTTAAAGGCGAAGCCGCCCAGAAAGTCACGTAGTGACTGCTCACTCGCTTGTGGGTCGAGGCGTTGTATGTGGGTAACCGCGCTGGCAGAAAGATCGAGCGATTCCAATTGATGCTGGGCGAAATAGCCAATTTTCAGCCCCTGATGCTGGAATACCTCTCCCGCCTGAGGTGATAGCTCACCGGCAAGCAGTTTAATCAGCGTAGACTTACCTGCACCATTGCGGCCCAGCAGGGCGATACGGCTACCCGGCACCAGATTGAGTTTTATTTTGTGTAAGATAGTCACCTCACCATATCCGGCCTGAGCCTGATCTAATGTCATCAGTGGGTTAGGCATGCTATCCGGATTACTGAATTCAAAGCTAAACGGTGAATCAGCATGGGCGGGCGCCAGCTTTTCCATGCGCTCCAGGGCCTTAACCCGGCTTTGCGCTTGCTTGGCTTTACTGGCTTTGGCTTTAAACCGGGTGATAAACTGTTCCAGATGGGCAATGGTGGCTTGCTGTTTTTCGTATAATGCCTGTTGCTGCGCCATGCGCTCGGCTTTTTGGCGTTCAAACTGGGAGTAGTGGCCTTTATACACGTTGAGCTGCTGTTGATCTACGTGCCAGATTTGATCGACCACTGCATCGAGAAACTCCCGGTCGTGTGAGATCAGTACTAACGTACCTTGATAGGCTTTTAAGAAACGTTCCAGCCAGTAAACGGCGTCAAGATCGAGGTGGTTGGTTGGCTCATCCAGCAGTAACAGGTCGGCATCACGGATCAGTGCCTGGGCGAGGTTCAGGCGCATTCGCCAGCCACCAGAAAAGGCACTGACCGCATCACCCAATTGTGTATTGCTAAATCCCAGACCATGCAATAACTCACCGGCTTTGGCTTCTATTCCATAGCCGCCAACTACTTCTATCTGCTGATGCAGGCGAGCCTGCTCGGCACCGTCGCCCGACGCCTCGGCACTGTGCAGCGCACTGCGCAGTGCATAATATTCGGGGTGACCCTGTAGCACGTATTCCAGCGCACTGATAGCCAGTGCAGGCGTTTCCTGCTTTACGGATGCAATGGACCAGTCTTTCGGAATTTGCAGCTCGCCCGCATCCAGATGTAATTCTGATTTGAGCAACGCAAACAAGGAGGATTTGCCACACCCATTGGCACCGACCAGACCCACTTTGTGTTGTGGAAATAAGGTGGCGCTGGCATTTTTAAGCAGCGTTTTACCACCGCGCATAAGTTCAATATTCGAAAGCTGGATCATACCGTTACATCACTGTTTACTAATGCGCCCATCATAACACGGATCCCTACGGACACTCCAAGCGTATCAACAGCGGAGAATATAGGATAAAATAGCCAACCAGGGCGCGCAGCCCGTGATATGAATCGTCAACTGAACCGTTTACGGATCAGCTAACCTGAGGTAACTAAAGGTGAGAAAGAAAAAACGCTTTATTGCAGGGGCATCTTGTCCTGAGTGTCACGAAGCTGATGTCATGATGTTGTACAAAGAGCATGACGTGGAAAAGGTGGAATGTGTGAAGTGTGGTCACATCATGACACAGCCGAAAGAAGCTGTTCAGGCCTCAACACGTCAGTTTGAGCAGGTTATCGGGGTATTCAGGCCAGAATAACCGGAGCTCAAATGGCTTGGCTCCGTAGTCAGGCTAATAATGTGGTGGAGGCGGCTCCTGATGCTGGGGCATCATGCCCGGATCTTTGCCTTCTTTGATTTTTTCTGCCAGTAACTCAATCTGCCGCTGCATGATTGCCAGACGTGCCTGATGCGCACTCAGTTCGTTGTTTAAAATTTCTATGGTTTCGTCCTGAAATGCTACTTTGGCTTCCAGTTCGTTAATGCGATCTTCGAGGTCTGTCATGATTACTCTCTTGCAAATTGTTCTAACAGGCCGCTGGAGCTCTCTGTCAACAGGGTTTCATCATTCCCGGTAAACGCCACATCAAAGACAACAGCAGACTTAGGCCGGCTTCCCTCGCGTGGCTTGACGCGCCAGGTCGCCAGCTTTTCACCACTATCAACCTGCCACAGGGTCAGTTGTCTGTTTGGCGAGCCCGTTGCAATTAATTGCCCATCCTGATTAAAGCGCACGGCACTGAATATTTTCTGCCGCGCAATATACTGTAATTGCGCTTTGATTTCACCTGATGTGAGTTGCCAGATGCTGGCCTTTTTCATACTGTCTGCTGTAAACGCGTAACGTCCCTGGGGATCCAAGGCGACTTTAGTGACCCGGCTGGGGTGATTGAATCTATGGATAACCTGGCCAGTCCGGGTATCCCAAAAGTAAGCGCTGTAATCATTTGCGCCGGTTAACGCAAAGTGGCCATTGGGTGATAAAGCAATACTGTTAATTTTTTCTTGGTGGCCAAGGAACTCTATGCGTCTGCCGCTTTCTAAGTCGAGATGCACAACCACATTGTCGCTGCGTCCATATAAGACATAACGGCCTTCGTTGCTGATGGCGATGTCGCGAATGGTGCCTTGTTCAATCTGGTAATAACCAACATTTTGTCCATCGGACAAGCGCCAGATTGCAAAGCGATCGTTGGCTGCAGTGACGGCACTGGAGTTGTCATGGGCGATGGCCAGAGAGTGCACCAGTTCATCCGCTTGTTGCGACTGGGACCACTGATATTTTAAACCATGGGTGGTGTTATCCCATAAAACCACGCCATGTTCGATGGATGACACTAAACTGTAACGCCCATCGTGTGAAATAGCCGCGGCGAATGCACCACGTGCGGCATGTTCAACGGTCAGCAATGCATCTGAACTGTCTGTTGAACAACCAGATAACAGTGATGCGGTGATAATTAAAGCAGTTTGAGCGTTGCGCCATAAAAATTTGGGCATAAAATCGGTATTTCCTCTTAACTCCATGATTTGCACCGAGTAGACTAATGGGTAATTTGTAGAGGTCACAAAACTGATATTAGCCTATCGGTATATCAATGTCGCCGATCTCGAAATGAATTTTGCGTCAAAAAGAGAAATTTGGCTTTATGCGCTACGGATGGTAATGTGACATCCACCCTTTTTTAAGATTAATATAATTTTAACAAAGACACCCAACCAGGATAGTGATATTTGACTCTGAGCCTGGGTTTGTCGGAGAGAAAACATGAAACACACAATTAAGTTATCTTTAGTGGCTGCCTCGGTTCTGGCACTGACCGCTTGTAACCAAAAAGCAGAAGAAAAAACAGCGCAAGTTGCAGAAGTAAAGCTGGAGACTGAAGTTCAGCAGCAAGCTTATGGTATCGGTGCATCCGTTGGTAACTTCCTGCAAAAAGATATGGCAGATAAAAAAGAGCTTGGTATTGAGCTGGACCAGGCACTGATCATGCGCGGTTTTAAAGACGCACTAGATGGAAATGCAAAACTGGACGAAGCGAAAATTCGTGAAGTACTGACTGCATTGGATTCTTCTGTACGTGAAAAGCAAGCGGCGAAAGCGCAAGCTGATGCTGAGAAGAACAAAGTTGAAGGTGCTGAGTACCTGGCTGAAAACGCGAAGAAAGATGGCGTAAACGTCACTGACTCGGGTCTGCAGTATGAAGTACTGAGCGAAGGTGAAGGTAAAAAGCCAGTTGCAACTGACATCGTGAAAGTACACTACAAAGGTACTTTGCTTGACGGTTCTGAGTTCGACAGCTCTTATGCACGTAACCAGCCTGCTACTTTCCCACTGAACCAGGTTATCGCGGGTTGGACTGAAGGTCTGCAGCTGATGGCGGTTGGCTCTAAGTACAAGTTCACTATTCCTTCAGAACTGGGCTACGGTGAGCGCAACCTGGGTAAAATCCCTGCTAACTCAACCTTAGTGTTTGAAGTAGAGCTGCTGGAAATTCAGGAAGAGAAAGAGCACGGCCACGATCACGCGCACGACTCAGAGTAATGCCTGCTGATGCCTCATCTAAAGGTGAGGCAACTGAAAGCAGATATAAAAAAGGACCGTCAGGTCCTTTTTTTATATCAATTTTCGAGGTCAAGCACAGCTGATATTAATCTTCGCTGTGGTTGGCATAGAGGTTATCGATGAGCTCATCTTCGAGTGCGAAGCGTAATTCTAGGGCTTCACCGAGCTCCGACAGATCTTTGTCAAAGTTTGTCATCAGAGTTTCCGACTGCATTTCTGCATATTTGTCGTTAAAATCCAGTGCCAGGTCGGTCGTGTCAGTGATCCTAGGGTACAATGACTGAGCCAGTTTCAGGCTTTGCGGGCCCTTCTCTTTACACGCTGCGACCAGGTTGTCATAAATCTCAAAGTGTCCGGCGGACAGGTAATCCATCAGGATCTGACAAAAAGTCTGAATTTGTAGCTGATCAGGCAGTGCCCGGTCATCCTGTTCAAATGGAGACAGGCCTGCAACCTTACAATACAGCAGCAAAAGCTCCTGTCGTTCAGCTAACCAGTTGTCGATAACGCTATGGCTACCTCCCCACCTTTGTTGGGCTTGTTCTAAGCGTGACAGCATAGTTATCTCCTTAGCGGGTCATCATCTGCCCGTGGCTTGCCAAAAACATCGGCACAGTGTGACCCAAAGTGGGGTCAAAACTTGATAGTGACCACCTAAAAGCGGTGATGCCGATTATGTTTATCTGTCTTCTATAAAAAGGAAATCTGATGAAAAGGTCAACCTCTTTTTTAGCCAAGTGAGCAAATAACAGGGTGTGTCTCTGATGTAGGTGCGGGAATAACTCTTGTTTACGAGCGGATTGTATAAACTGAAGAGTGAGGCGGCTTAAAATGTTGAAAATTAGTTAAACAAAAAAGCCGCGTCAGGGGGTATTCCTGAGCGGCTATCAATGCAGTTTAGCAATAGAGCTTTATTTTTATTGGTTTTAAAGGTGTTTTTATTCTTCTTAGCGCAGCAAATTTATAGCAAGCTTTTACCCTTGTTGCAAACAGTTTAATCGGGTGTTTTTAATCTGGTTTGTAATGTGTTGAAGTAAAAGGGTTTTAATTTTATGCCGTTCGAATAAAAAGTGACCGGACCTGGGGGAGAGGATTAATCCAGATCATGCTGGTGGGAATTTGCGTGCTGTTTCAATAGTGACGTATTGAAGTTAATGATACAATCTGAGCAATTTTTACAGCATTGGAATGAAATTACGCTATGAGCGAGTTGAAAAATGATCGTTACCTGCGCGCGTTGATGAAACAACCCGTAGATGTTACGCCCGTTTGGATGATGCGTCAGGCAGGCCGCTATCTTCCTGAATACCGAGCGACCCGAGCGCAGGCCGGAGACTTTATGAGCCTGTGTAAGAACGCAGAGTTGGCATGTGAAGTTACGCTTCAGCCGTTGCGTCGTTACCCGCTTGATGCGGCGATCTTATTCAGCGATATCCTGACGATCCCGGATGCGATGGGTCTGGGCTTGTATTTTGAAACCGGTGAAGGACCTAAGTTTGAGCGTCCAATCAGCTCGCTGAGCGATGTACAAAAACTGCCTAAGCTGGACCCAACCGATGAGCTGGGTTATGTGATGAATGCTGTGAGCACCATTCGCCGTGAATTGAAAGGTGAAGTGCCACTGATCGGATTCTCTGGTTCACCCTGGACATTGGCGACTTACATGATTGAAGGCGGCAGCAGCAAGACCTTCGGCAAGATCAAGAAGATGGCCTTTGCTGAGCCTAAGACGTTGCACCTGTTACTGGATAAAGTTGCGGATTCTGTCATTGACTATCTGAATGCGCAGGTGAAAGCCGGTGCTCAGTCGCTGATGATCTTCGACTCATGGGGTGGGGTACTGAGCCCGCGTGATTACAAAGAATTCTCGTTGCAATATATGCACAAAATCGTTGACGGTCTGATCCGTGAAAATGACGGCCGTAAAGTGCCAGTTACACTCTTTACTAAAAATGGCGGCCAGTGGATTGAAGCCATTGCAGCAACGGGTTGTGACGCGGTTGGTCTGGACTGGACGATTGATATTGCGGATGCCAGACGTCGTGTTGGTGATAAAGTCGCTTTGCAGGGCAATATGGATCCGTCTATGTTGCATGGTACGCCAGAGCGTATTCGCGAAGAAGTACAGCACATTCTGTCTGGCTATGGTCAGGGGTCGGGGCATGTGTTCAACCTGGGGCATGGTATTACTCCAGATGTTGACCCGGAAAATGCCGGCGTGTTTATTAATGCAGTGCATGAGTTTAGCCGTCAGTACCATCAGGATTAACTGATAGCTTGATGTACTTAATAAAAAAACCCGGCTGTTGCCGGGTTTTTTTATGAAAAGGATACCGTGATGACCGATTAGTCCTGACTTTCAAAAGCGCGACGCATAAAACCTGGGGTTGCCAGTGCGCCTTTGTGTACGCCGGTGTTGTAATACTCAGTTTCAAAGCTGGCCTGCTCGGCATCTTGCTCACGGAAGCCGTTAAACGATTCCCCTTTACGTGCCAGTGTCGCCGACCACAAGCCGCTCGGGTAGATAGGCTGTGGGAAAGGCAGCGTTTGCAAGTCCACAAACCCCACGTCCAGCATTGCCTGACGCATGGCTTTGAGCAGGTTCATGTGCATCAGAGGAGACTCACTTTGCTGCACTAAAATACCGCCCGGGCGCAATGCTTTGAGGCAGCTGGTATAAAATGCATGGTTGAACAGGCCTTCGCCTGGGCCCACTGGATCGGTGCCATCCACAATGACCACATCGACTGATTCTGGTGCAGCATCGTGCATATACTTGATGCCATCGTCAAACATGACGGTTGCACGTGGGTCGTCATTCGAGGCACAGAGCTCTGGAAAATATTTTAGCGACATTTGCGTAACGACTTCGTCAATGTCGATTTGGGTCACGGTTTCTACATCCGGATGCTTAAGTACTTCGCGCAGTGTGCCACAATCACCACCACCAATGATCACAACATTTTTAGGGGCTGGGTGAGAAAACAAAGCCGGGTGGCTCATCATTTCATGATAGAAAAAGTTCTCCCGGGTGCTGACCATAGTACAGCCGTCAATGATCATCAGATTGCCAAAATCTGTGGTCTCATACATTTCAACATTCTGAAATGGCGACTGGATCTCGTCCAGTTTACGAGTGACGCGTAAAGAAAACGCGCTACCATCACGGTCGCTGATCTCAGTAAACCAGCGGTTTGCTTCTAAATTTGACATTGTTGCCTTCATGCAGATGTAATTTTCAGAGATTTTGCCAGCGCTTTCGCCCCAGCTCAATCTATTTTAGCGTATAAACACCGACTCGGTTAGGGACAAAATACCGCAGGTTGGCTCAGGTTGCCTGCACGACAGATAAATCATGCCTGGTTTTGCAGATGGGGTGGCAAAAGATTGTCACATCTTGGCCTTAAGTATTAAAATATGCGATCTGTAAAGCTAGTTAATTGAGATTGCCATGACCTGGGGTTTGCAAACCGCACGAGCCACTTATAATGTTACGCACTGGAGTGAAGGGTATTTTGACATCAATGATCAGGGGGAGTTAGTCGCCTATCCCGATGGTGATCGCGCAAAGCCGGCCATTTCTCTGGTTGAATTAACCGAGCGCTTTAAAGAGCAAGGCCTGACCTTGCCGGTGCTGGTGCGTTTTACCGATATTCTAAATAGTCGCGTTGAAACCATGACACAGGCTTTTTCACATGCGACAGCTGCAAAATCCTATCAGGGGCAGTATACCTGTGTTTACCCCATCAAAGTGAATCAACAGCGCTCTGTGGTGAGCAAATTACTGGCACACCCGAGTGGCTTGGTTGGACTGGAAGCGGGCTCTAAGCCCGAGCTTATGGCGATTTTAGGGATTGCCAAAGACCCCATCACCATAGTGTGTAATGGCTACAAAGACAGCGAGTTTTTGCGTTTGGCGATGATAGGCCAGGCCATGGGACATAAAGTGCACATCGTTATTGAGAAGCTGTCTGAGCTGGATACTTTGCTTAAGGAGATCTCCGTGTTGGGCATTGAGCCTACCATAGGTATTCGTATCCGTCTGAACTCCATTGGCAAAGGGAAATGGCAAAACACCGGCGGTGAAAAAGGCAAATTTGGTCTGACAGCCAGTCAGGTACTGAGTGTGGTAGACAAGCTAACCGCTCAGGGCAAACTGCATCTGATGCAGCTGGTGCATTTTCATATTGGCTCGCAGATCGCCAACATCCGTGATATTCAACGCGCACTGCGTGAATGCGCCCGTCATTATGCGGAGCTGTCACAGTTGGGTGTACCACTAAAAACAGTAGATGTAGGTGGTGGCCTAGGGGTGGATTACGAAGGATCAGGCTCTCGCAGTGCGTGCTCAATGAACTACACAGTGGCTGAATACGCCCGTAATGTGGTAGGGGCTTTTGCCGAAGTAGCTGAGCAGCATGGACTGCGTCACCCCGATATTATTACTGAATCTGGCCGGGCACTGACTGCACACCATGCTGTACTGATCACCGACGTGATTGATGTAGAGCAAGCGCCTTTTCAGACCACGCCGAGCGCCCCAACGTCCTCTGCACACCATATCCAGCAGGAGTTATGGTTGTCACTGCAACGACTGACACCCAGGCTCGCAATAGAAACCTATCATGATGCGATGCATCTGTTTGGTGATGGTCATGATCAATATGTCCATGGTCTGATAGACATGCAGCAGTGGGCGCAAATTGAGCAACTTTATTTTACCACCCTGCAACGAGTCCGAGAGTGCCTGAATGTGCATTCGCGTTCTCACCGCGAGGTGTTGGATGAGCTCAATGAAAAACTGGCCGATAAGTTGTTTGTGAATTTCTCGCTATTCCAGTCTCTGCCAGATGTTTGGGGGATCCAGCAACTGTTTCCGGTGATGCCCATTGCGGCATTGGATCAGCCGTTGACTCAGCGTGCGGTGATCCAGGATATCACGTGTGATTCAGATGGGCAGATCCGAGAATATGTAGAAGGTGCAGGGATTGAGTCCAGCTTGCCTATTCCGCCTTATCAGCCGGGTGAGCAATATCATATTGCGATGTTCATGGTGGGCGCCTATCAGGAAATTCTTGGCGATTTACATAACCTGTTTGGCGATACGGATTCGGTTCACGTTGAACTCACTCAGACAGGGTATGAGTTGAGCAATGCCATTAAAGGTGACAGCGTTGAGGACGTGCTGAGGTTTGTTCATTATGACAAAGCGGCGCTGGCGGAAAACTTTACCACGCAAATCTCCGCTCTTGAGGTTGATGAAGCAACGAAAGCCGATTACCTGGCCCAGTTACACGCCGGACTTAGCGGCTATACCTATTTTGAAGATTGAGTTTGAATCGATCTGCAAGTCAGCGCGGGCTGCCTAGCGATGCTTGGCAGCCAAGGCCTCGGTATGATGTAATAGGGCCAGTTCGTTATTCTAATCATATGGTCTGAGTGCACTGTCATACGGACCATCATCAGTCGTAGTAAAGGAACATTGCATGTCGCTAATCCGCCAGGTGCTGGGGTTATTGTTATACGCCATTAATACACTGGTTTGGTTTATCCCCATTTTTCTGATGGGCGTGATCAAACTATTACCTATTGCGCCACTGCAAAAAGTGGCCAGTCGCATCGCCAAAGGGTGCGCCAGTTTATGGGTTGCCGGTAATAATCTTAACCAGTCTGTTATTTCACCGTATCGTCTTAATGTGTCAATGCCAGAGACGATGAAAGCCAAAGACTGGTACCTGGTGATTGCCAATCACCAGAGCTGGGTTGATATATTGATCTTGCAGCGGGTATTACATCGTAAGATCCCTTTTCTGAACTTTTTTCTGAAAAAAGAATTACTGTATGTACCTGTACTTGGGTTGGCCTGGTGGGCCCTGGATTTCCCGTTTATGAAGCGCACCAGTAAAAGTCAGTTGAAGAAAAACCCTAAGCTGCGAGGCAAAGACGTTGAAACGACCCGAAAGGCGTGTGAGAAATTTAAAACCATGCCTGTAAGTATTGTAAACTTTGTGGAAGGGACGCGTTTTACCGAACAAAAACACGCACAGCAGCGCAGTCCATTCCAGCATTTGCTAAAACCCAAAGCCGGCGGGATTGCGTTTGTGATGCAGGCAATGGGAGAGCAGATCAATCAGGTGGTGAATGTTACCATTCATTATCCGCAGGGGACCCCCAGTTTTATGGACTTTGTCGCGGGTCGCGTTGGCGAGGTCAATGTACTGGTTGAGCTGATGCCAGTGAGTGCAGATCTGATTGGCGACTACAGCAATGACAGCGAGTTCCGGGTACGCTTCCAAAGCGAATTGAATCGGCTGTGGGGGCAAAAAGACCAACAGTTAGTCGACTTAGTTGCGCGCCATGGCAGTCATCAGGTGTCCGCCGAACATCACGAAAAGTCGCAGCAGTCCTGATAAAAAGCGGGTGAAGGAGGTGGCATGTTGAGAAAGTTTTTACCAGCCTGGTTAGCCGGGGGAACTGCAACGATGATACTACTGGCGAATACGCTATTGTGGGGTATCATCGTGTTTGCGCTGGGGTTGGTGAAGTGCGTTTTGCCACTACGTGGTGTTTCAGACATCCTACATTGGGCTTATAAAGGCTGGTGTCGGGGCAACCGTTTGGGGCTCCAGCTGGGCTGTCCTGATATCACCCTGAGTATACCCGATCACATGAGCAATCAGGCCTGGTATTTACTGGTTGCGAACCATATCAGCTGGTTGGATATTGTGGTGCTGAGTGCGCTCGACCGGTTACCTGCTCCGAAATTTTTTCTTAAAGACGAGCTCAAATACGTGCCTCTGATTGGCACCGGTGCATGGGCACTGGGCATGCCTTTTATGAAACGGGCAAGCAAGGCGAAAATTGCCAAAAACCCCAAGCTCAAAGGCATGGATGTTGAGCGAACCCGACACAGTTGTCGCCATTTTCGACAGCACCCGACAACGGTTATCAACTTTGTGGAAGGTACGCGCTTTACTGCGCAAAAGCATCTACGTCAGGGAGAGGCTTTTCATTATTTGCTTAAGCCCAAAGCCGGTGGCGTTGCGTTTGCCTTGGAGGTGTTGGCACAGCAACTGGACGGCCTGCTCGATGCCACCGTGATTTATCAAAGCCCGGATCAGCATATTTGCCGGAGCTTTATGTCCGGTAAGTTGCAACGTATTGAGGTGCGGATCCAGTTGTTGTCTATGACAACCGTACCTCAAGGGAACTATCAGACAGACAAACAATATCGGATTGCTTTTCAGGCTTATCTCAACCAGTTGTGGCTCAACAAAGATGCACAGCTGATAGCGTACTGGGAGCAGCAGCAAGCCCAAGGGGCTGTGTGTGGCGAAGAGGTGAAACAGTTATGAAGGTGACACACCTTAGTGAAGCGCTCACGCCCTGGCTTGGTGTAACGTCGCACAGTGGGCTGTTGATATGGAGTACCAACTTACTGGCGCTGGTGATATTGCTGCTGGTATTTTGGTTGATCCGCCAATGGCTCTTGCCACGAGTACAGCAGTTTCTGGGTGCCTACTCCAACTCAAAAATCGGCTTTTTGGCACCTCAGCTAAGTAAATTCAGCGGTCGCTTTTCAATGGTGGTGTGTACGCTATTGTTTATCGCCTTCAAAGAAGCCTTGTTTCTGGCGCCACAAGGTTTATTCAATGTATTGAGTGTGGTGTCTCAGGGGCTCCTAATCATCAGTATTGGTTTTTTGCTAAGTAGCCTGGTCAACATTGTGAACGCGATTTATGAGCAACAGCCATTCGCTAAAAGTGTGCCGATTCAGAGCTTAGTGCAGGTTAGTAAATTACTGATTTTTATTGTTTGTGCCATTTTGGTGATCAGCTTGGCCATCGATAAATCGCCAACCTATATTTTGTCTGGATTTGGTGCCATCGCTGCGGTCACGCTGTTGGTGTTTAAGGACACCATTCTTGGGCTGGTGGCCAGTATTCAAATTGCAGCCAACCGCTTGCTGGCAACGGGTGACTGGATCCAGGTGGATGCATTTGGTGCGGACGGTGAGGTCATTGAGGTTGGCCTGAATACAGTGCGCGTACGTAACTGGGATAATACGGTCACAACAATTCCAACCTATAAAATTATCTCTGACTCGTTTAAAAACTGGCGCGCCATGCAAGAGTCCAGTGGGCGACGGATCAAGCGCGCAATCTACCTTGATTTTGATTCTATTCGCTTACTAAGTCAGGATGAGCTGACTGCGCTTGGTCAGGCGTTACCTGAGGTTGCTGCGCTGATACAAGACACTACTGCGCAGCGGTGGAGCAATGTCTCTGTGTTTCGTCGTTATGCCGAAACCTACCTGAAGGCACATCCTCAGGTAAATTCGGATTGTCTTTGTATGGTACGAGAGCTGGCACCGACACAATATGGTCTGCCGGTAGAATTATATTGTTTCAGCAGGGACAAACGCTGGGTGCAGTATGAGCATTTACAGGCTGATGTGCTGGACCACGTCTTGACGGTGATGCCATATTTTGGGCTGCGACCCTACCAGGTTATTTCAAGTCATCAAAACGAAATAAATCACAAAAAACCAGAGTAAGCTGCAAATCCTTGTGTTATCTTAACGATTCAGACTTTATCTTTTTATGACATATTTGTGACATGGAGACGAGTTAGGTTGCTGAATTGCCCAAGAGGTAGGTAGTGCAATGAAGTATTTTGTAGCAATCATGCTGGTGATGAGCTTGTGTTCAACAAAACAGGCCTTGGCAGACCATGAACAAATTCTGGTAGCGATCGACCACGCTCCCCCTTACAGTGCCCTGGATGATAAGGGTAACGCACGAGGGTTAATTCTCGATATTCTTAATTACATTAAACACCACAGTGATGAAGACATCGCTGTCAAAGCCGTTCCTTGTCCTTTTTCTCGTTGTATTCGAATGCTGGCACAGGGGGAAGTCGATGTGATGGGTGGACTGATCAGAACGCCAGATCGTGAACGTCAAATGGCATTTGTGACGCCTCCTTATATGGCTTTATCTTCTTCCTTTGTTTTTTACAGTCATCAACATAGTCAGATTGAAGTACGTCGCTATGAAGATCTCATTGGTAAGCGGATTGCAGTAATGCGCGGTGCAGCGTTTTTCCCTCGTTTTGATCAGGACAGTCGTCTCGATAAGGTTGAAGTACCTTCTGAACGTACTGCTGTAGATTTGGTGCTAAAAGGTCGGGTTGATCTCGTGATTGCAGTAGAGGATACGGCTGATCTGGCCATGAATGTGCTTGCTCAGCCCGCGCACCAGCTAAGAAAAATGGACTATCGTCATACTCAGGTGATTTATGGGCACATGGCGATGAGTCGTGCATTTGCACAAAGCCATGTGGGGCGCGAGTTCACTGAACATATGCAGCGAATGGCAAAAAACAAAATCCTGGACAAGTTGGTTGCGCCTTATCAATTGCCAGCTATCCCGCCTCAGCTGTTATCAGAAGAGACGGGGAGTACACCAAAAAATACCTTTTAACGTGCGGTATGCGGCTCCTTCATGAAGCTGTAACTGAATGCCTGCACCAGCTGCGCGATGTCGTCATAAGCCTGAGCACTGGTGTCGTTCCCTGAATCTGCATTGGTCAGCAGCACAAAACCGCGCTGATGGCGCATATCTCCATATATCTGGGTGAGTACACCCGGATCTTCCCCGCTGTGGTAGATTTTGTCGCCATCGAGCCCCCAGAAGAAACCTCGCTCTACCGAGATACTCGGGACATTGGTTTGTGGGCTCAACATGGCTGCTATGGCACGTGCTGGGATGCGCTGTTCTCCATTGAGTTTGCCCTGTTGCATGGTGGCAATTAGAAAATTGCCCAGATCGTGTGCGGTAGAAATCGCACTGCCTTCACTGTAGGTGATGTTGCCATAATCAGGCAAAGGGAGCAGCTGTTGCGTGTCTGGGTGGTGAATGTAGCGGTGCACCACAGATGTTGTTGGTTGTGCAATGCCCCATTCACTACGCTGCATCGCCAGTGGGGTGAAGACATATTCCTGGGTTAACTCCGACAGGGTTTGTTCACTTGCCTGCTCTGTGACATAAGCTGCCAGTGCAGCACCGATATTGGAGTATACGGCGGCTTCATTATTGCGCAGACCAAAGCGACTGACAAAATTGTCAGTGTGATAGTGGCTGCCGGATTGTGTCAGGTAAGCGGCGAAGAAACGGTCGAGGTTGGTGTTTGCAGGTTCTTCACACACAGACTGCTGGCTGAAGCGATTGTACAAACTGCTACCGTCGGCATGCACAAAGTAATTACAGCGATAGACTGCCTCGACGTCCATGATGCCGCTGGTGTGGGTGATCAACTGCCGTAACGTAATGGGCTGAGCTAGTGGTACGCCAAAGTCGATAGAGAAATTCAGGTAATGCTCCACAGGCGCATCGAGATCAACCTGTTGTTGCTCAACGGCTTGGGCCAGGGTCGCCCCCAGCAGTGTTTTACTCACCGAACCCAGATAGAAGCGACTATGTACGTTAACCTCCGTGCCCTGTTCATCCACATTGCCAAACCCCTGCTGATAGACCGACTGGCCGTCGTGAATAATATTAACGGCCACGGCGGGAATATTCCCCTGTTGCTGAAGCGCCCTGAGCTGACGTTCAAATTCTCTAATGGTGAGTTGAGGTTTGGGGTCTTTACCCAGTAAAGTCAGTGCATGATCATAGCTTTCAAACCGGCCGCTTTCGAGTGCATGCATGGAAAATGCAGGTACTGCGATATCAGGCTGGATACCGCGTTGTTCATATAAATTACCCTGTGCATCCCGGTAGACTTCATTTGAGAGCGATATTTGCCAGCCATTGGGTAAGGTGAAAAAGCGTTTATCCGACAAGGCGCCAGATGTTTCTTCTCCGAGCAAGGTCACGTGTGGCAGATGCATCATGGCCATAGCCAGAATTTCGCCAGCGTTGATGGTCAGTTGGCTGGTGAGCAAATAAATGGGCTTGGTATACGCATCGGGGTGAGTTTGCAAAGACTGGCTGAACAATACGCCCTGGCCTGCCTGGTTCAGAGCCTGTTTATTAAATGCCAGGCGTTTGCTGGTATTGAAGCGGGAAGCAATAGCCAGAGCAATGGCATCATCGCCGCCAGTGTTGTTGCGAATGTCCAGGATCAACCCCTCAGTATCGGCCAGCTCTGCCATAATGCCATCAATCAGCACATTAGCTGCGTCGAGATGCTCAGTTTCATCCGCCTCTGCGTTGCTACTGAAGTGCGCGAGGTTATTGATCACCAGTACACCAATGTTGTTTTTGGTCTTACCCCATAGCAGGGTTTTTTCCTCTTGCTCAGCCGGAAAGCTGCCCATACTGCCAGGCTCCAGATATTGCTGAGTAACTTGCAGTGAGTCCAGAACCAGCTCTGAAAAGACCTGTTCATCGGTCAGTTGCATGTTATAGCGTAGGTAGTAACTGGCTGTGCCCCGCGCTGCGCGCAAAATAGGCGCATCTTTCATCACAAAATAGGGGCGGCTAGGGGTTCTGGCAACCGACACATGACCATCGGCAAGGGGGGCAATCATTTCTGTTAACGCCTCAAATAAATCATCGTCAGACATCGCATCATGGATTCGTGGGCGGTAATGGTTGTATTGCGCCTGCCAGTCCATGTCGCGCAGCGCAAAAAAGGCGTAATAATCGTTAAACGCATGCCAGAAGTATTCAAACACCTCCGTAGGGCTGGCTTGTGTATCAACGGATAAGGGCGACTGACAGGCATCGGGGAGTGACGCCTGTGGATCATAGATATGCGGATAGACTTCGCCCGCATAAGTCAGTTGTAGCTGTCCCGTGTTCCTGAGCTTAGCCTGGGTTACCTCAGGAGCAGAGCTCAGTGGCAGGGTACGTTGTGCCACTTTGATACAGGCATGAGTGTTAAATTCATAACGTTGCATGCGATCTGCGCGGATATCAAGTATTTCACCATAGGCGGTTTTCTGCCAGACCCCCGGGTGCTTTTGTAATGCCCCGCGATGATCCTTGCTGTCGCCGCAGCCACTGAGCACGGCGCTGACAATCAATCCTGAGGTGAGCAGAGAAAAGCCTTTGAACATGACTGTGTCCTTAACTGAATAACCCAAATGTGTTGTTGTAGTGTGGCCAGTGTAGGGGCTGAGGGATGCCGGCGCTGTAAGCGAGTTGCGCCAAAGGGTCAGAAAATGTACCCGGCCATTGACATTTTTAAACAGAGGGTAACGCCGACTCTGGCTACACTGGAGGAGAACTAAACTGATCGTATGAGGTTGAAGTGATGCAACGAACTGCTGCGAAGTATTTCGCCATGAGCGAAGAAGTGTGGGCGCGCCATGCCAACCCCTGGAGTGTCTGGAGTCGTTATTCTTGTTTGCCTTTGTTGATTGCGTGTCTGTGGTGGCGCGACTGGCTGGGAGTGGCTTTTTGGCCGCTGCTGGTAGGACTGTTACTTTGGGTGTGGTTGAACCCAAGGTGTTTCAGTAAACCCAGAGACACCCATAATTGGGCGTCGCAAGCCGTATTGGGAGAGCAGATCTTAATTTATCAGTTGGAGCGAGTGCCACTGGTGCATTATCAGGTGATTAAAATCATCATGGCGCTGCTAACACTGAGTACCCTGGTATGTGGTATTGGCCTGTGGTTTCAGGAGGCCATCAGTACCAGCGTCGGCGCACTGGGGGTGATCCTGAGCAAGACCTGGTTTCTTGATCGGATGGTCTGGCTGTATCAGAGTGTGGCCCGCACAGATGCCGAAATAGCGGCGCGTCAGGCAAAGACCTGACACACCTCATCGACTTTACAGGTGATCACGCTGACATTCTGGTAGCCAATGCGGGTGAGTTGCTCTGCGGCAAACACCGCCCGGCCGCCAGCGGCACAGTGCAAGTACAGAGGTCGACCTGGATCTTTCTCGACAGAGGGTAACTGAAACTCCAGCACGCCACGGGGAATATTCATTGCCCCCGGGGCAGCTTTTTCCTGATGTTCCTGAGGCTCTCGCACGTCAATCAATAAGCCCTGATTGGTGGCCATTTCTGCTTTGGCCTGTTGTGCGCTGATACAGCGTTGATTAGGCCTGACGGTTTTTAAAATGTCCTGTGGGGATGTCAGCATCCGTTAATTCTCCATTCCAAGTTTTTTGAGTAAGGTCATCATTGGACACCAGCCTGTAAAGGCGGATTGGATCAGGTTTAATGCGATAAACACACTCAACCACACCCAGCGCGGATCCATAAACCAGGTAAGTAACAATGACAGTATCAACATACTGCCGGCGATCAATCTGATAGCGGCTTCCAGTCTCATAAGTGTACCTCCCAACTTCAAGTATATGGCAAGATTTAACATTAGCAAGATCTAATATTAGAAATTTCTAATGTTATGTTCTATACTCGCCACATCATTGAGGTGGGGAAAAATATGGATTTACACGCAATGGCCGACAGCGCCGCACAGGCTGAAGCATTACTTAAGATGCTCGCGAATCGGAATCGGTTGATGATCTTATGCAGTTTGCAAAGTACAGAACTCAGTGTCGGTGAGTTGAATGAGCGGGTTCCACTGGCTCAATCTGCACTGTCTCAGCACCTGGCTGCAATGCGGAAAACTGGGGTCGTTGCTTCACGACGCGCTGGTGCTACTGTGTATTACCGCATTGCGGATGACAAGGTGCTGGTGATCCTGCAGCAGCTTTATCAGCTCTTCTGTGCCGACAAGGATACACCATGAATGGCACTGTGGGCTTTACTGAGCGAGCGATACGCCAGAGTCTGACTGGTCGCTTGCCTGCGCTGTTTTTCTTCTTTGCTATGGTGCTGGGTGTACTGGCTTTACAGTTCATGCCGCGGGAGGAAGAGCCTCAGATAGTGGTGCCGATGTTAGATATTCATGTCACGGTGCCCAATACCGCCGCACCCGAAGTAGTGCGTCTTGTCACCACGCCGCTTGAGAAGCTGCTGCTGCAAATTCCGGGTGTAGAACATGTTTATTCGATCACCAACAGTGGCTCCGCCGTGGTTACACTGCGATTTCATGTTGGAGAGAGTCGTGAGCAGGCCATCCTAAATACCTACACGAAACTGTATGCCAATGAGCACCAGATGGCCGCTGTGGTCAGCGACTGGCAGATCCGGCCCATCGAAGTCGACGATGTGCCGATTGTTATGCTGGGCTTATATAGTACCGCACCTCAACAATACAACGATTATGACTTAACCCGATTTGCTCAGGAGATCTCAACGCAGCTGCAGCGGTTACCCGACACCAGCGAGGTCAAGGTGGTGGCTGGACGACAGCGCCAGCTGAATGTCTGGCTGGATGCCACGGCATTAGCGGCACACCAGAGCACGCCGCTGGACGTGTTAACCGCGATTCAAAACAGCAATCAGTTGCAACAGGTTGGCAAGCGCATCGCGGGCAGCAAACAGATTGTACTTGAGTCTGGCGACGTGTTGCGCACTGCCGCGGCGTTGCGCGCGTTAGTGATCACTGTGGTCAACGGGCGCGCCGTGAAACTCAAAGATGTCGCGCGCATTGAAGATGGGCCGGGTGAGCCCGAACAGTACCAGTGGCTGGCGATCAGTGATAGCAGCCAGGATCTGCCACTGGTGACCCTCAGTGTAGCTAAGCAAAAAGGCAGCAATGCGGTATCCGTTGCTGAGCAGGTTCACGCGCTGATGGGCCAGCTGCAAACTCAGCTATTGCCACCGGAAGTCGAGATTAAGGTATTGCGCGACTACGGCCAGACAGCCGATGAAAAGGTCAATGATTTGATGGCCAGCCTACTCTTTGCGGTGCTGACTGTGGTGATCTTTGTCGGTGTCTTTCTTGGCTGGCGACCGGCGATTGTGGTCGGGCTGGCGATCCCGGTGTGTTACGGGGTGACGCTGGCGCTGGACTGGGCGTTTGGTTACACCATTAACCGGGTGACCCTGTTTGCCCTGATCCTCTCGCTGGGTCTGTTGGTGGACGATCCTATCACGGGCATCGACAACATCAGCCGAATGCTGGTGCCCGGTAAACCGCGTCAGCAGCAGGTTGTGAGCGCGATGATGGAGATCCGCACCGCGTTACTGATGTCGACATTGACCATTATGATGGCGTTTCTACCGCTTGCTTACATCACCGGGATGATGGGTCCTTACATGGCCCCTATGGCCTTTAATGTGCCCGTGAGTGTGATTGTGTCAACCGGGGTGGCTTTGTTTATTACGCCCTGGCTGGCGAGCCGCCTGCTGAGCGCCAAACCATCATCAGTAGTGAGCGTGGATAATGGCTGGTATGCGGCATTACTCACGCCTTTGCTGCGCTCGCCACGCAAGGCTAAAGGGGTGTTGTGGGTGATGTTAGTGCTGTTTGTGTTGAGTGCCAGTTTACCTGTGTTTCGGGCTGTCCCACTCAAGCTGTTACCTTATGACAATAAAAATGAAGTTCAGGTGCTGATTGATTTACCGGAGGGCAGCACATTGGAAGCCACCGCGCGTATCACGCGCGCAGTGCAGCAACGCGTTTGGCAAATGAATGAGGTGAGTGCGATTGCCGCCTATGTGGGCCAGCCTTCCAGTATGGATTTCAACGGTATGGTGCGGGGATATTATCGTCGTCACAGTGACAACCTGGCGGAGCTACGGGTGGTGTTACTAGACAAGCGTGAGCGCGCACACCAGTCTCATGCTGTGGTGTTGCGGCTGCGCAAAGCGTTGGCGGAGTTTAATCGTGATGGCACGGTGATCAAAGTGGTGGAAGTGCCACCGGGTCCCCCTGTTATGAGCACACTAACTGCCGAGGTTTATGCTGATCCCTTTATTGCCACGGATACGCACCGCGATGCAGCGCTGAGGCTGGCGGCACGCTTGCGCCAGGAGCCTCATGTGGCGGAAGTTGATACCTCTTTGTCCGCCCCGGTTACATTACAGCGATTTGTGACTGATAAACAAAAAGCGGCGCTCTCCGGAGTGAGCAGCATAGAAATAAACCATACTCTGGCGTTGGTCAGTGGTGGCATGCAGGCCGGATTGTTATATCAGCCTCGTGAGGCTCAGCCGGTGCCGATCACGTTACAGCTGGCTTATTCGGACCGTCAGCATTGGTCGGACTTACTCGCAACTCAGATCCGTGGCAGCAGCGACGTGACTCAGGCGCAAGATAATTTTGGTCTTAGCCGGGCTGCCCGGCCTATGGTGGCCTTGTCTGAAGTCGGGGATATGCACACTTTGATGGCTGAGCCTGCGATTTACCGTAAAGATTTAGCACCAGTCATTTATGTGTTTGCGGAATTAAATGGCCGCACTCCGGCTGAGGTAATCGCTGATGTGGTGGCCGATGAGCAACAAGCGGGTTCCCTTGTGCAGCATGAAGCACAGGTAACGCCCTGGCAGCAACGCACTTTTCTTAGCAGTGGTAGCGGGTTATCGTGGCAGCTGCCTGAAGGCACACAATATCGCTTCAGCGGTGAAGGAGAGTGGCGTATCACCATCAGGGTGTTTCGGGATATGGGCATTGCCTTTGCTTTTGCACTGGCGGCTATATTCTTGATTTTACGCTGGCAGACGGCATCCAGTGCGGTGGCACTGATCATCATGTCTGCCATTCCTTTAACCATGATAGGGATTATGCCGGGCTTTTGGGTGCTTAATCAGTTGGGTGAACGCACCATAGCTGGGTCACCCGATCCTGTCCTGTTTACCGCCACCGCGATGATCGGCATGATTGCACTGGCCGGTATCGTGGTGAGAAACTCACTGATCCTGGTGGAGTTTATTACCCAGGCCCGACAGGCAGGCATGCCACTGGAGGCTGCCTTGATCCGTGCTGGCAGTGTGCGTATGCGGCCCGTATTACTGACTGCGGGGACCACTTTGCTGGGCAATCTGGTGATCATTTTGGACCCCGTATTCAGTGGCCTGGCGCTGTCAATCATGTTTGGCATTGTTGCCTCAACCCTATTTTCTTTACTGGTTGTGCCGGTTGTCTATTACCTGGTGTTCAAAACGCCCGACGATGACAATACACCAGCCCCGATTTCTGATGATTTGGAGACTGCGCATGTCTGATATTCGATGGGTACGTCCGTTGCTGGCGATCGCCTTATTGCTGTTGGCGGTTGCCTGGATGGCTGGATTATTTAACGACACTGTGACACCCGGAGATAAGACCCTGGATAACAGGCCACTCCCTCAGTTGTATGAGGTGGAGCAGCAACTGGTTTATGACGTAGAGCAGATCCCCGGGAGTGTGATTGCCAAACACAATACGGTTGTCGCCAGCCGTGTGCTGGCACAGCTCAAAAGTTTGACGGTGCGTTCTGGTGATACGATCCAGGCTGGTCAGTTGATTGCCACACTGGATGATGCCGATCTGCGAGCACAATTACGTGCAGTTAAAGCGGAGCAACAGGCTAATCTGGCACAGCTAAGCCAGGCACAAAAACAGCTTGAGCGTGCTCTGACCTTGCAGCAAAAAGGTTTGGTAGCGCATAACCAGGTCGATGAATGGCAGACTCAGGTCAATGAGCTGTCAGCCAGAAAAGCCGCCCTGGTGCAACAGCAGGCTGGGGCAGAGGTGGCCTTAGGCTATACTCAGGTCAGGGCACCTATCTCAGGGACACTGGTAGCGCGTCTGCAAGAGCCCGGTGCAATGCTTAACCCGGGCACGCCGCTAGTCTCTATTTACAATCCGGCACAGTTGCAGGTAGAGGTGTCTGTACGAGAGCGGTTGTTGCCGGAGCTGGCGGTGGGGGAGCGTTATCAGATCAGTATCCCGGCCGCGGAAGCCACGCAATATGCCACCATCAGCGAGCTGGTGCCAGTCGCAGATCGCGATGCGCGCAGTTTTACCGTAAAGCTGGATATGCAGTGGATGCAAGGGGTGATACCGGGCATGTATGCTGTATTGAAACTGCCTGGTAACGGACGTCAGGCGATATTGATCCCAACATCATTGGTACAGCATTATGGTCAGCTCAGTAAAGTCGCTGTGTTACATAACGGGCAGGTGCAGAGTCGCTTTATTCGTCTCGGCAGAGAGTATGGTGAGCAGGTTGAAGTCATCAGTGGTTTGCGTGCCGGTGAACACCTGGTGACGGGATCACCGACAGCGTTAACAACGACTACAGAAAAGTCGCAATCTCCTCAAGCGGCTTTTTAACCAGGGCGTGCTCCGGAACGGTTGCGTCTTCTGCTGGATAACCGGCGATCAGTAACATATAGGGTCGCTCGTTTTCTTTATCTCGCTGACAGATCTCGGTCAGGAAGCTCATGGGCTTTGGTGTATGGGTCAGGGTCGCCAGTCCGGCATGGTGCAGCGCCTGGATCAAAAAGCCAGTCGCAATCCCAACGGATTCATGGACATAGTAGTTGGTATTTTTATCTTCGGTGTGGATACCCCCTTTTTTCTGGCTAAAGATGGCGATTAACCAAGGAGCATGCTCCAGATAAGGCTTATCTGCATCGGTGCCTAACGGTTTTAAAGCATCAAGCCATTCTTCGCCAGCACGGCCTTCATAGAAAGCCTGTTCTTGCTGCTCTGCCGCTGCACGGATCTGTTGCTTTACGTCCTGACTGTGAATAGCCACAAAATGCCAGGGCTGATGGTTAGCGCCACTGGGCGCTGAGCCAGCCGTTTTGATGCAGGCTTCGATGATCTCTTTGGGCACCGGACGGTCGCTAAAGCTGCGGATAGTGTGGCGGCGTTTTGCTTCATCCAGAAATGCCGTGGCGCGGCTGAGCATTTCTTCCTGTGGGTACTCAATAAAATCGTTGAGAGGCACGTTCGCATGTTGTTTCATGATTTACCTTTGTCTTTTTTGTTTATATTTTGTTATATCCTGACTGTCTATCCCTTGCAACCAGCAGGCAATTCAGGGGGCTGAGCAATGTAAAGCTAACTGTGAGCTGACGGCAATTTTACTTTACCTTTAATGACTAGAGTAAAAAGGCGACTGTTATTCTTATTGGTTATATTGAACATCAACCGTCAGGACTCTGTCGCTCGGTCAGGATCCGTTATAATAGTGACCCATTTCTGAACGGAGGTCATTATGTATCAGCACTTATGGGAATCAGGTGACGCAGTCGCTCTGGAGGTTGGTAAAGCGGTATGTGTGGGTCGCAATTACGTGGCACATGCCAAAGAGCTAAACAACCCAATACCCGATAACCCCCTGCTTTTTATCAAACCAGCCTCGGCATTTTGCCATTTTCAGTCGCCACTGGTACTCAATACCACGCTGGGTGAGCACCATTATGAAGCTGAGCTCGTACTGCTGGTGGGAGAGACCATAGATAATCACACCCGTGAGCCGTTGCAACACATCTGTGGGATTGCGACCGGGCTGGACCTGACACTCAGGGAGTTACAGAGCAAATTAAAACAACAGGGGCACCCTTGGGAGTGTGCCAAGGCGTTTGATAACAGTTGCAGTGTCACCCCATTCAGAGCCGTAAATGGCCTGGATGAAAACAGTGTGCTGCACTATCGGTTTTGGCAAAATGACGCGCTTAAGCAGCACGGAGACAGCAGCTTGATGATTTTTTCACTGACGAGCTTGCTGACTGAGATCAGCCGATATTTTACCCTGAACCCGGGTGATATCGTTATGACTGGCACCCCACAGGGGGTGGGGGCATTAAACGAAGGCGACACCCTGGCGTTACAGCTCCAGGATGCCCCTCTGTATAGCGCGATGGTTACTGTCAGGCGTTAAGGTCCGCGGAAGCGGGTTCAGCCTCTGGCTCTGTTACTGCAGGCGGGTCTTGCTGGTTGAGCGATGGGCTGAACAGCAGCACGATGCCCAGTAGCGACAAGGCGCCAAGCAGTAACCAGCTCACCGGCAGCGAAACCAGATTCAGTAAAGCGCCTGTCAGTGCGGCACCCAGCATGCCACCCATGCGGGTCGTTAGTGAGCCCAGTGATTCTATAGTAGCTCGCACACTGTCGTCGCACAGTTGATGCTGCAGCTGTAATTGTGCCGGCTGGGTCAGGCCAAAGCACAGGAAGAACAGCAGTAACGCTGCCACAAACCAACTGAGATCAGGTGCCAGTGCCATGGCAACCAAAGCCACCAGCTTAAGTAAGTGGGCAACAGCCATTGCCTGCCCCAGCTTTTGCTTGAGCAGTGTACACAGCTTAGCACTGAGTACCGCGGCGACACCGTTCAGAGCAAAGGTTGCAGCCATGACGGCTGGAAATAACCAGGCCACTGAATCCATATCGACTTGCTCCAGCTGGTGAACAAAGATCGGCCAGAATTTTTCAATACTGGCGCTGACCGGGATCACGATTACCAGCGCAATGAGCAGTTTAGCCAGTGCTGGTTGACGCACTGTGCTGAGAGTGGTGCCAACATGTTGGCTCAGTGCCTGTTTAAAGCGCTGCTGAGCCGGAGATTTGACCTCTTTGACCCAGTGAAAGGTCAGCGGCAGCAGCAAGATAAAGCCGATGCTCGACACCACAAAGATCAGCTGATACATCTGCAAGGTCGACAGCGCAAGGTGATCGCCAAACGCCAGAAACAAAGCGGAGAGCACCGCGGAGGAGGCACCAATCCCATACGCCAGGCCATAGGTCGCGGCGAACCCCTGATTCAGGGTTTGTTCGCCTTCTGCTTCATGAAAGCGCTCCACAAACCAGGCGTTGAGTGTCCCGCTCAGGGTGGCCTGGTTAAGCCCCCAGCAACTGACAGCAATCAGTAAAGTCACAAAATCCGTGGCGATCAGCAATAACAGGTTGGTCAGTAAAGCAAATATCAATGAACAGCAAAATAGTCGGCGACGGCCGAAATGATCGGCCAACGCCCCACTGGGTACTTCACAGATGATGATCACGGCACTCATGACGACCATGGCAATGGCTATCTGGCTGACCACAAAGCCCTGCGCGAGCAGGTAAGGGGTCAGGATCGGCAGCAGCAACATGGCAGCAAACATGGTCAGACCGAGATGAATACCGTAACGCTTACACAATTGTTGTTTGGTCATGCGCGTCGCTCCTGGACCAGGTGAGATTGTGCTGAAGACAACACTTGATTGAAGCGTGTGGCAATGCAATTCAAATCTTCTTCATCGGTCATTATTTCGTCATGGGCGCTGTGCAAGTCAATGTACTCGGCCTGTGGCAGCAAGGTTGCAAAGCCATTGTCGGGTAACGCAAAAGTGGCTTTATATACCGTCGCGACATCAAACACCGGTTCGAACAGGCCTAACGCCTCTGTTGGCATTGCTTCATCGTTGACCCGATTGGCGGTAAAAAAGCTCACCGGGTAGGCGTAAGGGTGGGCAGTCCGGAAGTGACGTACAAAGTCCACAAAAGCACGACCGATTGGCCAGGTTTCCAGGCTTGGGTCGCTGTCCTGTACACGTTGCTCTGCGTCGGCCAGTTGGGTTGCGCTCAGTTGCGGCAGGATGGGGTCAATCAGGAAGCTGTGTGCTACCTCATGACCCATAGACTCCAGATGTCTGGCAACTTCAAGGCTCAGGGCTGCGCCTTCACAGAAACCACCCAGGTAGTAGGGTCCCTCGCTTTGATGCGCAACAATGCGTTCGGCATAATAACGCACCAGGCTCAGTTGGTTGAGGTGGCGACCGGTGAATATTTTCACGTTCTCCAGCGCATGTACCTCAAACTGCGTGCTTAATTTTTCCACCAGGGGATTAAAGCTATCTGCACTGGCCGCTGCGGGGAACAGATGCACAATGGCCGCATCCGCTATTTCTGCGGGGCGGATTAGCCCGGGTTCGAAATGTGGCAACGTTAACACGGCCTGTAGCGCCTCATCATCAGTCATGCCGTTGAACAGATCTCGATTTTGCTGCTCCAGCAGTGCCGCCTGGGTGCGAATGGTGTTGTGCTCTATCAAGAGTTTAGGCGTCAGCTGCCAACCTTCTTTGCTTGCTGCACTGCAAAAGTGCAACAGTCGAATAGAGTCAGCGCCATAATGCATCACAGGTTGCGTGACACACATGCTGTCGATGCCCAGCAGGGATTGCCACAGTGCCAAGAGCTTTCTCTCTGTTGCGCTCTCAGGTTCTACCACGGTATCCGACACCCGTTGCGGCTCAGGTAATCGACGCTTGTCGAGTTTCCCGCTGGTGGTCAGTGGCAGCTGCTCGATGGCGCTTAAGGTATGTGGCTGCATATAGTCGGGCAGCCGCTGATTGAGTGTATCGCGTAGTGTATCAAGCTGCGTGTTGATGTCACCTGCCTCTGCCAGCACCACATAGCCATCAAGCTGGCTGTGGCCTTGGTGTTTGCGTACCACTAAGGCACAATTGCTGACTTCGGGGAGGGCATTGAGATGTTGTTCGATTTCTCCTAGTTCAACGCGGTGACCGCGGATCTTGACCTGCTCATCATTGCGGCCAAGATAAGCCAGTGTGCCATCTGGTTGCCAGTAAACCAGATCTCCGCTTCGGTAATAAGACTGAGGTTGACCAAACACTTTGAGCGTGACGAATTTTTCAGCACTGAGTGTATCGCGATTCAAATACCCCAGCGCGAGGCCTGCGCCGCCAATGTACAATTCGCCGGGACAGCCCAGCGGCAGCAGCTGGCCATATTGACCAATGACAGCAACGGCCCGGCCCTGGATGGGTTTGCCTATGGGGATACGGGTATCCTGACCAGTGATCTCATGACTGGTTGTACAACTGGAGCATTCCGTCGGGCCATAGAGGTTATAAAAGTGTTTAGGTGCGTACTGTGAATTGACCAGCTGATTAACCAGCTCCGGGGTCAGTGCTTCCCCGCCCGAAAGCAGATGCTCCAAAGAAGCAAACAGTGTGGGGTCTTGCTGGAACAGGGTGTCGAATAATGCCCGGGTCAGGAACAAGGTTGAGATCTGCTCCTCACACAACATCTTTTTGAACTCAGTGATCTGACTGAGTAAGTCGCTGTAACCGCAATAGAGGGTTGCACCATTGAGTAAACACATCCAGGTCTCAATGGTCGTGGCATCAAAAGCGGGATTGGCCAGCTGCATCATGCGTGATTGAGACGTGATTTTGATGTACTGACAATCAGCCGTGAAAGACGTGCAGCCGTAATGCGTCAGTAAGGCGCCTTTTGGTTTGCCGGTTGTCCCTGAGGTATAGATGATATTGGCCGGGCTGTGTGGGGTCGTTTCACATTGCACGGGCTCAGTACTCAAAGATGTATTACCCAGGATGTCATCGACATTAAGCAGTGGCAATTGCGCAGAGTCAGCCAGGATCCCGGCTTCTTCAATTAAACTGTTTTGCGTCAGTAGCAGCTCTGCCTGACTGTCTTCAAGCTGATAGGCCCGCCGTGGCAGCGGGTCTTTATACGGCAAAGTGGTGTACGCTGCACCAGCCTTAAGGGTCGCCAGCATGGCGATGACTAACGGAGCATTTCCGGGCAAATGTAGTGCAACTACCTGAACGCCCGGGGCAAATGCCTGGATTTGGGCTGCCAGACGGTTGGTTTCCTGATCTAGCTGCTGATAGGTCCAGTGTCGTTCGGCGCTTTGCAGGGCGATGTGTTGCGGGTATTTGGCAGCGATGTGCGCAAATCGTTCCGTGATAGTCAGGGGAGGTGGGAAGGCGTCAGAATGACCACTGAGCAGGTGTTGTACGTCTAAATCTGACTGGCTAAGTAGCGGTAAGCTAAATAGCGTATCGCGTTCTGTCTCCATACTCTGTGCATAGGCGGTTAAGATCTGGGTATAGAGTGCAGCGATACGCTGGGCATGCTCTTTACTATATAGTGCGCTGGCATAGTTGAGGTTGACCTGAGCTTGATCAGGGGCCAGTTCCAAATGCATAGTCAGGTCAAACTTAGCGGTTACATGTGCATTTGTGTCGGTCATATGCTGCTGCCACAACGCATGTTCAGTGGCGTGCTGAAACTGACTGGAGGTAAACATGGTCTGAAATACCGGGTGACGACTGGTGTCCATGGTCACATCCAGTGCAGATTTAATTTCCTCAAAAGGTAAATCCTGATGCGCCTTTGCTTCATTCACCTGACGTTGTACCAACGCCAGCCAGTCGGCCAGCGTGTGGCTCAGCTCAGTCTGAAGGCGGATTGGCAAAGAGTTTACAAAGTAACCCAGGATCTGCTGACAAGCCTGATTAGGGCGGTTGTCGCTGGGTAATCCTATGGTCAGATCCTGCTGGCCGCTGTATAAGCTCAGAGTATGGAACCAGGCTGCCAGTCCCAGCGTATTGGTGCTGATCTTGTGACGTTTTGCCAGGGCCTGAAGTTGTTCGCTGCTGCCGTCAGGCAGGGTCAGCGTGGCATTAGCCCCAGTGTGGTCAAACACTTTGGGTCTGGTGTGGGCGCAGGGTAAATGTAACGCAGAATGGGCATCAAGTTGGGTTAGCCAGTAGTCTTTCAGTGTCGCAATACGCTGTGCACTCAGGCGTTGTGCCTGCCAGTGAGCGTAATCATTAAACTGTAATGCAGGGGCAAGCGCCGTATCCTGATAACTGGCCTGCAATTCAGTTAAGAACACACCCAAAGACCAGCCGTCAAAGGCAATGTGGTGCCACAATAGATAAAGATAACTGTCTGATTCTGTGCTCAGCCAGGTGGCACGAAACGGGCGTTCCTCGCTCAGTGCAAAAGGCCGGGTAAATAGCTGCTGACAGGTTTCATCCAGCGTGGCCTCATCGCAGTCTTGCTGTGTCAGTTCAAAAGGAGTATCAACCCGCTGTTGCTGTATCTGACCTTGTGCATTGGAGACAAAGCAGACACTGAGTGCACTGTGTCGTTGACTCAGACGCTGTAACGCTTGCTCCATCGCGTCTCTGTCGCAGTCTTTGGCGAGCTTCAACAAGCAGGGAATATGATAGGTATGGGTTTGCTCGCTGATTTGCTGAGAAAACATCATTTGTGTCTGTCCCAGCGTCAGCGGCGCAGCGTGGCTTTCGGCTGCAAAGATCTGTGTTTGCTCAAAGCACAGTCTGCTGTTGATGTTATGGCGTTGCAAATAGTCCAGCAACTGGGTTTTATGAGCGCGGATTGTCGCAACTATGTCCGACTGGCTTACATCACTCTGGCTGGCAAGTTTTAGCTTGCCCTGGTCTTGCCAGACGCTGATCTGTTGGCTTTTCAGGGTGTACATTAACTGGTGCATGGAGAACCTCATTATAATTCCATTTCAAATTCGGCGTCAGGGATGGCTTGTTCAGCCAGCAGCCGATCTACGGCGGCGGCAAATTCGGCCAGCACCGGATGCGTCAGTAGGGTGGCCAGTTCAATACTGACCACAAATGCTTTTTCGCACTCGGCGATTAATCGGGCAGCTTGTACGGAAGAGCCACCTAGCTCGAAAAAGTCATGATTGATATTCAGCTCAGACACGCCGAGCAGTCGCTGGCAGAGTTCGAGCACGGTTTGCTCTGTTGGGGTTTGTGGTGCCCGTTGTTCGACCTGAAACTGATCCAGTTCAGGTTGTGGCAGTTGTTTCAGATCCAGCTTGCCATTTAAGGTCAGCGGGAAGTGACTCACAAACAGCAGGTGTTTTGGTCGCATATAAGGCGGCAGCTGTGCGTTCAGCCAGTTGAGCAAGGTGCGAGACTGTGACTCTGCCACTTGTACTGTGTCGTCCTGATTCAACACACAGTAAGCGATCAGTTGTTGTGCATGACCTTGCACCTGACAGACGACGGCCTGAGCTATATCGGGATGCGCCAGCAGTTTTGCTTCAATCTCGCCCGGCTCTATGCGGTAGCCATTAATCTCCAACTGCTGATCGGTACGTGCCACAAACTGCAGGGTGTCTTTATCGACCCGGCGTACTAAATCACCGGTCCGATACACCTGCTCATGGAGGCGTTGTGAGTCGTGGTGCAGTGTGAGTTCGAAGAAGTGAGCCGCTGTTTTATCGGCATTTTGCCAGTAACCCAGTCCGGTACTACTCCCTGCACTGTGCAGCTCGCCACTGCCACCTGGTGGCACAGGTCGCTGGTATTTGTCCAGTACATACAAACGGCTGTTGCGAATAGCACGTCCTATAGTGACAGGCTGCTGCGGGAGCACCTCGGCCTGGCTGATACAGACACTGGTTTCACTGAGTCCGTATTCGTTGTACAAGGTTTTTGCCAGCGGTATGTGCACCGGATTCAGTGGCGCGCCGCCGACAAACAGCACGTCTAACTCGCACGCCGCCAGCAGATCCGGAAATTGATTGACCAGTACGGTGGGCACGAACGCGACATCGACCTGCTGACGACGCAGGAAATCACATAATCTGGGCACGTCACGACGGATCGCCTCAGGCATGATCTCGAGTCTCGCGCCTGCAGCAAGCGCAGGAAATATCTCTATGATGGACGCATCGAAGACGTATTCTGCATACTGGCTGGCAATCACCTGACGTGATCGACCAATTAAGCGGTGGCTGTACATCATATGTTCTGAGAGATTGATCAAGCCGCGATGGCTGAGCATGGCCCCTTTAGGTGTGCCAGTAGTACCTGAGGTATAAATGAGATAAGCGAGGCGATCAGCGTTGTGGTTAAAGTCGATACAATAAGAGTCGGATTGCGTTTCTGGCCAGTCACGCCAGTGATACAGCAAAGTGGGCACCGTTGACCAGCTTAATGCATCATCACTGAGTAGTAGTGCACACTGTGCCTGCTCCAACAGGGTTTCGCGCCGGGATTGTGGGTGATTAGGCGATAGCGCGACGAATGCCGCACCTGCCTTGAGTGTGGCCAGCATGGCGATGATCATATCGCAGCCTTTGTGAAAATGCAGCGCGACATGGGCTGGCTCAACACCCGGTGTACCCAGACGCTGATGCAGTGTAGCGGCCAGTTGTGACGACAAGCTATCCAGCTCAGCATAACTCAGTTGCTGGTCTTCAAATGACAGGGCGATGTTGTGTGGTGCACGTTGGCAGGCTTGTGCAAAGCAGGCTAACCAGTTTGTCTGTGATTCACTGTACTGCTGAGCCTGTTGGGCAACGAGTGCCTGAAACTGTATGTCACTCAGTAGTGGACAGTCGCGCACCGCGCGTTCCGGTGCACTCACCAGGTTCTCTAACAGTACCTGGTAGAATGTCAGGAATTGCTCGCAACGAGTAGCATCAAAGCGGGTCGTGGCATAGGTGAACTGCCCTTGCAGCTGAGTGCCGTCGTCTTTAAAGACCATATTCCATTCAAACTTGGCCGGGGTATAGGCGTAATCCTCTGGGTTTTCCTGGATCACTTCAAAGCCATTAAATGCCTGATCCATGGGATTGAACTGGTCCAGAGTGAAGAACAGCTGGAAGAGCGGCGATAAGCCACTTTGTCGTTCAACGTTCAGTGCGTCTGCCAATACATCCGCTGACACACCCTGATGACTTTTGGCTTCATGAACCTGTCCCTGCACTTGTGTCATGAGTGCGGTAAAGCTGAGCGTGCTGTCCAAGCGCAGAGGCAGCGCCAGGGTATTAACAAAGTAGCCCATCAGCTCATGACTATCCGGATGGGCGCGGTTGTCGCTGGGGGTGCCAATGACAATGTCATCCCGGTCAGCCCAGAAGCAAGCAGCGAGCTGAAAACTGCTAAGCAGTGTCGCATACAGACTTACGCCCTGTTGTTGTGCCAGAGTGCGTAATGACTGGGTCAGGATATCGGGTAATGTGAAGGTCAGCGCCCGGCCTTGCGGATCATAACTGGCACTGCGGCTAAAGTCGCTTTCCCAGGGAGTCAGGTCTATACCGGCAAACGCCTGCTGCCAGTAAGCCAGCTCAGTGCTTTCATCTTGTTGACTGCGCCAGTGCGCGTAATCCCGATAGGTCAGTGCTGGAGGCGTGATAACTTTGCCAGCCATTTGCTGATCCAGCTCATGAATAAAGCGTTCGACTGACCAGCCGTCAAAGGCGATATGATGAAACACCAGTAGCAGTCTGTAGCTAGGCAAAGGCCCAACGCGTAACTGTGCCACTTTCACCGGAGCAGAAGTGTCCAGTGCAAACGGTGCATTGACAAATTCCTGCAACCCTCTGTCATCATTGCCGCTCACAGCCAGTACCTGACAGGGGATGGGATAGCGAGTTTGGCTAATGTACCAGTGCCCTTGCTCATCCTGTTCGTAGCCTTGTTGTAACACCAAATGTCGGCTGATCACCTGTTGTACCCCCTCCATCAGGGCCTGCTGATGAGCGAGGGAGTCGCAACCCAGCATGAGTGGGATATGATAGGCACCGGCGGTGGTGGCAAGGCGCTCACTTAGTAACATGGCCTGCTGTTGCGGGGTGACGGCGACGCGCACAGTAGGATCAGTGAGCACGGGGATTGGCTCAATATTATGTTGAGAATCCAAGTTAGCCAGCAGCGCAGCGGGTGTCTTATGGGTAAACAGTGCTTTGAGTGTGACCGGCAGTGATAAGGTACGCTGCATTTTGGCAACCAGCGTCATCGCACTGAGTGAATTGCCACCCAGAGCAAAAAAGCTGTCATACATCCCCACTTGCTCCACTCCCAGATGCTCAGCCCACAGTGCACACAGATCTTTTTCCAGCGGGCTTTGCGGCGCGACATAGGTGGTGCTGATGCTGACGTCCAGTGGCGTGAGGGCTCGGGCATCGACTTTACCAGATGGCAGCAGAGGTAAGGTCGCACTACATTGTATTGCCGCCGGGTGCATATAGTCTGGCAGGCGCTCACTCAGCCAGGGTAATAACTGCTCGAGCGTTAGGGTGCTGTTGGTGCCGAGATACGCAACCAGTGCAGGTCCCTGAGCCAGTGTCTGTACTTTCACACAGGCTTGTTCAATGTCGCCATGTTTTAGCAGCACGGCTTCAATTTCGTTGAGCTCGATTCGATATCCCCGGAGTTTGACCTGCGCATCATTACGGCCCATAAATTCGAGGTTGCCACAAGGCAGACGACGCGCCATATCACCAGTGCGGTAGGCACGTCCGGCCGCGGTGGTGATAAAACGTGCTTCGGTTTGTTCTGGCAGATTGAGATAGCCGCGGGCAATACTGTGGCCCCAAATGAGTATCTCACCAGGACAGCCCACTGGCAGCGCACTTAAAGTGTCATCGACGATGTCGATGGTGACATGGCCGAGGGGCTTGCCAATGGCTTTGAGGTTTTGCTGTTGGGCAAACTGGGTATGGACTGTTGCTGTTACCGTGGCTTCAGTGGGGCCATATTCACTGAACAAGCGCTGCTGCCAGGTATCGATCAGACTTTGACTACAAGACTCTCCACCAAAAATCACACGCCGGATGGCGCTGGCCTTACCGCAGTGACCTATGGTCTGTAAATGCGATGGCGACGCTACCAGGTGGGTGACTTCCCGGTCGAGAATTTCTTCTCGCATTGCCAGCGGGTCGTTACAGCTGCGTTCGCTGGGAATGATCAGGCAGGCGCCATTGAGCAGAGTCATAAATAGGGGTTCGACCGAGGCATCAAAAAAGTAAGGCGGTAACCAATAGGTCCGCTCGTCTGTGTCAAATTGATAGACCTCTGAGATACTGCGCACCAGTGCGTCAACATGGCCATGCTCAACCATGACGCCCTTGGGTTGTCCGGTACTGCCTGAGGTATAAATGACATAGGCGAGTTGCTCAGTACAGCGGTGCGGTAACGCATCATCTGCCGGACCTGTTAGCAAGGCCTCTGTTGTGACCACAGGCAAGGCACTCGGCTGCGCCAATTGCTGTGCCTGTGTGGCCAGGTGGGGAAGTGTCAGTAGCAACGCCGCGCCACAGTCGCTGAGAATAAACTGATTACGGCTACTGGCCTGGGTTGGGCTCAGGGGGACATACGCTGCGCCTGCGGCGAGGGTGGCTAAAATAGCGATGACCATCTGTGGGCCACGGACAAACATCAGCGCGACTTTGGGGTCGTCATGATGGGCAATCTGAGCGCGCAGATGAGTGGCCAATATCCTGACTTCCCGAGCCAATGCTCGATAGCTCACCGTTTGTTCCTGGTAGATAAGTGCTGTGGCATCCGGGGTCTTTTCTGCTTGCTCGATAAAGCGTTCATACAGGTGCTCATACACCGGCTTTTCAGCACTCAATACGTTGCTTATGGATTGTGCCTCAGGTACATAATTGTGTAACTGCAAAGGCTGGTGGGGCGCGGCCACACAGGATTCAAGCAAGTGAATAAAGGTTTGACGAAAGGCATCAATGTAAGCATGACTGAAGCGGTTTGGGTTGTAATCAATCTGACCTGAGATAATCTCTTCGCTGTCATCCAATGCCAGCAACAGGTCAACCTTAATAGGCTGATACAATTCTTCATCACTGAGTAGCGGGCTGAGCGCAAAGGGCAATGACAGCGCGGGGTCGAGCTGACTGGCCAGCTTTTGCACACTGAACATGATTTGCAGCGCACTTTGCTCGCGGTCGTCCTGGGCAAAATATTGAACCACTTCGTCAAATGGCAGATCTTGATGTTGCTTGGCCTGATGCAGGTTTTCTTTCACCTGCGAGACCAGCTGCGCGAAGCTGGCTTGTTTATCCAGTTGTGCCCGCAAGGCCAGGGTGTTGACAAAAAAACCAATAATATCCTGCGTCTGAGGATGATCCCGGTTGTCAGATGGAACGCCAAGCAGCACATCATTCTGATTGGTGAAGAGCATCAGAGTGTAATAATAGGCACTGAGCAACACACTAAATGGCGTTGCACTGAGGTTGCTGGCCAGCTGACGGATCTGCGTGCCGAGTGAGTCGGGCAGAGTGAAGTATAGGTTGCTGCCGCGTGTCAGTGGTGTACTCAGCGGCTCACTCAGCGTCTTTGGCAGTCGGGTTGGTAGCGCGCCTTTTAAGTATGTTTGCCAGTAATCATGGGCTTTTTGTTGGTCCAGATCTCGGTGCCAGGCCGCGTAGTCAAAGTACGATAAGGGTGACGTTTGTTGCACAGCCCATAGGGGATCACCCAGGGCCTGGCCCAGCTCAGCAAAAAACAGCTGCATTGACCAGCCATCAAAGGCAATGTGATGCCATAAAAACAACGTGTAAGTGGTTGATACACAGTGATAATGCACCACTCGCATGGGGGCGTCCTGAGTTAGATCAAACGGTGTCAGCACCTGAGCTTTCACCTCTGCTTTGAGTGTCTGGTGATCTGCGCATTCATGCTGCTCTGAGCGCCATATCGTGCTACGAGGCTGGCAATAGAGCAGGTCGTCATGCTCTACAATCTGGCTGTTTAAGATCGGATGACGCACCGTCAAGGATTGAATCGCGTTATCCAGTGCTGCAATATCAACGGGATGCGTGTGCTCAACCAGCATCGGAATATGATAGGCACAGCGCTGTGGCTGCATTCGGTCAACAAATAAGAGTCTTGCCTGGGCATTCGACAATGAAGACAGCTGCAACACAGACCAGTTTAAAAAGGCCTGCTCCGAATGTATCTGATGCTCTTCAAGCAAAGCCAGCAAGCAAGGCTTGTTGGCTTTCAACTCGGCAATCAATTCTGCTGCGACGGTTTCCTCATATCCCAGTGCCAGCGAATTGTTGTCACCCAGCCAGACCCGCAGGCCTTGCGCATGTAGTTTTTGAACAAAAGATAACATATTAAAGCTCCATGACCTGCTTTGCGCTGGTCTGTGTTGCACGCTGTGAACGAACGATGGTATTTACCTGAGTGCTGCTCAGGTGCTCAGCCAGGGTGGCAATATTTGGGTAATTCAGCAGGGCTGATAGCGGCATTGCCAGCTGCATAGACTCCTGCGCTTCGCGTACCAGCTTGACGGCCAGAATAGAGTTCCCACCTAGCTGGAAAAAGTCATCCTGGATCCCCACCTGACTCACCCCCAGGATCTGTTGCCAGAGCTGGCAAAGCTGCCGTTGTAATGGTGTCTGAGGGGCGACATAGTTACTCTGACTGGTCAGGCTGGGCGCCGGCAATGCTTTTTTATCCAGTTTGCCATTGACGGTGAGCGGAAATGCGTCCAGCGCAATCAGCTGGTCCGGGATCATATAATTAGGCAGACGTGTCGCCAGGCGTTGACGCAGCGCTTCGCACTCACTGGTATGCACGGCAGGAACTATGTATCCCACCAGTGCTGTTTGCCCCTGATTGTCATAAGTCAGTACGCAGGCTTTTGAAATTTCGCCGAAGGTCAGTAACTGCGTTTCTATCTCACCCAGCTCTATCCGGTGACCCCGGATCTTGACCTGATCGTCCAGCCTACCCAGATATTCCAGATGTCCGGTTGGGAGCTGGCGTGCTTTGTCACCGGTGCGGTACACCCGACATTCACGCTCGCCCAGGGTCAGGGTAAAGAAGCGCTCTGCGCTTAGCGTATCACGGTTCAAGTAACCCGCTGCCAGGCCTGCGCCGGTGATATAGAGCTCACCCGGGCAACCTACAGGGACAGGGCGATGTTGCTCGTCCAGCACCAGCGCCTGCATGTCGGCAAGCGGCTGACCGATGTCGGCAATGTGACGTGGCATAGTAGCGCTCAGAGTCAGCGCGGTGACGTGTACTGTGGTCTCGGTGATACCATACATATTGACCAAAGTGATGCGGTCACCATATTGCTGCCACCAGGGCGCCAGCTTGCTATAGTTCAGTTGCTCACCGCCAAAAATGACATAGCGCAATGTGTTGAGCGGCATCTGAGCGGTGCTGGCGATGTCGGCAAAAGTATAAAACGCACTGGGCGTCTGGTTGAGTACGGTGACGCCAAATTGCTGACATTGCTCGACAAATTGCATACTGTCGCGGATCTCCAGATAGTCCGGAATAAACAGCTTGCCACCATAGGCCAGTGCGCCCCAGATCTCCCAGACACTGAAATCAAAGATATAGTCGTGGTATAGCACCCAGGTATCTTGTGTTGAAAAGCTAAAATGCTGTTCGGCTGCGCTTAGCAAACGGGCGACATTGCCATGGGTCTGAACCACGCCTTTGGGCTTGCCTGTGGTGCCAGAGGTATAGATGACATAGGCTGGATCTACGCCTGTGATGGAGCTGGTGGGCGATGTGTCCGGATAGCTGAGCAGGGTTGCCTCATCCTCAAGGAAAAGGGGAGTCAGCTGCGGTGTATTCAGGTCATCAATGAGTTCACGATAGCTGATAACGACCTGTACCTGAGCATCCTCGAGAATAAAGCCATTACGACTGACGGGCGCACGTGTAGACAGCGGCACATAGGCAGCCCCCGCTTTTAGTACGCCGAGAATCGCAATCAGGGTATCCGGGCCCGGCGGTAAATATAGTCCGACAAACTGACCAGCCACATTTTGGGCCATCAACCAGTGTGCCAGCCGGTTCGCACGACGCGTCAGCTGATCGTAACTCATGGAGCCTGTTGAGGTGAACAAGGCGGTATTGCCGGGTTGGCGCTGTGCCTGTTGCTCGAATAAGGCAGTCAGACTTTCACTGGAGTGCAACGGAGTAGTGAGCGGTTCAGGCTGCGTTGCCGCGGGTGCCAGTGCAGCCAAAGGTTGAGACAGTGCGGATGGAGACGTGCATGTCACCAGTTGCGCTAACAGGTGAGCAAAATTGTTGGCCATAGACTCAATAAACCACAGATCATAGCGACTGCGGTCATATTCCCATTGCATGACGACTGGGCGGTCCGGATCCTGACTGTGCATGTCCAGCATCGCAATATTCAGCTCGAATTTAGCATCCTGTGCTGGTGCCCCCTGATCAAGTTGAATGTCCTTGAATGTATCCTGGGGGGTTGCGGGCAGTGGCGTGTCCTGGAAGGTAAAACATACCTGAAACAGCGGGTTTACGCCGGGAATACGTGGCACATTGAGTGCATCAACCAGCGCCGGGAAGGGGAAAGCCTGGTTCGCTTGTGCTTCTGCGCATACCTCAAAGCTCTGCTGGATAAGTTCATTGATGGTGGTCTGCGGATCACTTTGTAAGCGGTGTACCACCGTATTCACCAGCATACCCATGGTGGTTTCAAGCTGAGGGTGGTTGCGATTGGCCATGGCTGAACCAATACAGATATCCTCATCTCCACTGAAGCGCGACAGTACGACATATAATGTGGCCAACGTAGCCGAAAAGGGGGTTATCTGATTGCGCTGACAAAATTGCTGAAGCTGTTGCCAGACACGTCTGGGTAGTTCAAGACGAAAGGTATCGGCGCTGACGGGCACATCTTGTGCTAGCTGTGAAACAGGTAAATTGATACGCGGCGAAGCGGATTGTAACTGAGCCTGCCAGTACAAACGTTGCTGCTGTGCCTGCTCGCTGTCCAGCCACTGCGCCTGGTGGCAGGCATAGTCGGCATATTGGATGACATCGGGCATTGTGGCAAGAGATTCGCCATTGTTGAGCTGGGCATACAGGGCCAGTAATTGTGTTGCAAACTGATTGGCTGACCAGCCGTCATGGATCAAATGGTGCTCTACTTGCAGCAAGACGTGCTTTTCAGTATCCAGTTTAACCAGTGTCCAGCGTGCCAGTGGCAGGCTGTCTAGCTTGAATGGGGCATTAAGCCGGGCCAAATGCTGGGTGATCTTCGCCTGGGCGTCCTGTTCACTCAGATCGCTGTAATCTAAGACTGGCAGTTCAGGGACACAATGCGGGTGGATATGCTGAAGCGGCTCGTGCAGGTCAAATGACGTTCGATAAATTTCGTGGCGCTGAACTAACGCACTGAGTGCACCTTGTAGTGCCGCCGGGTCTAGTACACCGCTCAGCGTCAGGCGGCTGACCGAGTGATAGGCGAGATTATCGGGTGCCTGGCGTGCTAAAAACCACAGCCCACTTTGTTGTGCAGACAGAGGCGCCGTGTGTTGATAGTGCGCTGCGCGCGGAGCAATGTCGACGGGCGGACGGGTGTTGTGAGTCAGTAACGCCTGCCAGATCTGCGCCGGGGTACGCAAGCGGTAAATCAGTTGGGTATCCAGATGCAATTTAAGCTGTTGCTGAACTTCATTGGCGATACGGATAGCAGAGATGGAGTCACCGCCTTGTTCAAAGTAATCACTGTGCCAGTGTAGCTCTGCCGGGCAATAGCCCTGCATCAGGGTCAAAAAGGCGTGCTGCGTATGCGATAACTGAGCATCCTGATGGGTGTGTTCAACTTCAATAGGTAATGCTGCCAGTGCGCGTTTGTCCGTTTTGCCATTTTCTGTCATCGGCAGCTGACTGAGCAGAACGATCAGATCGGGCTGCATATAATCTGGCAGAGTGCGGCTAAGGTGGTTGGCGATGTCCTGAGTCTGAGTTGCTTCATCGTGCTGTGTCACGACATAGGCAGCGAGTAAGCGACGATTGCCCTGTTGTTTGATAACGCAACTGACCAGTTTGACTGTGTCTAAAGTGGCGATGGTTTGTTCGATTTCCTCGAGCTCGATACGAAAACCGCGTAGCTTGACCTGACCATCGTCACGGCCGGCAAAATGGTACTCCTGACCATCAAAGGAGGCTAAGTCGCCTGTTTTATATAAGCGGCTGAAACCGCTGGCATCGGACTGGGGGTCATAAAACGGGTTGGCGATAAAGCGACTTTGGGTCAGCTCATCACGGTTGAGATACCCGAGTGCCAGGCGCGGGCTACTAATATATAATTCACCGACCTCACTTGGTGGACAGGGATTAAGCTGGGGATCCAGCACATATAAGCGCGTATCATTGAGCGGCTGGCCAATATTCAGCTCACTGTCTTGTGGTGAAAAGCGATGCAAGCTGGTTGCAACGGTGTTTTCTGTCGGGCCATACCCATTATAGATCGCGGTGACCTGGCTGTAAGCTTCGAGCATGGCTACGTTGGGTGTCTCACCGGCCACGATCAGACATTTGAGTGCGCTGAGTTGTTGTGGTGGAATTAATGCCAGCAGTGCAGGCGGAATAGAGGCAAACTCGATGTCATTTTGCTGTACCAGTGTGCTCAAGGCTTGCGCATCTTTACGCTCATGCTCGCTGGCAATATACACGCTTTGGCCTAGTAATAAATGGACGAACAGTTCGAATACGCTGGCATCAAAAATGTAAGAGGCAAATAGCAAGGCGCGCTGATACTGTGGCGTGTTGAACGCGTCAATATGGGTGTCAGCGAGGTGTAAAATATTTTGCGCCGGGATCTGCACGCCTTTGGGTTGCCCGGTTGTTCCTGAGGTATAAATCACGTACCCTATCGCGTCTTGCGTTTGTGCGGGGGCTGTGTCGAGTGCCTCACGGGGGCTGAGGGTGTCCACGCACAGCTGCGGGCGACCCGCAATGGCGTCAACCTTACTGAGGTGACTGTGGGTTAGGATCAAAGCTGGCTGGCTATCTTGTAAAATAAACTGGGTCCGTTGCGCCGGTGCATCGGTAGAAATGGGAATATAGCCAAGCCCGCAATGCGCAGCCGCCAGCATACTGACAACCATATCAATGCCGCGCTCGTGATAAAGTGCAATGTATTGAGAAGAAGGGGCTGTTTCTGCCTGTTCACACAGTTGCAGACGAATGTGCCCAGCAAGGAAAGTAACCCGCTGTGCTAATTCCTGATAGCTGATATGATTATTTTCATAAATAAGCGCAGTTCGATTCGCATATTTGCCATAAACTTGTGAGAGAGTCTTCGCCAGTGGTGGCATACCACGGTCTGAAAAATGCTTCGTGTTCACGTCTTCTAGTCCTTCGCTAACATGTTCAACTTGGTTGCGTGTGAATTATGTACACCAACTGTGTACAAATTGTGTCTTTATTGTTTTTTTTTGGATATTTTGACGCTTTTTTTTATGCTGGCGGTATTGCAATTTGTGTTATTTTGTCGGTCACTTTTGATATTCATCGTTACTTAGGAATAAATCATGAAAATTAAGCGATTGGGCACGCCATTTAGTGCGACTGCGTGTAAGGTGCTGTTATGTGGCGGCGGAGAGCTGGGTAAAGAGGTGGTGATTGAGTTCAAACGTCTGGGCGCAGAAGTGGTGGTGTTAGATAGGTATGATAATGCGCCAGCGATGCAAGTGGCTGATCGCAGTTACACTTTATCTATGCTGGACGGTAATCAACTGGCTGCAATTATTGAGCAGGAGCAACCAGACTATATTGTGCCAGAGATCGAAGCAATTGCGACCGATACATTAGTGGCGCTCGAGCAACAGGGGTTTACTGTGGTGCCTTCTGCAAAAGCGACACAGCTCACTATGAACCGGGAAGGGATCCGTCGTCTTGCTGCCGAAGAACTGGGTCTGGCAACTTCGCCGTATCGATTTGTCGACACACAGCAGGAGTTTGTCCATGCTGTTGCCGAGATTGGCATGCCCTGTGTTATTAAACCTATTATGAGCTCCTCGGGCAAAGGGCAAAGTGTGGTGCGTAGTGAGGCTGATCTGGAAGCCGCCTGGACCTATGCGCAGCAAGGTGGACGCGCAGGTCAGGGCAGGGTGATTGTGGAGGGGTTTGTTGATTTTGACTACGAAATTACCCTGCTGACAATTCGCCATATTGATGGCACCAGTTTCTGTGAGCCGATTGGGCATGTGCAGGAAGGCGGAGATTATCAGCAAAGTTGGCAACCACAGGCAATGTCTGAGGTGGCATTGTCGCGAGCCAAAGCGATGGCAGAGCAGATCACAGAAGCACTCGGCGGACGCGGGCTGTTTGGGGTCGAACTGTTTATCAAAAACGATGATGTGTATTTTAGCGAAGTCTCACCGCGGCCTCATGATACTGGCATGGTGACCCTGATCTCTCAGGACCTCAGTGAATTTGCCTTACATGTGCGGGCGATCCTGGGCTTGCCAATTCCCAACATTCATTGTCACGGCCCCTCGGCATCCAGTGTTATACTGGTCAACGGTACATCACAGCAGCTTAGCTTCACTCAGGTTGCCGAAGCGTTGAGTGAAACAAATACCGACCTGCGTTTATTTGGCAAACCTGAAGTGGTGGGTCAACGTCGGATGGGTGTGGCGCTGGCGCGCGATGCAAGTTGTGATCTGGCTGTAGAGAAAGCAAAAAGAGTAAGTTCAACCATAGGCACGATTTTATGACAAACAAGGTAATGGGCGATCTGGTCGCCGGGTTCTGGCGTTTACTGGACTGGCAGCAAGGCCCAGCCCAGACTCTGGATTTTGTAAAGCAACTGACAGAGCTGGGTGTACGAGATACCGATCATGCTGACATTTACGGCCAGTATGAATGTGAAGCGGCTTTTGGCCGTGCACTGGCGTTGCAGCCGTCGGTTCGGGATCAGATCAGCATCATCACCAAATGCGGTATTCGACCTGCGCTTGCCAGCAAAGGGCTTGCGGGTAAGGCGAATCACTATGACTCAAGTCAGGCCCACATTATCACCTCAGTGCAGCAGTCTTTGCAGCATTTTGGCACCGATCGCATTGATACCTTGTTGATCCACCGTCCGGATTATCTGATGGATGCCGATGAAGTGGCTGAGGCGTTTACCCGGCTTAAACAAAATGGTGATGTATTGCATTTTGGGGTGTCGAATTTTACGCCTTCTCAGCTGAGCCTGTTGCAGTCTCGTCTCGATTTTGAGCTTGTGACCAATCAGATCGAGTTTTCACCTTATGAAATGAAAGCACTGGATGATGGTACTTTAGACCAGTGTCAGCAGTTGCGTATACATCCTATGCTGTGGTCACCGCTGGCAGGCGGACGTATATTTGCCGAGGCAGATGCCAAAGCGCTGCGATTGCGTGAGTGCCTGAGTGAAGTGGCTGAGGAAGTGGGGGCCAGCGGCATTGATGCGGTGATCTATGCCTGGTTGCTGATGCACCCAAGCAAACCGTCCGTGGTGCTGGGTACCGGCAACATCGAACGAGTGCGCACCGCTGTGGCGGCACGTACGTTGACGTTATCCCGTGAGCAATGGTATCGCATTTGGCAGGCATCGACCGGTCATAGTGTACCTTAATGAGTTAGATCGCCGGACTTAGAGTGTAAAGTCCAGCGCATAACTCACATACGCCTTGATGTCATCATCGGCATCAAGGTCTGTCTTCACCAGTCCCAGCGTGAGTCCGCCCGTGCTCAGGCTGACGCCATAATCCATGTAGCTGTCATCCTCACCCGTCCATTCCATGACAGTATCGCCACTTGAACGGCCGAGGTGTAAGCCCAATTCAGATTCAGAAAACACCGCAAACGCCGCGTTGAGTTCCAGATATAGCATATCCTCTTCCGTGCTTGAGTCGCTCTGTGCAGTGGTCAGGTGACTGAGTTTGACAGTGAAATACTGCCAGCCAACCGAGGCATAGAGTTCACCAAAGTCGATATCGCCAGCTGCATCCGGATAGGCATAATGAATGTAACCCAGATCATAACTGAGCTGTTTGAATTCGCCGCTGAAGCCCGCGTAGAGATCCAGCTCATAGCTGGTACTGGCTGTATCGCCAAAGTCCACGTTGGACGCCCAGGCACCAAGATAAAATCCTTTCCCGCTGTCATAGTCCAGCCCGCCAGAGACGGCGGCACCATCATCCGATTGGGTGATCCCGCGCCAGAAATAATTGGAGCTGGCGGCCACATTGGCGCTAACGGAAGCTGACGTATCGGCCAATGCCAGTGGGTGAGCGAGTAGCAGTGAGATTGCACAGATTAATGAGTATTTATTGTTCATGTAGAGTCCTCTGGAGCACAAAGTGGTTGTCGCCCGGGAGGTTGCAATGGCTAAGCCAGCCTTGAAGAAAAGGCGAAGTTCTAATTTACTGTCTTGATTTAAATGAATATATTTTCAAGCAGGCAGCGTGCTTAGATAAGGGGAAAAAGGCTGGATGCACGCCGCTGGTGCATTTTTGTTCGCCGTTGCACAATGATCAGGCAGGTTATAACTACCTGATCATAGGGACAAATTGTTCGGTTACCCGAAAATTGCACGCATTAGTGAAATGGTTTCGTCGACGCTACGGCCTTTTTCTACTTCAGCGATGATAGAGTCGCGCTTGGCACGAATATGTTCAGGAATGCTGTCGTCACTCAGAGCCCGATCGACTAAGGTCTCTGCTGACTCTTTGCTGCGGCGGGTGGTTCTGGTGGTGCTGCCAGAACTTGTCCGTTTTGGCTTATTTAACAGCTTATAGTAGTTGGAGCTTTGTGGCGTGTCTTTGTCCGCATAGAAAAAGAAGCATGGCAATAAGGCTTTAATGGCGCGCAACCTGGCTTCAAACTCGTCTGCAGCATTGCCCGTTGCAAACCAAGGCATCTTATTAATGGTCACGACAATATCCTGCCAGTAACGTTCGAAATCTCGGTTTGTTAGCTTAGCAATGCCGAGCGCCTGACACAGGGCGTCCAGTTTGCTGTTAACCAGCGGAGTAAATACATCCGGGCGGCACATCGCAAGCAGGCGAGTGGCAGGCGCCAGAGTCGGTTTTTCGTCGCTGTGACTGAATGCCATCAGGTAAGCCAGTACAAACTCCTGATAGTGCTGCTGAGTGACTTCGCCTTCGAGCGGAATATGAGCCAGTGCCGTATCAAACTCACCGGGCAAGTCAGCCAGGAGTTGATGGAATCCTTTGGCACTTTTGGTTGAGGCAAACCACTCCACATCGAATTGATATACACCGGTATCCAGGCTGGCAGCATGTTTACCACTGAATGCTAGGCGGTCTTCGTTGATCATATCCTGCAACGGCGTAGCACGTAACGGAGCCAGGTAGTCAATGAGCTTGAGCTGTTCTGTCAGTGCCAGCTCTGATTCTCGCTGACGAATGAATTCGCAGATCATCGGCCAGGGCGCAATACGCAGTGTTTTTAGCTGCAAAAAGCTGATAGCGCTGATCAGCATGTCCTGAAGTTTTTTCACAATAGGCAACTGATGATCGTCCAGCAGCTCAAAATTAATGCGGTTCTTAGCTACATCCAATAGCTCATAGCACCATCCCAGAAAGTCTTCTGGATGATTTTCAACCTTAACGGCCATCAGGTTGAGACTGATCTCGGTCGCCTGTTTCAGGATGTTCTGGTAAATCTGACTTTCTTGTTCGCCCAAAGCCATATTCGACGGTGAAATGAGCAGCTTCTTCATGTCGCAGCGGTTCTCCAACTAGAGGGTTAATTCAGACTATTCAGTTTAGCGAAAGGTCGGTAAAACTGACAAGGGCGTGGATCATACCGGGATCTCCAACAAGTGCAATGCGAGATATGGCGGATTGAAAAATCTTCCGGGGTGAAGGTGAATTTATCAACCAAATCGCTATCATAGAATGAGTCATAGATGATTTATAAAGGAAGAGATATGAAACGCGTGCTCAAATTGGTCGGCGCACTGATACTTGTGTTGGTGATTGCTGTTGTGGTCGCCCCTATGCTGATCCCGACCTCGACCATTATTGCGCAGCTGGAGCAACAGGTCGAAGCAAATACCGGGCGTAAGCTCGACATTGCAGGCGACAGTGAGCTCAGTATTCTGCCGCGCCTGAATATTGTCCTCAACGATGTTCGCTTTGAGAACATGCCTGGGGGCAGTCAGCCACATATGCTGACGATGGACCAGTTGGCTGTGCACATTCCCTGGGTTTCTCTGTTTTCAGGGGAGTTCCAGTTAGAGCAGTTTGTGATCCGCAACCCAAAAATTCTGCTTGAAAAGAACGCTGCGGGTCAGGCCAACTGGGTCATGGCGTTAGGCAAAGGAACCGCATCAGATGCGCCAGCAGAGCAGGCTCCGAGCGCGTCGGGTCCTGTGGTACTGCCAACAGGATTCGATATTGCGCTGGGTGAGGTTGCTATTTATGGGGGAGAGCTGATTTACGCCGATGCCACATCAGGTACACGGCACGCAGTCTCAGACCTGGCACTGACCATCACACTTCCCTCCTTGTATAAGGCGCTGGAGTTAAATGGCAAGGTGGCCTTTCAGGGAGAAACGTTTGCGCTCAATATGACGGTAGATACGCCCGCGAAAGCCATAGAAAGTAAAGACTTTAGCTTTTCTCAAGCGTTGGAGTCGCGCCTGGTGAATCTGACCTTTGATGGCCAGATCACTGAGCAGGGCAAAGTGTTCGGCGGGGCACTGACGTTATCTGGCGATTCAGTGAAAGACATTGCCCAGTGGCAAAAGGTTGACCTGAAAGCGAAGCCTCAAGCGTTTAATCAGTTTGAAGTAGCCGGAGAAATGCGTTTTGCCAATAACGTATTTGCACTGCAGTCTTTAAAAGCCAAACTGGACAAGCTGGATGTTCAGGGACGCAGTGAGATCACATTAGGCGAACGCCTGAGTGTGAATGCGGATGTGGATTTAGGGATGCTGGACCTCAACCCGTATTTACCAGAGCCGGTTGAGGCACCTGAGCAGCCTAAAAGCGCACCGGGTGAACCACAGCCCATTGTCTGGGATGACAGTGAAATTGATCTGTCGGCGTTGAATATGCTGGATGCCAACGTTGTGATCCGCTCCAGTGGTTTACGTGCCAGAGAAATTAAACTGGGTGCTAATCAGTTCTCAGTCGCGCTCAACAAAGGTAAAGCAAAACTGTCGATGGATAAGTTTGCAGCCTATGAAGGGCAGGGCAAAGGGGTTGTGCATGTTAATGCCGCGTCTAAACCTTATCAGGTGACCACCAATTTTGCCCTGAATGGCATTAATGCCGAGCCGCTTTTGACCGATGCAATAGGGTTTGACAAGGTATTGGGTAAGGGGAGCCTGAACTGGGATCTCGAAACCCGAGGTGTCAGTCAGAAACAATTTGTTGCGGCACTGGCGGGCGAATTGGCGTTTGAATTTAAAGATGGTGGCGTAAAAGGAGCGAACCTGGCGGAGATGGTGCGCAAAGGAAAAGAAATGCTCAAAGGGAATTTTTCTTCTGTTTCTGAGGGGGTGAACGCCGATTTTGACCCGGATCAGAAAACAGACTTCTCTGCGTTGACCGGAAGTTTTCAGTTCCTTAACGGGGTTGGTCGTAACCGCGACCTGAATCTGGCAAGTCCGTTAATCCGCATTACCGGAGAAGGTGAAGTCGATTTGCCTAAAACGTACGTCAACTATCGGGTCGTGACTGGCATTGTAGATACTATTGAAGGCCAGCAGAGTCAGGATGACAGCACGGGCTTTAAAATACCGGTCAGAATTAAGGGGCCATTCCATCAAGTGGAGACTAAGCTGGATTTAAGTGGTGCGGCCAAAGACAAGGCCAAAGATGCAGTGAAAGAGAAGCTCAAAGACAAGTTAAAGGGCTTTTTTGGCGGATAGTCTCGCTCACACAGGTAATACATCGGGCCTTGCTGCCCGGTGTATTATGCTATTAATTCATAACCTTAACACTTTCATAAGCATCCTTCAGAAAACCTTCAGTCCCACCACACACGCGGCTTTGCCACACTCACATCAAACTCGTCGAGAGCCTGATCCTTTTACCCGGAGTGATATATGATAAATAAGCGACAACTTGTTATCTTGCTATGCGGCATACTGAGCCATGCGTGCGCCCTGGCAGACACACACAGTGCGACTGAGCAGATGCACATGACGACTTTTCCATACCCGCACGGCGCACGTAATGCCGTTAGTCTGACCTTTGATGACGCCAGAGAGAGCCAACTCGATGTGGGCGTCCCTATTCTTGACCAATACGGTATTAAAGCGACTTTCTACGTGATGCCAGAACCGGTGGGGGCACGCCTTAAGGACTGGCGCAAGGTGGTGAAAATGGGCCATGAGCTGGGCAATCACACGTTGTCTCATTTGTGCACCGGTAACTTCGACTGGCTGAGAGCACAGGATAAGGGGCTGGAGCAGGTTAATCTTGCCTGGCTGGAACAGGATATTCTAACCACCAACCAGTATCTGAAAACCCAGCTGGGTGTTGAGCCTAAGAGCTTTGCCTACCCATGTGGTAATACCTTTGTTGGCCGGGGCGCACAGGTAAAAAGCTATGTCCCGCTGATTGCCCGGCATTTTGAGACTGGCCGCACCTGGCTGGATGAAACTGCAAACAACCCCGTTTATACCGATTTCGCTCAACTCACCGGGATAAGAATGGATGGACTGACCTTTGAGGAGCTAAAAGCAACCCTCGAAGCGCTGCGGGAAAACAACAAATGGATTATCCTGGCTGGACACGAGGTGGGCGAAAACGGCCGTTACAGTGTCGATGCGAGGGTGCTGTCACAATTAATTCAATATTTAAATACACCTGAAAACGGTTATTGGGTAGACACTGTCGAAAAGGTCGCCAGTTACATAAAAATGCATCGCAAACGACCTGGTTAGTCTATTTTTTGTTCGCAGATAAGAGGTTATGTAGATAGCCTTTGTAATCGTTTTGCATAATTAGTTTGGCAGTGTGACTTGTGAAGATTTGGTTTGTCCCCATATCCCTGTTTTACAGCAAGTTCGGCACAGCAGCCTGCTCAAATTAATTAAAAATTGAACTATCTTTAGCGCTGCTTTGCTGTTACAATTGCCCGCCCTTGAAGCACGACACGTTCGTAATTTGAGTGGAAATTAATCTAAATGCTTGGGTTTTAAACAAAATCTAGGCGTGTTGTATATTACACCGGAGCTCATCAAGATGATCCAAATGCAAACTCAGCTGGACGTTGCTGATAACAGCGGCGCTCGCAAAGTGCAGTGTATTAAAGTCTTAGGTGGTTCGCACCGTCGCTACGCAGCGGTTGGCGACATCATTAAAGTTTCTGTTAAAGAAGCGATTCCTCGCGGTAAAGTGAAGAAAGGTGATGTTAAAAACGCAGTAGTTGTGCGCACCAAAAAAGGCGTTCGTCGTCCAGACGGTTCTTTGATCCGTTTCGACAGTAATGCTGCTGTTATCCTTAACGATAGCCTACAGCCGATCGGAACTCGTATCTTCGGCCCTGTGACTCGTGAACTACGTAACGAAAAGTTCATGAAGATCGTTTCACTAGCACCAGAAGTACTATAAGGAGTCGATCATGGCAGCAAAAATCCGTCGTGATGACGAAGTAATCGTACTAGCCGGTAAAGACAAAGGTAAGCGCGGTAAAGTGCTTTCACTTGTAACTGAAACTGGTCGAGTATTTGTCGAAGGCATCAATATCATCAAAAAGCACCAGAAGCCTGTACCACAACTACAGCAAGCTGGCGGCATTGTTGAGAAAGAAGCGTCTATCGACGTATCTAATGTCGCGATCTTTAATGCCGAAACTGGCAAAGCAGATCGTGTAGGTTTTAGATTTGAAGACGGTAAAAAAGTCCGTTTCTTCAAGTCTACTGGTAAAACTATCTAATAGTTGGAGTAGACGATGGCGAAACTGCATGAAGTGTACAAAGACAAAGTAGTAAAAGAACTTTTCGAAAAGTTCGGTTACAGCTCTGTCATGCAAGTCCCTCAGATCGAAAAGATCACACTAAACATGGGTGTGGGCGAAGCCCTAGCTGACAAGAAAATTCTAGAGAATGCAGTAGCAGATCTGGAAGCTATCTCTGGTCAGAAGCCTCTGGTAACTAAAGCACGCAAATCTGTTGCTGGCTTTAAGATCCGTGAAGGTTACCCAATTGGCTGTAAAGTAACCCTACGCGGCGAGCGTATGTGGGATTTCCTAGAGCGTCTAGTCTCTATCGCGATGCCACGTATTCGTGACTTCCGCGGTGTTAGCGCAAAGTCTTTCGACGGTCGCGGTAACTATTCTATGGGCGTACGTGAGCAAATCATCTTCCCAGAAATCGATTATGATAAAGTCGACCGTGTTCGCGGTATGGACATCACAATCACTACTTCTGCGAAAACAGATGACGAAGGCCGTGCGTTGTTAGAAGCGTTCAACTTCCCATTCAAAAAGTAAGGGTAGGGTTATGGCAAAGAATTCAATGAAAGCACGTGACGTAAAACGTGCTAAATTAGTTGCTCAGTATGCTGAAAAGCGTGCTGCGTTAAAAGCTATCATCAGCGATGTTAACGCATCTGATGATGAGCGTTGGGATGCAGTGTTAAAGCTACAGTCTTTACCACGCGATTCTAGCCCTTCACGTCAACGTAATCGTTGTAACATCACGGGCCGCCCACATGGTTACCTTCGCAAGTTCGGCATGAGCCGTATCAAAGTTCGCGAAGCTGCTATGCGCGGTGAAATTCCTGGCCTTAAAAAGGCTAGTTGGTAATAGAATCACGGGAGTAAGACATGAGCTTGCAAGATCCAATTGCGGATTTGTTTACACGCATCCGTAACGGTCAGACTGCGAAGAAGGTATCTGTAACTATGCCAACTTCAAAGCTGAAAGTAGCTATTGCTAAGGTACTAAAAGACGAAGGTTACATCGGTGACTTCGCAGTATCTGGTGACGTTAAAGCAGAATTGACTATCGAACTTAAGTACTTCGAAGGCAAAGCTGTTATCGAAAACATCCAGCGTGTTAGCCGCCCTGGTCTACGTATCTATAAGAGACGTGACGAATTACCAAAGGTAATGGGTGGTCTAGGTATCGCTATCGTATCAACTTCTAAAGGCCTGATGACAGACCGCGCTGCGCGTAACGCTGGTGTTGGTGGTGAAATCATTGGCTTTGTAGCTTAATCGGAGGGGAACTATGTCTCGTATAGCGAAGGCTCCTATTACTGTTCCTGCCGGTGTTGAAGTTACAGTTAACGGCCAGGACATCAAAGTTAAAGGCAAAAACGGTGAATTAACGCGCACTATCAATGCTGCGGTTGAAGTTTCACTTAACGACAACGTTATCACTACAACTCCACGTGAAGTTGCTAACGCTTGGGCTCAAGCGGGTACTGCACGTGCGTTGATCAATAACATGATCATTGGTGCTAACGAAGGTTTTGAGAAGAAACTACAACTAGTAGGTGTTGGTTACCGTGCAGCAGTTAAGGGTAAAGTATTAGACTTGACTCTTGGCTTCTCTCACCCAGTGAACTTCGAGATCCCAGCGGGTATCACTATCGAAGCTCCAAGCCAAACTGAAATTGTTGTTAAGGGCGCAGACAAGCAGCTTGTTGGTCAAACTGCTGCGAACATTCGTTCATACCGTGAGCCAGAGCCTTATAAAGGTAAAGGTGTACGTTATGCTGACGAATACGTGCGTCGTAAAGAGGCTAAGAAGAAGTAAGGTAAGACGATGGATAAGAAAACAGCTCGTCTACGTCGTGCTAAGCGCACTCGTAGAAATATTATCGAACAGGGCACAACTCGCCTTGTTATCCACCGCACGCCACGTCACATTTACGCTCAAGTGATCAACGCTGAGGGTAGTGTACTGGCTGCTGCTTCTACTGTTGAAAAAGCAATTGCTGAAACAGTTAAAGGCACAGGCAACATCGAAGCGGCTCAAGCAGTTGGTAAAGCAATCGCTGAGCGCGTAGCTGACAAAGGCGTTGAAAAAATCGCTTTTGATCGCAGTGGCTTTAAATATCACGGCCGTGTGAAGGCGCTTGCTGATGCAGCGCGTGAAGCCGGTCTGCAATTCTAGGAGTAGACAATGGCTAACGTAGAAGCAAAAGCACAACAGCCTGAATTGGCTGAAAAGCTAATCGCGGTAAACCGTGTGTCTAAAGTAGTTAAAGGTGGTCGTATCTTTAGCTTCACAGCACTGACTGTAGTTGGTGACGGCGCAGGTAAAGTAGGTTTCGGTTACGGTAAAGCACGTGAAGTTCCAGCTGCTATTCAAAAAGCAATGGAAAAAGCACGTCGTAACATGATCTCAGTAGACCTTAACGGTCATACTTTGCAGCACCCTATCAAGGGTCGCCATGCTGGTTCTAAAGTATACATGCAGCCTGCATCAGAAGGTACAGGTATCATCGCCGGTGGTGCGATGCGTGCAGTACTAGAAGTTGCTGGTGTACAGAACGTACTTTCAAAAGCATACGGTTCTACTAACCCGATCAACATCGTTCGTGCAACAGTTTCAGCTCTAGAGAACATGAATTCTCCAGAGGGTATTGCTGCTAAACGTGGTCTTAGCGTTGACGAAATTTTGGGGTAAGACACCATGGCAAACACAGTAAAAGTAACTCAAGTACGTAGCTCAATCGGTCGTTTACCGAAGCATAAAGCTACATTACGTGGCCTTGGTTTACGTCGTATCAACCACACTGTTGAGCTAGAAGATACGCCAGCAGTTCGCGGTATGATCAACCAAGTTTCTTACATGGTTAAGGTAGAGGGTTAATTCGATGCATTTGAATACACTTTCACCTGCTGCTGGTGCAAAGACAGCTGGTAAGCGTGTTGGCCGTGGTATCGGTTCTGGTCTTGGTAAGACTGGTGGTCGTGGTCACAAAGGTCAAAAATCACGCTCAGGCGGTAAAGTACGCGTTGGTTTCGAAGGCGGTCAAATGCCTATGCAACGTCGTCTGCCTAAGTTCGGTTTCACTTCTCGCAAATCTCTAGTATCTGCTGAAGTAAACCTGTACGAAATCGCTAAAGTTGAAGGCGATACGGTAGATGTAAGCGCGTTACAAGCAGCTGGTATTGTTAAAAAGAACATCCAGTTCGTAAAAGTTGTTAAATCTGGCGAAGTTTCACGCGCAGTTACCGTTAAAGGCATTAAAGTGTCTAAAGGTGCTCGCGAAGCTATCGAAGCTGCCGGAGGCAAGGTAGAAGACTAAGGAAGTACACTATGGCTAAACCAGGTCAAGATATGCAAAGCGCACAGAGTGGGCTAGCGGAACTGAAGCGCCGACTACTGTTCGTATTGGGTGCTATCATTATTTACCGTTTAGGTTCGTTCGTGCCGATCCCTGGGATTGATGCCGCCGTACTTGCCGAATTCTTCGAGCAACAAAAGGGCACCATTGTTGAAATGTTCAACATGTTCAGCGGTGGTGCGCTTGAGCGTGCCTCGGTACTCGCGCTGGGTATTATGCCCTATATCTCAGCTTCAATTATTATGCAGCTATTAACGCACATACATCCTGCGATGATAGAGCTTAAGAAAGAAGGTGAGCAAGGTCGTAAGAAGATCAGTCAGTACACGCGTTATGGTACGCTTGTGCTTGCTACATTCCAGTCTATCGGTATTGCAACTAACCTTCCTAATATGATGGATGGGTTGGTCGTCAATCCTGGTTTCGGTTTCTACTTCACCGCTGTGGTGAGTTTAGTGACCGGTACTATGTTCCTGATGTGGCTGGGCGAACAAATCACAGAGCGTGGTATTGGTAACGGTATCTCTGTTCTGATTTTTGTTGGTATTGTAGCTAACCTGCCGTCTGCAATCGGTTCGACAGCAGAAATGGCGCGTCAAGGTGATCTGAATGTATTAGCTTTGGTTGTAATTTCGGTAATCGTATTCGCAGTTACTTATTTGGTAGTGTTCTTTGAGCGTGGTCAGCGTCGTATCGTTGTTAACTACGCAAAACGTCAGCAAGGTCGTCAGGTCTTCGCAGCGCAGAGCACGCATTTACCATTGAAAGTTAACATGGCGGGTGTTATTCCACCAATCTTTGCTAGCAGCATCATTTTGTTCCCTGGTACAATTGCAAGCTGGTTCGGTCAAGGTGAAGGTCCAGTTGCTGACTTCTTGCAGGCTGTCTCTGCAGTGTTGACTCCCGGTCAACCTCTGTATGCGATGGTACTTGCAGCAGCGATTATCTTCTTCTGCTTTTTCTACACTGCGTTGGTATTTAACCCGCGTGAGACAGCAGACAACCTGAAGAAATCTGGCGCATTTATTCCAGGCATTCGCCCAGGTGAGCAGACATCTAAATACATTGATAAAGTAATGACACGCCTGACTTTGGCCGGTGCGTTGTATATTACCTTTATCTGTCTGGTGCCCGAGTTTATGACCATGGCGTGGCAAACGCCGTTCTACTTCGGCGGTACATCAATCTTGATTATCGTTGTGGTTATCATGGACTTTATGGCACAAGTACAGACCCATCTGATGTCTCATCAGTATGATTCTGTGCTGAAAAAAGCGAACCTTAAAGGCTACGGCCGCTAAGGTCTGTTTACGGAGTTGAGTAATGAAAGTACGTGCTTCCGTTAAGAAAATCTGCCGTAACTGTAAAGTTATCAAACGTGCCGGTGTGGTACGTGTGATCTGCAGTGAGCCTAAGCACAAGCAAAGGCAAGGCTAAGAAATCTAGTCGTGCAGGCTAAGTAGTTTACTTAGCCTGTTTCATTGGTAAAACCTGAATGTCGGTTGGGTATCCTATACGGGCTTTCCAGCAAGATGATAATCAGGTTTATTTATAGGAGATATGTTAGTGGCCCGTATCGCAGGCATTAACGTTCCTGATCATAAGCATGCTGTTATCGGTTTAACAAGCATCTATGGTGTAGGTAAAACTCGCGCTAAGGCTATCTTAGCTGCGACTGGTATCGCTGAAACTACTAAAATCGGCGATTTAAACGACGAAACTCTTGATATTCTTCGTGAAGAAGTTGGCAAGTACACCGTTGAAGGTGATCTTCGTCGTGAAGTTACACTAAACATCAAGCGTCTTATGGACCTTGGTTGTTTCCGTGGCTTACGTCACCGTCGTTCGCTTCCACTACGTGGTCAGCGTACTAAGACTAACGCGCGTACTCGCAAGGGTCCTCGCAAGCCTATCAAGAAATAAGGTGGGGTAAGTTATGGCAAAAGCACCAATTCGTCGTAAAAAGGTCAAAAAGCAGGTTGTTGACGGCATGGCTCACGTTCATGCATCTTTCAACAACACGATTGTGACCATCACTGACCGTCAAGGCAATGCTCTTTCTTGGGCGACTGCAGGTGGTTCAGGTTTCCGTGGTTCTCGTAAGTCTACTCCTTTCGCTGCACAGGTTGCTGCAGAGCGCGCAGGTACTGCTGCTCAAGAGTACGGTCTTAAGAACCTAGAAGTATTCATCAAAGGTCCAGGTCCAGGCCGTGAGTCTGCTGTTCGTGCATTGAATGCTGCTGGTTTCCGTATCACAAACATCACTGACGTGACGCCAATCCCACATAATGGTTGTCGTCCACCGAAGAAACGTCGCGTATAATTAATAGGTTAGGAGAAAGAACATGGCAAGATATTTGGGCCCTAAGCTCAAGCTGAGTCGTCGTGAAGGTACTGACCTGTTCCTTAAAAGCGGCGTAAGAGCAATTGACTCTAAGTGTAAACTAGAAACAGCACCTGGTCAGCACGGCGCACGTAAAGGTCGTCTATCTGACTACGGTCTACAGCTACGTGAAAAGCAAAAAGTTCGTCGTATCTACGGTGTACTTGAAAAGCAATTCCGTAACTACTACAAAGAAGCTGCTCGCCTTAAAGGCAACACAGGTGAAAACCTGCTTCAGCTTCTAGAGCAACGTCTGGACAATGTTGTATATCGCATGGGTTTTGCAAGCACACGTGCTGAAGCACGTCAGCTAGTAAGCCACAAAGCGATTATGGTTAATGGTCGTGTTGTTAATATCCCTTCTTTCGTAGTTACTCCAGAAGACGTGGTAGTAATTCGCGAGAAGTCTAAAAAGCAAGCGCGTATCATCGCTGCTCTAGAGTTGGCTGAGCAACGCGAAAAGCCAACTTGGATTGAAGTTGACGGTTCAAAAATGGAAGGTACTTTCAAGCGCCTACCAGAGCGTTCTGATCTGTCTGCGGACATTAACGAACAACTAATCGTCGAACTTTACTCGAAGTAAAGTTAAGAGTTAAGAGAGGATAAAATGCAGGGTTCTGTAACCGAATTCCTAAAACCAAGATTAGTCGATATCGACGCTGTAAGCTCAACGCGTTCTAAAGTAGTTTTAGAGCCTCTGGAGCGTGGTTTCGGCCACACACTAGGCAATGCTCTACGTCGTATACTTCTTTCATCTATGCCTGGTTGTGCTGTGACAGAAGTTGAAATTGACGGTGTGTTGCACGAGTACAGCGCGAAAGAAGGCGTACAAGAAGACATCATTGAAATCCTGTTGAACCTAAAAGGTCTGGCAGTATCTCTAGAAGGTAAAGATGAAGTTTTCCTTACCCTGACTAAGTCTGGTGTAGGCCCTGTGACTGCGGCTGATATCCAGCACGACGGAGACGTGACTATTGCCAACCCTGAGCATGTGATCTGTCACCTTACGGCTGACAATAGTGAGATCAGTATGCGCATTCGCGTTGAGCGTGGTCGCGGTTATGTACCGGCGTCTAGTCGTTTATCCTCTGATGACGATGAGCGCCCAATCGGTCGTTTGCTGCTTGATGCATCATTCAGCCCGGTTGAGCGTATTGCGTACTCGGTTGAGTCAGCTCGTGTTGAGCAACGCACAGACTTAGACAAACTAATCATCGATATGGAAACGAACGGCACTTTGGATCCTGAAGAAGCGATCCGTCGTGCGTCTACTATTCTTGCTGAGCAATTGGAAGCATTCGTAGATCTACGTGATGTTTCTGAGCCGGAAGAAAAAGAAGAGAAGCCAGAGTTCGATCCTATTCTGCTTCGTCCAGTCGATGACTTAGAGCTAACTGTACGTTCTGCGAACTGTCTGAAAGCCGAGCAAATTCAATATATCGGTGACTTAGTACAGCGTACTGAAGTTGAGCTTCTGAAAACACCAAACCTTGGTAAGAAGTCTCTGACTGAAATTAAAGACGTGCTAGCTTCACGTGGTCTTTCTCTGGGCATGCGCCTGGAAAACTGGCCACCTGCAAGTCTGGCTGAGTAATCTAAGTTACTATATTAGTTTAGTTAGAAGGATAGGGTCATGCGCCATCGTAAGAGTGGTCGTCAATTAAACCGTAACAGCAGCCATCGCAAAGCGATGTTCAGCAACATGGCTGGTTCTTTGGTGAAGCACGAAATCATCAAAACAACTTTGCCTAAAGCGAAAGAGTTGCGCCGTGTAATTGAGCCTTTAATCACACTGGCTAAGACTGACAGCGTAGCAAACCGTCGTTTAGCGTTTGCTCGCACGCGTGATAAAGAAGTAGTTGGTAAGTTGTTCTCTGAGATCGGTCCTCGTTTCGCGGATCGTCCAGGTGGTTACACTCGTATTCTGAAGTGTGGCTTCCGTGCAGGTGACAACGCGCCAATGGCTTACATTGAACTACTAGATCGCCCAGTTGCGACTGAAGAAGTTCAAGAAGACGCGCAGTCTGCAGAGTAAGTCTTACTAGTTAAGACACAGAAAAGCCGGGCATTGCCCGGCTTTTCTACGTCTGGTGAAAAGTATTTCACCAGACTTATCCACTGACTTAGAAGTTCCAGTGAAATAAAATACCAACGTGATTCGCATCAATCTTGTTGGCATGTGCAAGTTCGTTTGCAACAGAATAGCGGCCGATCTTTGAGACTTCATATTCGACTACGCTGTATCTTAATTCAAGGCTGGCACTCCAGTTTTCGAATGTGTACATACCTGACACGATGAACTTACCCGCATTGTCAAATTCAATATCATTGCCGAAGTCATTTTCTAGCTCAACTGATGAATCTATGCCTACACCGAGCCCCAGTTTGATTTGTTCATTTGCTTTATAGTAAGGGATAGCTTCCCATGCAAAGCGACTAAATGTGAGATCGCCATTTTCTGCGTCTGCAGAATCAAGATGAATAGATGCATTCAGACGAATATCGAACGTCTGGCTAAGTGCATAGTTGAATCCGCCACCAAGAATTAATCCAGATCCTGCTTTTACGCTGTTGTCACTATCATCTTCGTACACCAATGTCCCTAGTGTGTCACCACCGAAGGTATAACCAGCGATTGCTGAGAAGGATAGTGGGTTTGTGATGTCTTCTGATGCATACGTGGTTGTAGAGAGTGCAGCCAATACAGCCAAACTGAACTTTTTCATGATTTACCTATTTTAATCAAATAACTCGGCGGGAATTCTCTATAAAAAGAGTGAGCTTGTACAGAAAATCAGGAAATACACATAAGTAAAGGTGTATAAATGAGCATCTTGCCTTATTTTTGTCCGAACGCACTGTTTTTCTCACTTTTCTTCAAAAAAGGGGTTGCGCTGGGTTTCGATTTCCCTATAATGCGCATCCACCGACACGGGGCAC
>NZ_JAKRFU010000024.1:0-75691 GCF_022347845.1 Pseudoalteromonas sp. McH1-42 | reverse complement strand
GAGCGTTTAGCCAAAGAACAGGCAGAACGTGAAGAAGCTGAGCGTTTAGCCAAAGAACAGGCAGAACGTGAAGAAGCTGAGCGTTTAGCTAAAGAGCAGGCAGAACGTGAAGAAGCTGCGCGTTTAGCCAAAGAAAAGGCAGAGCGTGAAGAAGCTGAGCGTTTAGCTAAAGAACAAGCGGAACGTGAAGAGGCTGAGCGTTTAGCTAAGGAGCAAGCAGAGCGTGAAGAAGCTGAGCGTTTAGCTAAAGAACAAGCGGAACGTGAAGAGGCTGAGCGTTTAGCTAAAGAGCAAGCAGAGCGTGAAGAAGCTGAGCGTTTAGCTAAAGAGCAAGCAGAACGTGAAGAAGCAGAGCGTCAGGCTCAGGAACAAGAAAAACCGAAGAAGAAAGGTTTTTTTGCTCGTCTGAAGCAGGGCTTGCTGAAGACTAAGACCAACATAGGTTCCGGCTTTGCCAATATTTTCCGTGGTAAAAAGATTGACGATGAGCTATTCGAAGATCTTGAAACCCAGCTATTAACAGCTGACATTGGTGTCGAGACAACCATGAAGCTGATAGATAACCTGACTGATGCAGCGGACCGCAAACAGCTCAAAGACGGTGAAGCGCTGTATGACCTGATGAAGCAGGAAATGGCAGATATCCTGAAAGATGCAGAAAAGCCGCTTGAGATCCCGACCAATAAAAAACCATTTGTCATTTTGATGGTGGGTGTGAATGGGGTTGGTAAGACTACGACAATCGGTAAAATGGCGAAGCAGTTCCAGGCTCAGGGCAAGTCTGTGATGCTGGCAGCCGGTGATACCTTCCGTGCTGCGGCGGTGGAGCAGCTGCAAGTGTGGGGTGAGCGTAACGATATACCGGTCATTGCCCAGCATACCGGTGCAGACAGTGCATCAGTTGTATTTGATGCCTTTCAGGCAGCGCAGGCACGAGATGTTGATGTCTTGATAGCAGATACGGCAGGTCGACTGCAGAATAAAGATAACCTGATGCAGGAGCTTGAAAAAATAGCGCGCGTGATGAAAAAGCTGGATCCGGATGCACCACATGAAGTGATGCTTACCATAGACGCTGGTACGGGCCAAAATGCGATTAGTCAGGTGAAACTATTTGATCAGGCTGTGGGTCTGACTGGCATCGCCTTGACTAAGCTGGATGGCACGGCAAAGGGTGGGGTGATCTTTGCGGTTGCAGATCAATTTAAGGTACCTATCCGTTATATTGGGGTTGGTGAAAGTATTGACGATCTGAGAACCTTTAAGAGCGATGACTTTATCGAAGCACTGTTCAGTCAGGATAATTAAGTCTGGCAGACAGGCGCTGCTCTGATCCCGCTTGTCGGGATCGGGTAAAGTGGAAGCAGTAAAATAATACAGGGCAGGCAATGATCAAGTTTGAGCAAGTCAGTAAAACCTACCCCGGTGGACATCGGGCGCTGGAAAAGGTCAGTTTTGAGCTTACGAAAGGTGAGCTGGCGTTTCTGACTGGTCACAGTGGCGCGGGTAAGAGTACCCTGCTGAAGTTGATCAGCCTGATGGAACGCCCCTCAGCCGGGCGTGTCGCCATCAATGGTGTCGATCTGAATCAAATTAAAAATAGCCAGGTGCCGTATATTCGTCGCGACATTGGCATTATTTTTCAAAATCACCGCCTGCTGGAGCGCTATAACGTTTTTGACAATGTAGCACTGCCATTGGTTATTGAGGGTACCCATCATAAACATATGACCAAGCGAGTACATGCGGCACTCGACAAGGTCGGTTTGTTAGACAAAGTAAAGTGTCAGCCGAGTACTTTGTCTGGCGGTGAACAGCAGCGCGTGGGGATCGCCCGCGCAATTGTCAATTCTCCCCCTTTATTATTGGCAGATGAGCCAACCGGTAACCTGGATCCGGAATTGTCGATGGAAATACTCAAATTGTTTGAGGACTTTAATCGTCATGGCACCTCAGTACTGATTGCCACACACGATCTTGGTCTGATTGCACGGATGAAATACCGCAGTCTGACACTGGACCATGGCCGTCTAATTCAGGATCCGCTGCTGGGCACTTCGCTGCCGGGAGACGCGCTATGAGTCTATTGTTCAAAGGTCGCGGTACGCAAAACGACAAACAAAGCAAATCGGTGATCCTGAAGTGTTACTTCTTCATTATTACCATACTGCGTCAGGGCGTACACAGCTTAGGTGAAATGTGGCGCACCCCATTAGCGTCGATGATGACCATTTTGGTGTTGGGTCTGAGTCTTACGTTACCCACCACACTCTATGTGGTGGTTAAGAATGTGCAGAAAGTCAGTAGCGGTTTTCAGGAAGCTGCTGAGATTTCTTTGTTTGTCAAAGACAGCGTCAGTGAGCAGGCAACACAGACTTTGGTAAAGCGACTGGCACTTTACCCTGAAATTGACACTGTCAGCTTTATTGGCAAGGATAAAGCGTTGGAAGAGTTCAAATCCATTTCCGGGTTTGGTCAGGCGTTGGACTATCTCGAAGAAAACCCATTGCCCAGCGTTGTTCTGGTGACTCCGACAGTTCGTCATCGTAGCGCACAGGCTGCTAACGCTCTGCTAAATAAACTCGAGCAGGAAAGGGAAATTGAGTTTGGCAAACTAGATATTGAATGGCTTGAACGCCTGAATGCCTTGCTCAGCTTGCTTAAAGAAAGTGTGATCACCATCGGTTTACTGCTGCTTAGTGCAGTAGTTCTTATTATTGGTAACACCATTCGCCTGTCTATTATGGATAAGAAAGAAGAGATCCAGGTGCTCAAGCTCGTTGGGGCGACCAATACATTTATTCATACGCCGTTTTTATGGACCGGGATCTGGTATGGGATCATTGGTGGTTTGATTGCTTTTATTTGTGTCATGTTGATGCTGTGGTGGCTGGAGTCAGCCGTTGCCCTGGTGGTGGGTGTGTATCAAAGTAACTTTGTACTTCAGGGGCTATCTGGTTCAGAGTTGCTGTGTCTGCTATTGCTGGCCGTGGCATTGGGCTTTGTTGGGTCTTTCTTATCGGTAAGAAAGTACATCAAAGATATCGAGCCGGACAAGGTGTAGAACTGCCCGCCGTTTTATTGGCCAAGAGAGTGCTAACGGGCGAATGTCTTAGCACTCTCCATAGGACAAATTAGCACTGTCAGATATCGCAGCTGGCATTATCTGAATATCCGCTTACCATAAGTACTTTTCCATAAAATAAAATCCCATTTAAAATCAAAGGCTTAATTGTTAATTAAAGTGTAATAATAAAAAGCTTGATCTTTTAGGGGAAAAAGTAGTAGATTGCATTTAGCACTCTAAGGTAAAGAGTGCTAAAATTGGCAAAACGAATTATCACTGAGGTGAAAAATGAGTAAAGACATATATGCGATGGCACTGACCGCTGGGCAACAAAGCGCGAGTATAGAGGGGTACCTACAATCGGTAAGTTCTATTCCGATGCTGGACGCTGAGCAGGAAAAAGCGCTGGCAACCCGCCTACATGAGGATGGGGATTTGCACGCAGCTAAGCAGCTCATTATCTCTCATTTGAGATTTGTCGCACATATTGCCAAAAGTTACTCTGGTTATGGTTTACCACAGGCAGATTTAATCCAGGAAGGCAATATTGGTCTGATGAAAGCAGTAAAGCGTTTTGATCCGACAGTTGGTGTGCGCCTGGTGTCGTTTGCAGTACACTGGATCAAAGCCGAAATTCATGAATACGTGTTAAAGAACTGGCGTATCGTTAAAGTTGCCACCACTAAAGCGCAACGTAAGCTATTCTTCAACCTGCGTAAAAATAAGAAACGCCTGGGTTGGTTTAATCAGGAAGAGATCACCACAGTTGCAAATGAGCTGGGTGTGAGTGAAAAAGAAGTACGTGAAATGGAATCGCGAATGAGCGGCCAGGACATGGGCTTCGACTTAACTGCGGATGACGATGATAACAGTCCAAGCAGCAGTTTCTCTCCGGTTCAATATCTGACAGATGCAAGCAGTGATGTTGCAGAGGTCATTGAAGAGGAGCAGTGGCAGGAACAGTCTCAAAATCGTCTCATCGCCGCAATGAAGACGCTAGATGAACGTTCTCAGGATATTGTTGCTGCACGCTGGCTGTCCGAAGATAAGGCCACCTTACAAGATTTGGCGGATAAATATCAGGTTTCAGCAGAGCGAGTTCGTCAGCTAGAAAAATCGGCGATGAAAAAGCTACAGGCAGCAATGAGCTAATCGCTTAAGCTAGATGAATAAATTTTAAGATGCCGCTCATGTTAGCGGCATTTTTTATGGCTGTAACAAAATTGAGCTTACAAGTGTAAGCCTATTTGATTATAATGCGCCGACTTGATAATAGGAGTCTCTATTTTGTTAGCTGTAGTTCGAATTCTGGCAATGGCGCTGTTTATCATCCTCAGTTGTCTGGCTGGCCTGACATTGAGCCTGATCCGCCCTTTCCATGCTAATAACGTGCACGTGGTCGCTTCCTGGTTTGGTAAGATGTCGCGTGTGATCGGGGTTAAGCTCGAGATCTCAATCGATCCCGGTGCGAAAGATTTGGGCCCGGCAATGTATATTGCCAATCACCAGAATAATTATGATTTATTTACCTTACCAGCTGTGGTGCCGCACAATACAGTGAGTATGGGTAAGAAAAGTCTGAAGTGGGTACCTTTTTTCGGCCAATTATATTGGTTATCCGGTAATATCCTGATCGACAGGGCGAATCGTACTAAAGCGGTGAACACCCTGGACAAATCCATTGCAAAAATCAAGCAACGAGGGATGTCATTGTGGATGTTCCCGGAAGGAACGCGTAGCTATGGCAGAGGCTTACTGCCGTTTAAGACCGGTGCGTTTCATACAGCCCTGAGTGCTGATGTGCCCGTTGTTCCTGTCTGTATGAACAGTACGGCTGGCCAGATTAAACTCAACCGCTGGAATAATGGGACGGTATACATAGATATTCTGGCACCAATCAGTCTGGATAAAGACATACCAGCGCGTGAGCATGCCAAACAGATCCATGCTAAAATGGCAGCACATATTGCACATTTAGACGAAAAAGTGAGAGCAGCAAGTGGAAAATTGGCAAGAGATCAGTGAAGACATCGTTGATTCGTTGTTAGAAGATGGATCAAACCCAGATACCTTGTATGAGGTAGAACATCATTTTGTCAGCGAAGAGTTTGAAAAGCTGGAGCAGGCAGCACTGGCTGCATTTAAGCTTGGTTATGATGTTGAAGATCCGGCAGAACTTGAGCTGGAAGATGGCAGTAAAATCTGGGGCTTTGATGTTGTCGTTGAAGCTGAGCTGGATGCTGCAGTGATTATGGAAGATGTCACTAAGCTGGTTGAAATTGCCACGCATTGTGGTGTTGAGTACGATGGCTGGGGCACCTATTTCCAGGAGTAACCCCGCGCTGTGACATCAGGTCAGTGCCGAGGCCGCTCTGACCTGACACTTTTGTTCATAATCTCTCATTCTTTTTTCGTAAACTCACTCCAATGACTAGACAATTAAGTCTAGCCTATGCATATTAATGCAATTTACACTGCCGTCAGGCATCATGCGAGCGATATGCGAGTCACCCTCCCTATTGAAGAGTTAAAACCCGGCATGTTTGTGGACAGCGTTCATAAACAAAAGTCAGGCGCTGAAGTTAAGATTAAATCTCGGGGTATGGTTCGGGATGATGCGATCATTGCACGTCTTGCTGCGAATGGGGTGGTTGAGCTGAATATTGACTTTGCCCAAAGTGATATTCCAGTTCCTGAAAAATACCAGCAACCCCAGGCAAAACCTGAAGTGGCTGAGGCTGAACCCGAAAAGCAGGCGATACAGCAAAAGCCGGATAAAACCACCAAACCTCCTCTCGTTAAAGAGAAAACCATTAGCCTGGAAGATGAATTTGCGAATGCAGCCAGGCAATTTGAACAGCACAATAAGCAATTGCAAATGCTGTATGGCAACCTGACAGCTGGCATGCAAGTTGACATGACGCTGATTAATGACATCAGTCAGGAAATTGTTGGTTCGGTGCTGAGAAACACCAATGCGATGGCGATTTTAACGCGGATTAAGGATAAAGAAGGCTTTAATTGGCGGCATATGATCAATTGCGCCATTTTGGTGACTGTGTTTGCAAAGTACCTTGGCCTGGGAAAAAAGGTGATAGAACAAATGGCCATTGGTGCCATGCTTCATGATGTCGGGCAGACCAAAATACCCCAGGGCATTATCGATAAGAGTGGTCCACTTAATAAGTTAGAAATGAAAACCATGCAACGCCATGTCGCACAGTCTTTGGGGCTGACGCGCGATGCACCGGGGATCACACCATTGATGCTGGATATGATAGTCAGCCATCATGAGCGCCTCGATGGCAGCGGTTACCCGCGCCGTTTGCAAGGCATGCAGATCAGTAAAGCTGCACGCATTATGGCCATTGTGGATGTGTACGAGGGCATGACTGCGGAACGTCCTCACCGTGATGGTGATGAACCTTTGGTTGCGTTACGTTATTTACTGGCCAATAAGGCACAGTTTGACCCTGTACTGGTACAACACTTCATTAAATGCATTGGTGTGCACCCGGTAGGTACCATAGTGAAGCTCAGCAATGAGCGTCTGGCTTTAGTTTTAGAAGGGAATCGTGGTGCGCCGACAGCACCTAAAGTGCGGGTGTTCTACAACACTAAGCATATGCACCATATTACGGCCAAAGACATTGATTTAAATGAGCAGGACAAAATCAAAATCGCTTCTACAGTCAGGCCACTAGACTATCAGATCAATTTATCCCGTCTGTTAAAAGATCATCTGCTTGCTTAAGTTTACGTTTTTGCCACTGCGCAGATAGCAAAGCGCCGGCCAGGCAGCTGGCCATCATCAGGATCCACACTAACGTGCCTTTTTCGGTATGTAATGCCAGGCAGCTGCACACCAAAGCCAGCAGGGCGCTCAGTATCGCAGCCAGCCAGTAATGGTTGAGTGGGTTGTCGCATTGTCCGGCCCGCTTGCAAGCGCAGTAGTTAGCTTTGCACAGGCTGAATACGCTAAGTCCACAGAATGTCAGTGCACCGATCATCAATACTGCCAGCATAGACCTAATCTCCCTACAAGTGCCTCAATATCGCAAGGCGGTAAATGTGGCTAAGAGTATATGCGAATCAGTATCTCGATTCAATAGTAATGAGAATTAATATCATTTGGGTGTGTGAAGGTGAGGTTAGAGTAATTGCTCCTCATCTGATCTGATCTGTAAATAACTTGCTTAATATGCTTTAAAGTTGTTCGATTGAGTTGCTAAAAGTGCTTAAGTTGCGGATTTTTGCTTTTCTTTTCTGTACTGTGTGAGCAATTTTTTATTCTTGTGAATAACATTTGAGGTTGAGAATGAACACAGTACTACGCGCATTAATGGCGACAGGTTTGATGGTGGTGTCTTCACAGTCACTGGCCGCAGCATTTCAGTTGGCGGAACAAAACGTTTCTGGATTAGGTCGTGCTTACGCCGGTGAAGCAAGCGCTGCTGATGATGCATCCGTTGTTGCACGCAACCCGGCATTAATGAGTCAGTTTCAAGGGATCCAGGTGAGTGCTGCGGCCATGTATGTAGAACCGGATGTAAGCTTGCAAGGCACATCAACCAATAATGGTTTGCCGGCGAACTTGCTTGATGATGACAGCATTGCCCCCAGTGCCGTGGTACCAGCCGTGTTCATGACAGCACGCCTCAATGACCAGTGGTCTGTTGGTGCAGGTATGTACTCCCAATTTGGCTTGGCAACTGAGTTTGATAAGGATTACGCTGCGGGCCAGTTAGCAGGTGATACTGAAATTGTGACCATCAATACCGGTGTCTCTGTGGCCTATGAAATTGATCCACAATGGACACTGGCATTGGGTCTGAACCATGTCTATGCCGATGCCAAAGTGATCCGACATTTGGGTGCTAACCCTTTACAAGCGCCTGCCAGCACAGAGGTGGTTAATCTAGAAGGTGATGACAGTGGTTATGGCTGGAACCTGGGTTTGAGTTATCAGATTGATGAAGACAATCGCCTTGGTTTTCACTACCGCAGTGAAACGGACATTACCTTTGATGGCCATTTCAGCAACCAGTTGCCAGCGTCATTTGGCGGTACCAATGGCGTCGCGTTGCCTGGCACACTTGAGCTGACCTTACCTGCAATGGCCGAAATCTCAGGAACACATAAACTGACCGAGCCAATGACCTTACATTACAGTGTACTCTGGACAGGCTGGAATAGCTTCCAGGAGCTTGAAGCTCAAGTCGCAGGTACGCCGGTGTTTAACAAAAAGGAGCTGTTTGATAACTCATTACGCTTCTCTGTTGGTGGGGATTATCAATGGAGTACGTCATTGAAGTTGCGTGCAGGTCTGGCGTATGACAGCTCGCCTGCCAATGAGTCGCATATGTCTATCTCAATCCCGGATACTGACCGGACCTGGTACTCGTTTGGTGCAGAGTATCAGCTGAGTGAGACTGCCAGTGTAGATTTTGGCTTGAGTATCTTGCGTGGTAAAACTCAGACCTTTGTTGAGAAAGACAGCCTGGGTAGCGAGTGGGGCTTTAAGTCTAAAGGTCATGCCACGGTTGTGGGCATTCAGTACAACCATAGCTTCTGACTTGAATAGAAAAAAGCGGCTTGAGAGCCGCTTTTTTTATGCTTAAAGGAGTGCTTTTAGCTGATAGAGCAGGTCGTGTGCTGCACGAGGCGAGAGCTCGTCCGGGTCAAGCTCTGCGAGCATTTGTTCGACTTCAGACGGTTCACTGACCAAAGGCAGAGTTTGCTGCATCTGGGCTGCTGGGGCTGCCTGCGGGTTTTCGACTACACTCTGGTGTTGTTCCAGCAACGCCAGCTTACGTTTTGCCATGGCCAACACCGCTTTGGGTACTCCTGCGAGCCCGGCGACTTGTAAACCAAAGCTCTTGCTGGCGGCCCCTTCCATCACAGTATGTTTAAAGGCAATGGTATCATTGTGTTCAATGGCATCCAGATGCACATTAACCAGGCCAGACTGTTGCTCTGCTAACTCGGTCAGTTCGAAGTAATGGGTGGCGAACAGGGTCTTGGCTGCAATTTTTCCGGCCAGATAATCAGCAGTGGCATAAGCCAAAGACAAACCATCATAGGTACTGGTACCCCGACCAATTTCGTCCATTAAGACTAAAGACTGTGCTGTCGCATTGTTGAGTATGGTGGCTGTTTCCGTCATTTCGACCATAAAGGTTGAGCGTCCAGAAGCCAGGTCGTCACTGGCACCAATCCGTGTAAAAATGCGATCCACTTTGCCTATCTGTGCAGCACTGGCAGGCACGTAACTACCTATGTGTGCCATCAGCACTATCAAAGCCGTTTGGCGCATATAGGTCGATTTACCGCCCATATTGGGACCCGTAATGATCAACATCTTGCGATCAGCATTGAGATGAACCGGGTTAGCAATAAAGGGCTCTTTGCTGACCTGCTCAACCACCGGGTGACGACCCGCTTCAATGTGGATCTCATCGCCATTGCTCAGCTCAGGTTGACAGTAATCCAGCGTTTGTGCGCGTTCTGCCAGCGTATTGAGTACGTCGAGATCAGCCAGCGCGGCCGACATGGTTTGTAGCTGCTCTATGTAGGGCGCGATCAAGGTGAAAAGCTCTTCGTACAGTTGTTTTTCTAGTGCCAGCGCTTTGCTTTGGCTACCCAGCACTTTATCTTCATGCTCTTTAAGCTCGGGAATGATATAGCGCTCATTGTTTTTCAGCGTCTGGCGGCGAATATATTCGGGCGGTGCCAGATGTGAGTTAGCTTTGCTGATCTCAATATAAAAGCCATGCACTTTGTTGTAGCCAATTTTGAGTGTGCTGATACCGGTGCGCTCTCGCTCGCGCTCTTCCAGTTGGTCCAGTACATCAGTGGCCCCTTCACTGAGGGCCCGCCATTCATCCAGCTCGGCATTGTAACCCGGGGCAATGACGCCGCCATCGCGGATCAGCACCGGTGGGTTATCAATGATAGCCCGCTCTAATAATTCCTGGAGCTTTGGTAAAGTTGGTGAATGCGCACAGATCTGCTGCAACCTGGGGTCGCTGCTCTCTCCTAATAGTTGATGTAGTGGGGGAAGTGCCTGCAGTGCATTGCGCAGTCGTGTTAAATCTCTGGGTCGGGCATTACATAACGCCAGGCGTGCGACCACCCGCTCAATATCACCGATCTGGCGCAGCCCATCATAGACCTCAATATGGAGCTGTGATTCGATTAAGCTGGCAATGGCATTGAGCCGTGCGTTGAGCTCGTCACGGTTGCGTACCGGTGTATGAATACGGCGCTTCAGTAATCGAGAGCCCATAGGCGTGGCGGTTTTATCCAGCACTTGTGCCAGGGTGTTCTCTATACTGCCTGACAAGTTAACGGTCAGTTCGAGGTTTTTACGCGTGGCGGCATCCAGAATGACGGCGTGTTCGTTTTTTTCCAGGGTGATGGCACGGATATGTGGCAGGGCAGTGCGCTGCGTGTCCTTAACATATTGCATGACACAACCCGCAGCGACTAACCCTGCTTTGGCGTCTGCGACACCAAACCCTATCAGGTCTTGTGTGCCAAATTGCTGGCATAGCAAATGGGTAGCTGTATCCAGGTCAAACTCCCAATCCGGACGACGCCTTGCCCCTTTTACTTGCTCAAGTACCAGCAAGTTGCTGAATGACTCGGGGTAGAGCAGCTCCGCGGGCTGCAATCTTTGCAGTGTTGACGTAAGGGCTTCATCGGTGGCCAATTCTACGATGTTAAAGCGGCCCGAGTTAATGTCTAAATAGGCCACGCCATAGTGTTGTTTTTCCTGCCACAGGGCGGCAAGCAGGTTGTCCTGACGCTCCTGTAACAGGGCTTCATCAGTTACTGTGCCTGGCGTGACGATGCGTACGACTTTACGTTCAACGGGTCCTTTACTGGTCGCTGGATCACCAACCTGTTCGCAGATTGCCACGGATTCGCCCATTTGTACCAAGCGAGCCAGATAATTCTCAACTGCGTGATAAGGGACTCCCGCCATTGGAATTGGCGCACCGCCAGCTTTACCCCGGTGCGTCTGTGAAATATCCAGTAACTGCGCAGCGCGAATGGCGTCATCAAAGAACAACTCATAGAAGTCACCCATACGATAAAACAGCAGAATATCCGGGTGTTGCGCTTTGATCCTAAGATACTGCTGCATCATAGGGGTTTGTTGTTTTATAGTATGTTCGGAATAGAGATCTAACGACATTACTTATACCTAAAGGAAATGAGTATGGAGCTTCATACTGAGATAGCCAGCCTGGCGGCACAATTGGGGGCTATTCTAACTAATAACGGGCTGACAATCACTACCGCAGAATCATGTACTGGGGGTGGCATTAGCTATGCGTTGACCGATACGCCCGGGTCATCCGCTTATATTGAGCGTTGTTTTGTCACGTATAGCAATGAGGCAAAATCCCAGTTGTTGGGGGTGGCGCAAAAAACACTGGCTGAGTTTGGAGCGGTTAGTCAGCAAACCGTTCATGAAATGGTGCAAGGGGCAGCGAATGCTGCTCGGGCAGACGTTGCCATTGCGGTATCGGGCATTGCCGGACCGGGTGGTGGTTCATTAGAGAAGCCGGTTGGTACAGTGTGGTTTGGCTTCTATTTACAGGGGAAAGTACTGTGTGAAGTCTGTCAATTTACTGGGAATAGAGCGGAGGTTCGCGTGCAAGCTATTGAATTTGCTATTGAAAAAATAATTTCTGTGCTAAATGGTTAAATTAAGCTTGATACTGTAATTCCATACAGTATACTTGTGGTCATTACGCTAGATTGGAGAAGCAAATGAACGATAACAAACAAAAAGCGCTCGACGCTGCATTGTCTCAAATTGAGAGACAATTTGGTAAAGGCTCTATCATGAAGCTGGGTGATAGCCAGGCATTAGATATTGAAGCCGTTTCTACAGGCTCCTTGGGACTGGATATTGCTTTGGGTATCGGTGGCTTGCCAACTGGTCGTATTGTCGAAATTTATGGGCCTGAGTCATCAGGTAAAACAACCCTGACGTTACAAGCCATTGCAGAAGCGCAAAAACAAGGTAAAACGTGTGCCTTCGTTGATGCAGAGCATGCCTTGGACCCGGTCTATGCAGAAAAGCTGGGCGTGAATGTCAACGACCTTCTGGTCTCTCAGCCAGATACGGGTGAGCAGGCGCTAGAGATCTGTGACATGCTGGTACGTTCAGGTGCTGTAGACGTGGTAGTTGTTGACTCCGTAGCTGCATTGACACCGAAAGCGGAAATTGAAGGTGAAATGGGTGATACCCATGTTGGTTTGCAGGCTCGTTTGATGTCTCAGGCATTACGTAAGCTGACTGCCAATATTAAGCGTTCGAACACACTGTGTATTTTCATCAACCAGATCCGTATGAAGATTGGTGTGATGTTCGGTAACCCGGAAACCACAACAGGTGGTAACGCGCTTAAGTTCTACGCGTCTGTACGTTTGGATATTCGTCGTATTGGCTCTGTTAAAGAGGGTGATGAGGTTATCGGTAACGAAACCCGCGTAAAGGTTGTTAAGAACAAAGTTGCGCCGCCATTTAAGCAAGCTGAATTTATCATCATGTACGGCGAAGGGACGTCGAAGCAGGGCGAACTTATCGACCTGGGCGTGAAACACAAACTGGTTGATAAAGCCGGTGCTTGGTTTAGCTACAATGGCAATAAGATTGGCCAGGGTAAAGCAAACTCAATAAAGTTCCTGAAAGAAAACACCGCCATTGCTGATGAGATTGAAGGCAAGCTGCGTGAAATGCTGTTGCTTCAGGCAACCATCAAGCCTGAAGAAGGCGAAGATCAGGGTCTGGCAGACGTAAAAGACCTGGAACTATAACGACTACTAGCGTAGCGGAGCACTCAGCAGTTCATATGGGTGCTCCTTTTGTTTATGTGAAACATGACGTGTCTACCTAATTGACTGGCTATAGCAGCAGTCTTCCAGTATGACCTACTTCTTCATCGCTTTTAGAACTCACAACTGCGTTCAGACACATTATGCGTTGTTCTGAGCCCACCTCAATCAGTCTTCGGCTCCTGTTATTCATTTGTACTATGCGGCTTTCAGCGCAGTACTTCTGTAGTGGAAGGTACGCTATTTTGTAAGGTTGTGTTATTTAATACGCCATGCCTTTAAGGCGCCAGCTAAGCATAGATGGGTCCCCCGTTGAAGTGGTGAATGCTGGTAACATGGATTAGAACTACATGTTCAACATAGTACCTGTCAGCTTTCCTTTCCTGCTGCCCTGAATTAAGAAAATGCCACTGATAATATTGTATAAAAACATCGATACATGCTTGATATCAGATGAAAGTTGGCCTGACAGACTGTGTACTTAGCTGGTTAAGGCTAAGCCGGTGAGGGCTTCGGAGGGTAAATTAGGCAGTAAGTGTGTCGTATCGATATGAGATATAAAAATCGCTTAATGTGGGCTCAGGTAGCCCAAATCCTATGATGATACTTTGTGCTTAATCGAGCAGGATTGCCTATATCAGCTGCAGTTGTGTTTAGCTGGCTCATACAATCATTGGCGTCACTCGTAATGATTAATAAAACGCACAAAGACGATTTTTACGCGGAAAATAAAAAAGCCGCGTAAAACGCGGCTTTAATTCAGTTTACTTTAGTGATTAGTTACCACCGGTACCTGTAACTGGCACTTCATTAATCGTACAAGTTACTGGGATATCAAGCGTTGCAGCTGTAGTATTAGCTTCAATTGCTTGAGTGAACCAAGTGTTGTTGTTCGGGTTCTTATAACGAACAGTGTAAGCTGCAGTATCACCACCTTCCAGTGTTACGTCGAACTGACCTGAAGGGTAGAACGTCTTAACGAAGCGACCACCACGGAACAGTTGAGCAATAGTCGGTGTAGAAACCGGTGTTGCAGGGATGTCACCAGCGTCATTGTTTGAACACACGAACTGAGGAGTCAATGGCTTAACAATGTTGCTTGCTGGAGCAGTGGTTAGCTTAAGTGTACCGTTGTTCAGGTCACACAGGTTAGCGAATTCAACACCTGTTGCAGTACCGTCAGCAGCGCCACCAACTGTTACATTGTCACCAGTAACAGCGTTATCCAGAATGTTCACGCCATCTTTCATCATTTTCAGTTTAACTGGGAATGAAGGAGGATTTCTGAATGTGCCTTTAGTCAGGTCTGAGCGGTTGTATGCACCGATTAGTAGACGGTAACTGTTCGCTTCAACCAATACGTCTGCGTAGACTTGGCTTGGGTTGTCGTTCGCATCAACAATGTCGAAGCTTAGACGACGGTTGTCACACTTCTCTGCATCCAGGATGTAGGTGAAGAAATCCAGGTTCCAGTAAGACAGGTGATTAACAGATACTGCAACGTCGAACGTTGTTGCATTTTCGTCTGCATCTGGCTTAACTACACCGTAGCTCTCGAAAGACCACTTACCTAGATTCTCGTTGTAACTCCAAACAGGGAAGATGTCGTTTGCTTGAACTTTACGAGTTGCAACAGCTTGCGTACATACACCGTTAGCGAACAGACCAGTACCGTCAGCTTGTGCTACAGCAGCAACGGCTTCAGCACTCAGGTCTTCACCTGCATATGTCATAGGACACGTATTGACGGTATTTTTGTCAATCTTCATTGCAACTTTAATAGCGCCGTCGCCGAAGTTATCAACTTTGGTACCATTTTCGTCAACTAATTCAATTGCAACGAAACCACCTGTAGTGAACGAGCCTTCACGCGCCGTGCCAGCTTCGTCATTAGGATCTTCAGCAACAGTCAGAGCAAGACCGCCAGGGAAGGCATCAAGAGAAGAATCTTGCGCCGCCACACCGTCTTGTTCAGCTTCTGAACGAGAAGCTTCGTTCGCGAAGTATGCTACAGTTAACGTAGGTACTGTCTCTAGTACGTTGTTAGCTGCGTCACGGAATACTGTGCCGTTATCTAGTGTAACTGCAACACCACCGGCCGCTTTGTTTTCATTTTTCTCAGCATCAAGATCTTGAGTCAAAGTAATGCTGTCTGCGCCTTCGATAGCTAAACCACCGTCCGCTGAGTATGAAGTTGTAACGCCTTCACCCGCCAGATCTGCAAGCGTGCTTGTCGCTGCGATGATTGGTGCTGCGTCTTCAGCCTGTTCTAGAGAGCGAGCTGTCAGACGAATTTGGTCTGCAACGTCTGCTGCATCTGCTGTAATTTCAACAGTACCTGAGTTTGACAGGAAGCCGTCTGCTGTTATAACAAAATCAAAGGATAGGCCTGTGTCTGCTGGGATAGTGTCTACTGTAAATGCGAATGAACCGCCAGTAGCAACTCTGTCTTCGTCAGTTAATGCAGCGCCTGCGGTGTTTAAAACGCTGGCAGCATTGTCGCTGGTGAAGTTGATTGAGGCACTTACTTCGTCGCTAAGAGGTTGGCCTTGCGAGTCAGTTACAACAATTGAGAATGAACCGGCTTGCTTGTCAACAACCTGATCTGTAGGTGGAGCTACCACTTTCTGAGTTGGCTCCGGTGGCGGCTGGATATCAACGTTATTGTCATTGTCGCTAAAACAGCCTGCTAAACTAACTGTAACGCCCAATGCCAGGGCAAGTTTTGTTAGTTTGAATTGTTTGTTTCCCATGATTTTTACCTTTTCCTTTAAATCCAAGTAAACTGAGAGTAGTCACTAATGCTTTGCAGATGTAAGTGAGCCTTGCCCTGCACGCAAATTAGTGTTTAGAGGATAAGCCCACATTAATTTTTCGTCAAGTGAACTGCTCGATCTTTATCCAAAATTTCACATAAAATAATAACCTACTGATGTACTTTTAGGTTATCACGCTACTTCTGTTAATAATCCACTATTGTGAAGCATTATAAGTAATTAAATTTGCGCAAATGCGTCGATAAATTCTTGTAATTTTGCCATGTCTACGGGCTTTAAACCCTCCGACGTTCTCACAATTAACCCTTTTTCAACAAGTTCACTAACCACACGGCGATAGGCACGTTCTGTAGTCGCAAAGCGCTCTGCTTCAGCACTAACGGTTGAATAGGCCCGCAACAAAGCGGGATGGTTGTTCTCTGCTCTGAGTAAGCAATCTTTGGCGATATTGTAACTTAGCGGTAGTAATAGTTTGTCGAGGTTTATTTTTTGGTTTTCTGTGAATTTTGCCGCAATCGTTTGTGCCGTGTATAAGCTTAACTCCGGCTGCTCGAGCAAAAGCTGCCGCCAATGCTTCAGCTCGATTAAGTTATATTGTACGTCATTCAGGCAGGTGACCGTGTATATACATGGCTGATTATTCAATGCTTCAATCTCACCTATTAAGGTGTTGTTGCAGTCTAGCTGGCCCAGTAGCAGGCGCCGACCATTACCCACATCGTAACTAAAAGACACCGTACCACTTCTCACCAGGATCAGCTTTGTGAGTGGTTCATCCTGATGGATGAGCACTTCTTTTTTTGTGTGCTGAAAACTATTACCAGCGAAGCTGAGTAGTTGTTCCACCAAAGTGGTTGAAAAATGATATTGAAACATCTGGATGGCTCTTCGGACAATTGTCCTATTTATTAATTTGTTATGAAGATAGCATGCGTGTCATCGGTTTCATGCTAACTCACCCGATTGAGAGGCTAAATGCTTTTCACCCCGTTCCCGTGTTAGAGCTTATTTCAGGTCCTAATTTCTATGGGGTTTAGTGAGTTAGCCTTTTTATTCAATGTTGCTTGCATGACGACAGTGTGCTTTATGCAAGCCAACGCCAATTTAGACGAGTGCTATTATCCTGCATTCTGAGTCTTGGTGTCTACACTGAATAATGCTAACTCAACTGCGAGGAGAGAACAAATGACTTGGGAACTTTTAGGTTACGTTGCGTCCGCTTTTTTAGTCGTTTCTCTAATGATGTCCAATGTAGTCAAGTTACGTTGGTTCAACCTCGCAGGGTGTATTTGCTTTACCATTTATGGGGTAATGATCACTGCCTGGCCCGTTGCATTAACCAACGGATTACTGGCGCTGGTGAATATTTATCACCTGGCTAAGCTACACCGCTCAGATAGCGACACTTCCTCCTGACAGGGCATATCGAGCGGCTGTCGCGCCGCTCTGAGTTTCAGTCTGATACAAGCCTAATCTTGTGAATAACGTAGCTGACCCGCAATCCAAGTCTGTTTAACCTGGATGTCTCTGATCTCCTGCTCTGGCACTTTAAAGTAATCTTTATCTAGCAAGATAAAATCAGCCCATTTACCCTGTTCAAGACTGCCCAGCTTAAACTCCTGAAAAGCGGCATAAGCTGCGTCTAACGTGAACGCCTGTAAAGCCTGTGTTCGTGTCAGTCGTTCATGATTTCGCCAACCCTGCTGCGGGTGTTGTTGCGCATTCATGCGAGTGATTGCAGCATGCAGGCCATGAAACGGGTTGGCTAGCTCTACCGGGAAGTCCGACCCAGCGGCAACCTTGCTGCCCTGTTGTAAAAAGGTTTGCCAGGCGTACGCCCCTTTTAATTGCTCATCGGTCAGCCTTTGCTCAGCCATGTGCATATCTGAGGTGGCATGCACAGGTTGCATTGAGGGAATGATATCCAGGGTCTTAAATCTTGGAATGTCATCTGGCTCAACAATTTGCGCATGTTCTATTCTGTTTCTTAATAATTTACCACCGGTGGTTTTAAAGACGTTTTCATAGCTGTCCAGCACCAGCCGATTGGCGCGGTCGCCAATGGCATGCGTGTGCGCACTAAAGCCATGTTTAACGGCCTGTGTTATCAATTGTTCGAGGTGTTGCGGCTGCTCAAGCATCAGGCCTCGATAGCCCTGACGGTCTTTGTAGTCTTTCAGTAGCGCAGCACCTCGGCTACCCAAGGCACCATCCGCGTAAATTTTAACACTGCGTACAGAGAGCATATCGCGCTTATCTTTATACACACCCGCTTGTAACATACTATCCAGCTGAGGATCTGCGGCGCTGAGCATGGCATAGATACGCAGCGGTAAGGTCTGACTCTGTGAGCGGCTTTGGTAAAGCTTCCAGGTTTGTTTATCGATACCAGCATCGTGTGCACTGGTTATGCCCAGGCTGAGCAAATGATCACCGGCTTTATTCAGAGCCTGATTAAGGTGTGCGGTGGACGTGGGTGGAATGTGTTTTTTTACTAAGTTCTCTGCTTTGTCGATAAAAATACCGGTCGGATTGCCTGAAGAATGCCGAAGGATCTCACCGCCAGCAGGAGAGGCCGTTTGTGCATCAATCCCCGCCAATGACATTGCCATGCTATTGACCCAGATGGCATGTCCATCAACCCGCGTCAGGACCACAGGTCGATCTTTGACAAATTTGTCCAGATCAGCCGCAGTGGGAAAACGATTAGGCGTCCAGCGTGTTTGATCCCAGCCGCGCCCAAGGATCCAGCCCTTGGGGTTTTGGGTGCTAAATTCTTTAAGTTGCTGACCTACCTGCTCGACTGAATTGGCTTCACGAATATCAAGCCGGGATAGGTTATTGCCCAAGCCAATGATATGACCATGGGCGTCTATCAGCCCTGGTAGTAAAGTCATCCCCTGGCCATCAAATTTGCTGGCTTTTGGGTATTGGGCTGTAAGCTGCTTGTTGCCCACCCGAACGACTTTACCATCCTTAATCACTAAGGTTGCAAAGGTCTTGATTTCGCCGCTGCGAGTGGGGGTATAACCGTTGACATTGTGTATCAGTGTAAACTGAGCCATGCTGATCCCACTGTACAAAGTCAGGGCCAGGCAAATAAACCGGATCATGGCGGGAGTTTCCTTGTGTTATTTTATTTGTTTAGCAACCAATACCGCATTTTGTCTTAAAAAGACATCGAACTGAGACAGAAAAGCCACTGTGGTACCATAAACTGGTATATGTTCATTTTATAGGGTCAATAATGCAGTTATTTATGGTTTATCTGGGCGGCCGTTTGAGTGGCTGTCACATTGAAATGCATGATATTCGTTTCGTGGTTGGTACATGTATTGAAGACACATTTGGCGCGCTAAAGCAGCAATGGGTCGGTGACAAAGACAAAGTACACATGGACAGCTATGTCGCGCTCAGACATATCGATGGTTACCAGGTAGATCTGGTCAGTGAACCACCCGTTCAACAGCCCAATTTATATTTTGTGAATCTGGGAGGCTATCGCCATGACAGTCTGGCTGAGCAGCATGAATTTGGCTTGTTTGTTGCGCCAACAGCACAAGCGGCCAAAGCCCGTGCGCTCAACACATTACTGCCTGATACCGAATTGCGCCATAAAGATGATTTGTATGCCGTGGATGACTGTATGGTGTTAGATCTCATCGATGGAAAGCACTATGTTCAGCTGACGCCCAGCGGTCAGTCTCAGCCCATCGTCCCGCAGTGGTTTGGCTACCACAAGTTGTGATGATGCCTTGGCCCCGGTTTATTCTTCTTTATCTGCTTTAATGGCGATCTTGATGGCAATAATGACAATCGCAAACATCAGAAAAGGCAGCGCTGCTAAAGCATATTCTGCAATATGACTGTCCTGATAGTTAGGCTGCAAAATAAAGTGGCCACCAATACACAAAGCGATGCTTACAAAGAGTAAAGGTAACATTTTTAGTTCTTTATTTGGTTTGCTCATGATCCCAGCCTGTCATTACTTTTCGTCACAGGCTTTTTAAACGAGTTGGCTCGACAACGCAAGTTAATGCGGGCGTTTCTTTGATCCAACCCCTTTTTTGCAGTGCCATTTTTTTGCACCCCTCTTCGTGATATAACAAAGCTCAATGCCTGTCATTTATACAGTGAAGGAATGAGGAATGAAGAAAAGTAAAGTTATCGTGATTAAGCTGGGGACCAGTGTGCTTACTGCCGGTACAGATAAGCTCAATAAACCACGTATGATCGATATTGTCACTCAGTGTATGGCACTCAAGCAACAGGGTTATCTGCCCGTGCTGGTGTCCAGTGGGGCGGTGGCTGCGGGCAGAGATGCGGTTGAGCACAGCGTCGGCGTTTCGATAGCAGAAAAACAAATGCTGGCGGCCATTGGCCAGGGTCAATTAATCCACTTATGGCAGTCTCTGTTTGCGCTATTTGATCAGCCAGTGGCACAACTACTGCTCACACGCGCAGATGTAGAAGACCGGGAGCGCTACCTGAATGCACGCGATACCATAACCCAGTTGCTGAAACATCAGGTGATCCCCATCGTTAATGAGAATGATGCCGTCGCCACCTCAGAAATAAAAGTGGGTGACAATGATAATTTATCTGCGCTTGTGGCGATTTTGGCCAATGCCGATAAGCTTTTACTGCTGACCGATCAGCCCGGCTTGTTCACGGCGGATCCCCGTAATAATCCTAAGGCCACGTTAATCTCTGAGGTCGAGTTTATTGATCAGTCACTGATGGCGCTGGCGGGTGGGGCTGGCAGTAAGCTGGGCACTGGCGGTATGTATACTAAGCTCGAAGCCGCACGCACAGCACAGCGGGCCGGGATTGAGACCATCATTGCTAAAGGGGCTGAGCCTCAGGTAATTGAACAGGTGATGGCGGGTACTGCACAAAGCACCACCTTTGTGCGCTTTGATGCGCCGCTTGAGGGACGTAAAAAATGGCTCTTGTCAGGTCCTAAATCAACGGGCTATGTGCAATGTGACCCCGGCGCGGTGGCTGCCATCGCGCATCAGGGCGCAAGTTTATTGGCGAAGGGCATTGTGGCCATCGGCGGCGAGTTTGCGCGGGGCGATGTGATTGAAGTACGTGACCTTGACAATCAATTGCTTGCTAAGGGACTGGTCGCTTTTGATCATCAGGAAATGGACCAAATCAAACGTCTGCATAGTAGTGAAATCCCCCTGGTTTTGGGGTATCCGGCGTCTAATGTAGTGGTACATCGTGACGACCTGGTGTTACTGGATATCTACGCCGGCTCACTCTAAGTTTTACTCGTTGCTACCTGGCTGAGTCTGTTATTCGTGGGCTCAGGTCAGGCCCGTTTTGAAGGTTGGATTGAAAGCTGGTAAATAAGCGCTAATCTTTAAGTTGGGTCTGAATACTGGGCAATTACGTGACTACCTCCACTTGCGGACACGAATACACCATTAGCTTGTTAGAGCTGAAAGAAGAGCAGGCATTGTATCAGCAGTTTTGCGACATTCTACAGTCGCTGCTGCCAGAACAACCTTTGAGTTTTTTTATTCGCCCTAGCTTGTCTAACAAAGAAGCGCTAAAGCTGATTTATCAGCAACATGTCAGCGAACCCATGGTATTGCAAGAGATGCTCGAGAAAGCCCAACTGTGTATGGGCAAATCTGTGCTCATCAGTAAATCCTACACCTGTATGCCGTTACGGCTTGATGACCAGGTGATTGGGTTGCTGTGGATCTATGAGGCGTTAACCCCGGCTAATTGCAATCTGACTGCACATTTGATGAATGTGTTTTTTCATCAGCTACATACACTGGCACTGGCCCGTATTGACCCCTTATCTCAATTACTCAACCGCCAGACCTTTGATGAGAAGGTCCTTGAAATCGCCTCAGGCCAGGGCTTTTTGCAGCCCCGAGAAGAGCCGGATCCGCGTCGCTGGTATCTGGCCTTGTTCGACATAGACCATTTTAAGCGCGTCAATGACTCCTTTGGTCATGTCATAGGGGATGAAGTGATTTTATTGACCGCTCAGCATCTGAAAGAGAATTTTCGAGCCGAGGACTATGTGTTTCGCTACGGAGGCGAAGAGTTCGCAGTCTTGTTTCAGGCGCACAATGATAGCGAAGCCCAATCTTTGTTAGATCGCGTACGCGGCGTGATCCGTTCTGTGACGTTTCCTCAGGTGGGCCAGGTGACCCTGAGTGTTGGCTTTACGGATGTGACGGATGTGATGCAAGTGTCCGAGCTGGTTAACCAGGCCGATATGGCACTGTATCACGCCAAACAACATGGCCGGGACCGGGTCATTTTTTATGGCACGCTGGAGGGCGTCTCTTTACAGGTTACGACCTCAGATATTGAACTTTTTTAAGTCATTCGGTGCCAATTTTCCGGCAATTCTGTGGTATTCTACGCGCCACAAGAATTCTGGAGTATGACAATGAAATTAATCCGTATGCTGCTTGGCAGCCTGATTTTACTGTTTGATTTTATCTTTACCCCGCGCAGCAAAAAGCGCCCTGCAGAGGCGCAAGCCAAGTTGGATGCGCAAACCGCCAAACTGAAACTGTATCAATTCAAAGGGTGCCCATTCTGCGTTAAGGTGCGTCGTGCCGCCAAGCGGGAAGGCCTGAAACTGGAAACCCGTGATGCCAAGAATAATCAGGCATATCGTCAGGAGCTGCAAGAGCAGGGGGGCAGAATCAAAGTACCTTGCCTGAGAATTGAAGAGCAGAACCAGGTAACCTGGCTGTATGAATCGAACGACATTGTTGACTATTTACAAAAGCTTGAGCAAGCCGCTTAATCTCGACATCCGGCATACTGGCTGTCAGCGGTTTGCCCGTACAAGGGGCTATGCTAGCATTAGCCCCATGACCTCATTAGACACAATTTAAGAGAAAAAACATGACTATCCGCACGCGTGTTGCACCGTCACCGACGGGCGATCCCCACTTAGGCACAGCCTATATTGCGTTATTCAACTACTGTTTTGCCAAGCAGCAAGGTGGTGAATTTGTTCTGCGTATCGAAGATACCGATCAGCAAAGAAGCACCCCGGAGTCAGAGCAAGCAATTATGGACAGCCTGCGTTGGCTTGGCCTGGAGTGGGATCACGGACCGGATGTCGGCGGTGATTTTGGTCCTTACCGTCAATCTGAACGCAGTGACTTATATAAAAAATATGCTCATCAGCTGGTGGAAGAAGGCAAGGCGTTTTATTGTTTTGCAACGGCCCAAGAACTCGACGAAATGCGTGAGCAGCAAATGGCCGAGGGTTTACGTCCTAAGTATGATGGCCGTGGTCTGAAACTGACTCAGGAAGAAGTACAGGCAAACCTGGATGCGGGCAAACCTTATGTGATCCGTATGATGATCCCAGAAGAAGGCAGCTTTAAATTTAACGACTACCTGCGTGGTGAGATTGAGATCCCGTGGGAAAATGTCGACATGCAGGTGCTACTGAAAGCGGATGGCTTCCCAACTTACTTCCTGGCCAACGTGGTTGACGATCACCATATGCAGATCAGCCATATCTTCCGTGGTGAAGAGTGGATCAATTCAGCGCCGAAACTGCTCAAGCTGTACGAAGACTTTGGCTGGCAAGCGCCGGTTCTTGGCCACCTGCCATTATTACGTAACCCGGACAAGTCGAAGTTGTCTAAGCGTAAGAACCCGACTTCTATTAACTACTATAAAGAAATGGGTTACCTGCCAGAAGCGGTCCTGAACTATCTGGGCCGTATGGGCTGGTCTATGCCTGATGAGCGTGAGAAGTTTACGCTGGCTGAGATGATTGAACACTTCGACATGAAGCGCGTGTCTTTGGGTGGTCCGGTATTTGATATCGACAAGTTAAGCTGGCTAAATGGCCTGTGGATCCGTGAAGATCTCAGCGATGAACAGCTGATTGAACGCTTTGTTGACTGGAAGCTCAATGGCCAGATGTTGGCGCGAGTGCTGCCAGAAGCGAAAACCCGCATTAATACCTTGTCTGATTTGGTTGGTCTGGCAGGTCACTTTGTTGGTGGGATCCCTGAGTATGATCCGGCACTATTAACTGCGGGCAAAGCAGAAGAAGATACCGTGCGTCAGGCACTGCAGTTCTTTATCTGGGAACTGGACAAGCTGCGTCAGTGGAACAAGAGTGAAGTTTTCGCCGTGGCTAAGTCTGTAGCGACCTTCCACGAGTTGAAGATCAAGGACTTCCTGGAGCCCATCTTCGTTGCCATTACCGGCAAGACCTCGTCGACCTCTGTGGTGGATGCCATGGAGATCCTGGGATCAGACTTGTCTCGTGCGCGCTTACGGGTGGCATTAAACCACCTGGGTGTGTCTAAGAAGCAAGCGAAGAAGCTGGAAAAAGCATACCGTGAATACCCAAGCATAGGGTAACGGCGAACAACTCACATTATGCCCTTCAGATTGACGGGGTAATGAAACGGGTTGGATATAGAAGGCTGAACTGAGGTTCAGCCTTTTTTATGGCTAATCAGCGTCTGACTGACTCGTTAAAAAGCCATCCAGGAGTGCCTTGAGCTGTTGCAGATCTGCCAGTGGCATTTTGGTCTGTGCCAGCATTTGTTGGGGAATGCAGCTACAGTCAGCCTCCAGTGCTTTGCCTTTTTCTGTGAGGTAAATATGGCACTGGCGCTCATCACGTTCTGAGCGCTCCCGCGTGACTAATGCTTGCTGGGCCAGCCTTTTAAGCAGTGGCGTAAGTGTGTTGCTATTGAGTTGCGCGCGTTTGCCAATTTCTCCCACCAGTAACCCATCCTGCTGCCAGAGGATCATCAGTACAATATATTGCGGATACGTCAGGCCGCGCGCCTTCAACAGCGGTTGATAAAGCCGGGTGACCTGCCGCGATGCGGCGTACAGGCTAAAACACAGTTGATTGTCCAGACGTAGTTCCGAGGGCTGCTCTTTCATTTTATGCGCTTAATGCTTTTTCGATGTCTTTACTTATTTTCTCAGGTTTTGTTGTTGGCGCATAGCGTGCTAATGGCTGGCCATCTTTACCCAGCAGGAATTTAGTAAAGTTCCACTTAATTTTATTACCAAACAGGCCGGGCAGAGCGTCTTTAAGATAAGCATACAACGGGTGTGCCTGTGCACCATTGACGTCGATTTTTTCCATCATCTGAAAATCCACGCCATAGTTGATCAGGCAGCCTTGCTGTATCTCGCTGGCACTGCCGGGCTCCTGCTGGCCAAACTGGTTACAGGGAAAGCCAATGATGCTCAGACCCTGGGAACCATATTGCTCATGCAGCGCCTGAAGCCCCTCATATTGCGGGGTCAATCCGCACTGGCTGGCAGTATTAACAACCAGCACCACTCGACCTTGCAGGCTGCTAAACTCAAACGGTTGCCCTTGCAGTGTGTTTGCACTGAACTCATATAGTGTTGTCATTTAAAATCTCTCAAGATTATATCGTGTGCGATATAATTTAAAGTAACAGACCACATAGATCAAGCTTTATTCAGTCAAAGCTTGTCTATGTGGACTGAAACCGCTCCAAGAGAAAGTCGATAAGCAGGCGCACGCGGTAGGGCATGAGATCTTTACGCGGATAAACCAGCCAGGAGGCGTTGTCGGTGACCTGAAACTCATCCAGCAGGCTGATCAGTGCACCTGAGGCGAGATGCGGCTCGACAATGTCGCGTGCCAGATGAGAGATCCCCAGTCCTTGCAGGCAGGCCTGTAACAGGGCATGTGGGTGATTCGTCCGCCAGTTGCCGTTGATTTTGACTTCTTCAATCTCACCATCAATGATAAAACGCCATCGATTATTTGCGGCCAGCAGGCAATTATGCTGAGCCAGCGCATGCGGATGTGTGGGGGCTGGGTGAGCATCAAGATAACGAGGGCTGGCAGCCAGGGTCATGGGTCGGGGTGTCAGCTTACGGGCGATGAGACTGGAGTCACGCATCCGGCCAAAGCGGATCGCCAGATCAAAGCCATCTTCAACCAGGTCAACGTTGCGGTTGTTGAAGTCAATCTCAACGGTCACTTCCGGATACTGAAGGCAAAACTCGGCAATCACCGGCGCAACCGTATTGGCGACGAAATCCCCGGCACCAGTAATGCGAATGTGTCCTTTCGGTATTTGCTGGCCACCCAGTAGCTGATCATTGGCTTCGCTGAGTTCTTGCTGGATCAATTTGAGTTTGGCTGCGTAATGCTTGCCTGCATCGGTCAGGTTAATGCTGCGTGTGGTGCGTTGCAGCAACAAAGTGCCCAGTCGCTGCTCCAGTTGTTGGATCTGGCGGCTCACATGTGAAGTTGATACATCCAGTGCCTGAGCGGCTTTACTGAAACTGCCCTGCTCAACGACGGCGAGAAAGATATCCAGCCCTTGCCACATTTTTGTTTCTCCAGTGCAAGTAAGATTAATATGGTATTAGTATTGTTGCAGTATGGCAAAATTAATTTGCCAGTGAACTAATGATCATGACAGTCTGTCAGGCTAGACTGAGAGTCGTTTTATATCGAGTCACAAACTAACAGGAACAAAGCATGCTGAATTTCAGTTTTCATAACCCAACGCAGATCCTCTTTGGAGAAGGTCAGATTGCCGCTATGTCGGACAGTATTCCTGCTGACGCGAAAGTGTTGGTCATCTATGGTGGTGGCAGCATTAAAAGCAATGGCATATACCAGCAGGTAAGTGATGCGCTGGCCAATCATCACTGGGGTGAGTTCAGTGGTATTGAGCCAAACCCCAGCTATCAGACCTGTATGCAGGCGGTCGAGGTCATTCGTCAACAAGGATATACCTATTTGCTTGCTGTTGGCGGTGGCTCGGTCATTGATGGCAGTAAGTTTATTGCGGCAGCTGCTGAGTTTAAGGGTGAGCCCTGGGACATTCTGGCCAAAGGGGCGCAAATCGAATCGGCCCTGGATCTGGGCGTCGTGCTGACCTTACCTGCAACCGGCTCTGAGTCGAACAGCTTCAGTGTGGTCTCAAACAAAGAAACCAACGACAAACTACCGTTTGCCTCACCGCAGGTACAGCCTAAATTCGCGGTGCTGGATCCCACAGTAATGAGCTCATTGCCTGAGCGTCAGTTGATCAATGGTGTGGTCGATCCGTTTGTACATGTGATGGAACAGTATCTGACTTACCCCATTGATGCGAAAGTCCAAGACCGTTTTGCAGAAGGTCTGTTGCTGACTTTGATGGAAGACGGCCCGAAACTCTTCTCAGACGAGGTGGACTATAAAGTTCGCGCTAATGTGATGTGGTCAGCGACCATGGCTCTGAATGGGCTGATTGGTTCGGGGGTACCGCATGACTGGGCAACTCACATGATTGGCCATGAATTAACAGCCGTTTATGGATTGGACCATGCTCAGACTCTGGCCATTGTTTTACCACGCGTGATGCATGAACAGCGCGACAGTAAACAAGGCAAATTGCTGCAATACGCAGAGCGTGTGTTAGGCCTGGATATCAGTGACGAAGCACAGGCGATTGATCAGGCGATTGAGAAAACCGAAGCCTTCTTCCAGTCGTTGGGCATGAAAACGCGTCTCAGTGACTATGGTGTCGGTGAAGAGGCGGTGGATAAAATCGTCGCTCAACTGGAGCGTCATGGCATGGTTGCACTGGGAGAGCATCAGCAGGTTGACCTGAGCAAATCACGCGCCATTGTGGCTGCGTGCCTGTAACCTCAGAATCTTGCATATTAATCTCACTGTTCGGGGCGATGAGCGCAAATCTTCGCCCCGAATTCACGTATTTTTCCCGGCTGTGATACCCTTCGGGGTTGTAACCAATATCACGCGGGGTAAATAGCATGGCAACTAAAGTTTGGGACGGATTCATACGTGGCTTTCACTGGCTACTGGTCATTGGCATTGCGGTGCTGTATTTCAGTGGCGAAGAAGGCTGGCTGGAAATCCACTTTGTAACAGGCTACCTGTTATTGGCACTGATGGCGACGCGTTTGATTTGGGGCCTGATCGGGAGCCAGACGGCAAAACTCAGCAGCTTATTCCACTCTCCAAAAACCGTGCTTGCTTCGTTGAAATCTTCAGCCCCGTTTGTTGGTCATAATCCGGCAGGTAGCCTCATGGTACTGGCATTTTTTGTGTTGATCATGGTGCAGTTGATCTCTGGGTTGTTCACTACCGACGATATTTTGGTTGAAGGGCCACTGGTTTCATATGTGCCTTATAGTTGGGCGGAGTTGGCGGGTGATATTCATCATACCAATATCGACATTTTGCTGATTGCCATTGCCGTGCATATTAGTGCGATTGTGCTCTATCGTCTGAGAGGCAAAAACCTCGTTAAGCCGCTGCTCACGGGTAAGACAACTGAGCCAGTTGCAGCAGCGCCGGCGATGCGCAGTGGTTTGTTGGCTTATGGTATCTTTGTTGTATTCAGTGTGGTGTTGCTGCTGACGTGGGGGTATGAACCCCTTATGGCTCTATTTTGATTTTGTTAACTTGTTGCAATTACTAAACTTTTAACAGATAAAAACGTCTTTTTAAGGAAACTTAAACAGATATGACCTCTGTGGGTCATAATTCTGCTAACATAGTGCGGTTTTAACGCAATACAGAAGTGAATTATGCTAACTCCTTATTACCAGCAAGAAATGGATAGCGTGGCAATTAGCCGCGAGCAGGCCAGTCAGTTCGCTAAACAAGTGGCGGATGACTTTAACCCTTTGCACGATGTGGATGCTAAAAAATTCTGTGTACCGGGTGATCTGTTGTTCTCACTAGTCCTGGAACGCTACGGTGTGAGTGAGAATATGCATTTTGATTTTGTCGGCATGGTGGATGAAACCAGTCGTCTGCAGTTTCCACCGTTGAGTGACGCTTTTGATATTACCTCAGAAGACAAGGTCATGCTGTCGGTGAAACGCAGTGGTGAAATCAAACAATGTGACAGCCTGACCAGCAGCTTGATCCGTAACTACGTTGAGTTCTCGGGCACGACTTTCCCACATGTGATTATTCCATTGATGGGCAAACAAGATGTGATGATCAACCCAGCACGTCCTATGGTGATCTACGAATCAATGTCGATTCACCTGGATATGCTGGACATTGAGTCGGTGACTCTTGAACCGGCGGAGCCTGAGTTTTCCTTTGAAGGCAAACGCGGCAAAATCGTCCTGCGCTTTAATCTGTTCCATGGTGATGAGCAGGTTGGTCAGGGTGAAAAGCACATGGTGGTTGCAGGCGTACGGGAGTATTGTCAGGAAGCTGTCGATAAGCTGATTGAGTATTACAACGAGCGAAAAGCAACCTTGTAAGCACTGCACACACAGTTTAAAAATAAAAAGCCCGCATCATGCGGGCTTTTTGTTGCGGGAGTTTTAAAAAACATACTTTACGGAGAACTGCAGGCGGTCCAGATCGCCTTCTGCGCCACTTTCAGTTTCACGTGTTGCGACTTTATATTCCGCACCAAAGGTCAGCTTTTTAACTGGTGAGTAGAGGATATTCGCGCTATAGCTGGTGGTCGACTCTGTGGGATCTATGGTGATACCAAGCAGATCTTTGTCATTATCCGCAGACAAGAAAGAATAGAGGAAGGTCGAACGCCACTGTGGGTTCCAGTAATGCTGGTAGGCGATAAATCCGGAGGTCGAATCAATTGCATGCAGGTCTTTGCCATCATAGACCGCACCATGTGCTGCATTGAGGCCCACATAACGACCCAGACCCTGGCCTTGTGTCAGCATAAACTTAAGGTTGTTCTTACCAAAGTTGATACGACCAGATGCGCTGATCCCGAATGAGGTCTCGCTTTCATCTGCTGTGGCGACTTTATAGGTCAACTCGCGACCTAAGGCGGCAACTACCAGGTGTCCCCAGTCCGCTTTATAGGTATATCGTGCGGTAAAATCAGGCATACTGGCGTCGTCTGTTACCACGCGCGCGCCACCTTCAGAGGTAATGGTACTTTCCGGGTTTTCCGCTGAAAAAGACCAGTTACCAATGGTGTATTTGGCCATAGCTTGGCGAACAAACACGGTGCCATCAGCCGGGCCGACAAAGTCCAGGGTTTCAGGCAGGGCGCTAACATTTTGGAAGTTAGACCAGGCCTGACCAAACAACCAGCCTTTGTAAGTGACATACGCCTGACGAATTCGTGGTGAGTAAGAGTTAGTCACACGCTCGTTGCCGCCGGTTGAGGCGATAAAATCCAGCTCAATTTTTGTTTTAATACTGCTACCATCATCCAGCTTGGTATCTGTAGACAGGTTGAAGCGCGACTGACGGGCATGCATATCAAATACCGCATCTTTAGGTTCGCCGCCACTAACAGGAGTGGTACCAGGGACATAGAAATCCCGGCCAATATGCTGTGAGCCTAAACTGCCATCGGAAAAGTCACTCCAGATAGCATCCAGCTTAATGTATCCACCATATTTTACTTCAGTACTGCCCAGCTCAGCCGCATTGGCACTGGCTGTGAGCAGGCCGCCAAGTAACGCGGTTTGCACGGCCAGGGCACTAAGCGTTAAGTTATTTTTCTTTGCTGTTGTCATAGTTGAATTCCTGTATACATTGCTCCGGATTGCGCAGACAAACCCGGGGTGAGGTCAGCGAATGTGCTTCGTGTTCTTCAATGTTGTTGATGACGGCTTTTTACTCAATTAACCTTTGGTCTATACGACTAAGGTGGGATGTCTGAGGGAAACGACTCTGCATTGTGTATCTTGCGCTTGTCGTACATCTGCAGAAGTGCCCGGTTTGTCTACTATGTTTGCAATACAGGTGCAAGTACAACTAAGGTCTAATACTTAATATAAAAAGAGTGGGCGATCCTTGGTGAATCGCCGTCTGGCCAAAAATCAACATGGAGATGACTATGTCACAGAGCATTTATCCGGTTCCTGAAGCCATCAGGAACGCAGCGCTGGTAGATAACGATCAATATACAAAGCTATACCAAGAATCCATTGACGATCCTCAGGCGTTTTGGGCGGAGCATGGTAAGCGCCTTGACTGGTTTACCCCTTACAGCAAAGTAAAGAATACGTCGTTTGACAAAGGTCATATCAGCATTAAATGGTACGAAGATGGTGTATTGAATGCCTCTTACAACTGTATTGATCGTCACCTGAAAGACAATGCAGACAAAGTCGCGCTGATCTGGGAAGGCGACGACCCAACGCAAAGTGAGCATATCACCTTCCAGCAACTGCACGATGAAGTGGCAAAACTGGCCAATGGCCTGAAGAAGCTGGGTGTCCAAAAAGGCGACCGTGTTGCCATCTATATGCCAATGACGCCACAGGCAATTTACGCCATGCAGGCATGTGCCCGTATTGGTGCTATTCACTCGGTTGTGTTTGGTGGCTTTTCACCTTCAGCGATTGCTGATCGGATCAAAGACTCGGGTGCAAAAGTTGTGATCACATCAGATGAAGGCCGTCGTGGTGGTAATTGTGTACCGCTTAAGGCAAATGTGGATGAAGCGGTCAGCCAGGACGGTGTTAACATTGAACATGTAGTTGTGCATCAGCTCACCGGTGGAGAGGTGGAATGGCAAGCGCACGATGTCTGGTGGCATGAACTGGTGGCTGATGTAGCCAGTGAGTGTGAGCCTGAGCCAATGAATGCCGAAGATCCTCTGTTCATCCTTTATACGTCTGGTTCAACCGGCCAGCCAAAAGGGGTCGTACACACGACCGGTGGCTATCTGGTTTATTCATCCATGACACACGAGTATGTGTTTGATGTTAAAGCCGACGATGTTTACTGGTGTACTGCCGATGTGGGTTGGATCACCGGCCACAGTTATATGGCTTATGGTCCGCTGGTAAATGGCTGCACTCAGGTTATTTTTGAAGGTGTCCCGACTTACCCAAGTTCAGGACGTATCGGTGAAGTTGTGGATAAGCACAATGTCACTATCCTATACACAGCACCGACTGCTATCCGTGCCTTAATGGCGAAAGGCGATGAGCCAATTGCCAGCTCAAAACGCACCAGTTTGCGCATTATGGGATCAGTAGGCGAGCCGATTAACCCGGAAGCCTGGAGCTGGTATTACGAGAAGATTGGTAACAGCCAGTGCCCCATCGTGGATACCTGGTGGCAGACTGAAACTGGTGGCATCATGATCACGCCACTGCCGGGCGCAACGGATATGAAACCGGGTTCGGCGACCCGTCCATTCTTTGGTATCGCACCGGCCTTGTTCGATGCAGAGGGCAATACATTGCAAGGTGCGACGGAAGGGAATCTGGTGATCCTGGACAGCTGGCCTTCGCAGGCACGCACAGTGTATGGCGATCATGAACGTTTCGAACAAACTTACTTCTCGGCCTATCCGGGCGTGTATTTCACGGGGGATGGCTGTCGTCGCGATGAAGATGGCTATTACTGGATCACCGGTCGTGTGGATGATGTACTCAATGTGTCGGGTCACCGTCTGGGCACCGCTGAGATTGAAAGTGCTCTGGTTGCACACGAAGCAGTCGCAGAAGCGGCGGTTGTGGGTTATCCCCATGACATTAAGGGTCAGGGCATTTATGTATACGTGACGCCAAACGAAGGGGTTGCCGTCACAGACGAGCTGACCAAGGAAGTGCGCAACTGGGTACGCAAAGAGCTTAGCCCGATTGCGTCACCGGATATGATCCAATGGTCACCGGGTCTTCCTAAGACGCGTTCCGGTAAAATCATGCGTCGTATTCTGCGTAAGATAGCGGCGAATGAGTATCAACAATTGGGCGATACTTCGACTTTGGCAGACCCTAGCGTGGTCGATGAATTGATCGAAAACAGACTAAACCGTTAATTGGGCGTTAATCGCTTGAATTATGACAAAATATTGACCTACTATATCGGCTGTCGAAATGACAGCCGATTTTTTAGGAGCCAAGCATGAACCAGTTTTTAATTGCGGACGATCACCCTCTGTTTCGCGAAGCATTAAAGGGGGCACTGCAGAATCAGTTTGACGGGTTAGAGATTTTCGAATCTGAGAACTTTGAGCAAACCTTGCAACAATTATCCGAACAGGAAGAGCTGGATCTGCTGTTGTTGGATTTACATATGCCGGGCAATGGCGATTTATATGGCCTGATCCGGATCCGTGAAGATTACCCGAGTTTGCCTATCGTAGTGGTGTCGGGTAGTGAAGACCTGAATGTGATCTCTAAAGTGATGGGCTATGGTGCTATGGGCTTTATTCCCAAGGCGTCATCATCACAAGAAATTGTTGAAGCATTGAATCAGGTGCTCGAAGGGGATGTCTGGTTGCCTGCCAGCCTGAAAGATCAGATTGCCGAACTCGACGGCGAAGACAAGCAGCTGGCACAGCAAATTGCTTCTTTGACACCCCAGCAATACAAGGTTCTGCAATATCTGCACGAAGGTTTACTCAACAAGCAAATCGCTTATGAACTGAATATTTCAGAAGCGACGGTCAAGGCACATATTACCGCGATATTCCGTAAGCTGGGTGTCTATAATCGGACACAGGCGGTGTTAATTGCAGCTAAGTTGCAACTGGAACCGGTGGAAAGTACGAGTTAGCTGCGAGCCTGGAGCGTGTCAAACGCCAGCCCTGGAGGTTGGCGTTGTGTTGTGTGCTAGGCAAACACGACGGTTTTGTTGCCGTTGATAAACAGCTTATGTTCTGCTGCCAGCTGAATAGCCTTGCAAAATACCACTTTTTCAATATCCCGGCCCATTTTTGCCATGGCTTCTGCGCTATCTGCATGACTCACCTGGGTGACATCCTGCATAATGATTGGCCCCTCGTCCAGCTCATCATTAACGAAATGTGCAGTCGCACCAATGATTTTTACCCCTCGCTCAAAGGCCTGGTGATACGGCTTTGCGCCAATAAACGCAGGTAAGAAAGAGTGGTGAATATTAATGATTTGATTGCTAAAGCGCGCAACAAAATCGGGGCTGAGGACGCGCATATATTTAGCCAGACCGATAAAGTCGGGCTGATAGTGCTCAATGACTTTGGCCATGGCATCGTCATGTTGCTCCCGGGTCAGGCCGTGATGAGACACCAGATGAAAAGGCACGCCAAAGCCTTCCACCAGTGGCTTAAGCGTATCGTAGTTAGCGATCACCGCCTGGATTTCGACATTAAAGGCATTTTCGTACTGTTTCAGTAGCATACCACCCAGACAATGGGCTTCTTTGGTTGCGAGCAGGACTACTTTGGTTTTTTCATTACCGTGTAAATGCACCTGGGCACCGTCTGGGAGTGCACTACGAAGCTGTGGTAAAAATGCTTCACTGACTGTCCCGGTCAATTCTGTGCGCATAAAAAAGCGCTCGCCTGCGTTGTCAACAAACTCATTGTTGCGCACGATATTCAGATTATGCTCAAAGCACAGCCCGGTTACTTTGGCTATCAACCCCACATCATCTCGGCACTGGGTCGTTAAAACTATACTCATATCCTCATTCCCATACGTTTTTATGAATTCTTCACAATACCCCGTTGAACGTAAAAAACAAGCAGACAAAAGTCCGTACCCGGTCAGGGGGTTTACTGGCTTACTTGATTAAGTAAATGTTAATTTCTGTGTTGAATTTATGTGTATAAAAATGGCGCTTTTATAGTGCCTGTTGTCACATCAAACACCAATACTATCGTTAAGCTGCGTAAATCACTGCGCTTAAATTCGAAGAGTGACAAGGTTGACAATAACAATAAAGGAAATAGGTATGGACCATTTAACTGGCACTTCAGTCTCATCCGATCAGCACACACATCGGGAAAAAGAGCTGAGAGTGTGTGATACATCAAGCATCACGCATTCTATTGCCGCCACATTGACCGCCCTGGTACAGCGTAACCCAGAAAAAACCGCACTGATTGACGGGACGAAGGAGATTAGCTATCAGGTATTGTGGGGGCGTGCCGGGGCCATTGCGGCTAAGCTGGTGAGCCATGAAATAGAGCCCGGTGCATTAGTCGGTGTGTGTATGGAGCGCAGCTGGGAGCTGGTGGCTGCTTTACTCGGGGTGTTGAGAGCCGGGTGTGCTTATGTGCCGTTGGATCCGAGTTATCCGCGTACCCGAATTGACTATATGCTAGCACATAGTAAGGCTGCTGCAGTTATCGTCGATAGCAACACGTCGGCTGAATTATGCCAGAGTATGCCTGGACAAATTTCGCTGGCTGATATCGGCGATGAGTTGCCTTCCTGTTCACCCCCTGAGCTGGACCCGCAGGCCCTCGCTTATGTGATTTATACCTCAGGGTCGACCGGAGAGCCCAAAGGTGTGGCTGTCACGCAAAGTAACGTGCTTGCCATGACTCAGGCTATGGGGGCACTATTAAACGAAGAGGAGCTGAACGGAGTTTTGGCTGCTACCTCAGTGTGCTTCGACCCCTCAGTGATGGAGATCACAGGCACCTTATTGCTGGGGGGGACCGTGATCCTGGCGAAAAATATTTTGGCACTGCCAGATTTACCGAGTGCTGGTCGGGTTCGAACCTGCATCGGTGTGCCCTCAGCCCTGCGGGCCTTGCTCAGTGGCTATACCTTACCAGACACACTGCGATGCTTAATTTTTGGTGGTGAAGTACTTAAACCCGCATTGGTAAAACAAGTCTATGCGCAGCAGCCTACTCTGCGTGTTATCAATGTTTATGGGCCAACAGAAGACACGGTATTTTCAACGGCCGTCCAACTACACCCAGACATGGCAGAAATCACCATTGGCCAGCCTGTGGCAAATACCCGTGCTTATGTGCTTGATGAGGCGTTGCAGCCTGTTTCCAAAGGTGAAGCGGGTGAGCTGTATCTGGCGGGGGACAAGCTGGCTGCGGGTTATCTGTTTGATGACTCGCGCACAGCCACGCGTTTTATCACGCCATCTCCGGATAGTGGCATAGCAGAGCCGCGCTTATACAAAACCGGCGATGTGTGTCAGTGGACGGATAGCAAAGAGTTGCGCTTTATCTCCCGTGTCGATCAGCAGGTCAAAATTCGCGGCTTTCGCATTGAGCTGGAGGAAATCGAAGCGGTTCTGAACACTATGCCGGGTATTGCCGCCGCCGCTGTGAATGTGTTGCAGCAGGGACATGTGCAGGCCAGGTTACAGGCTTGTATTGTGCGCCAGGAGGGAGAAACTTTAAGTCCAGATGTGATTTTAACTTTCGTGGCACGGCATTTGCCAAAACACATGGTGCCCCACAGCGTATGTTTTCTGGCGGCTTTGCCGTACCTACCTAACGGTAAGTTAGATCGCAACAGCTTACCTGAGCTGTCGGCAGAGCCAGAGCCACGGCGATCCGCCAGAGTTGCCGACTCGGAGCAGGCACTGATTGCTGTGATCTGTGACGAGTTAAGTACTCTGTTGGGCCACAGCGCTCATGCTGTGCAATCGCAGACTTTTGAGCAGGCGGGTCTGGATTCACTAACCTCGCTGGAGCTGAGCAACCGTCTGAGCAATCTGCTTGAATTGCGCTGCCCGGTGCAGGCCATTTATCAATTCAATACGCCTCAGCGTCTGGCTCAGCACCTGAAGGCGTCAAATGGTTGTGAGGAATTACAGTCTCAGCAACCATTGCGTGACACTTTGGCTGACTTGCAATTTCAATTGCGCGCCAGCCATCCGACGTTTGCTGTGGCCAAGGCGCCGTCCTGGTCGGCTAGCGATAAAAGTAATGTGGTACAGGCAGCCACGCAACTGGTCAACAAACGTCGAGCTAACCCCTACAGCAAAGTGCTGCGCTCAGGAAGTGGCACCCGTGGTACGGTCGCAGATGCACATCATAGCGATGCACGCGAGGCGATTATCTGGACTACGAATTTATACCTTGGCTTGAACCGGGATACAGAGGTAGTCGATGCCGCATGTCAGGCCGTCACTGAGTTTGGCACCGGCATGGGCACTTCGGCGGCTGCGTCCGGGTTAACTGATCTGCATTTGGCGTTTGAACAACAATTTGCTGCGCTGGTGGGCAAATCTGCCGCTTGTTTATTTCCCACCGGGTATACCGCCAATGTTGGGGCGGTAGCGGGCTTACTGGACGAAAACGATGTGGTGGTGATCGATCAACTTTGTCATGCCTCGATTGTTGATGGTGCACGCTTGTGTGGTGCCAAAGTGCGCACCTTTAAGCACAACGATGTGGATGATCTGGCCTGTGTGCTGGAGAGCGAAACTTCTCCCTATCGCACTGTGTTAGTGATTATCGAGGGCGTGTACAGCATGGGGGAAGGCGCGGCACCTGTGGCAGAAATTGTACGCACCGCTAAGCGTTATCAGGCTTTAATACTGGTTGATGAAGCCCATTCCTTTGGGTTTTACGGGAAGCATGGCGCGGGGATCTGTGCGGCACAGGGGGTCAGCGAAGAGGTTGACTTCATCATGACCACACTGAGTAAGTCATTGGGCAGTCTGGGCGGTGTCGTGGCCGCCCGAGCTGAGTATGTTGATTTACTCAAGGCGTCTGCCAGAGCCTATATCTTTCAGGCTTCTGTAAGCCCGGCTGACATTGCAGCGGCACTCACTGCACTGCAGCGCATCAGCCAGGATGATTCGCTGCGTGAACGGCTATGGGAGAATGCCCGCTACATGCGAGCTCAATTCAGTGCCGCCGGCTTTGATTTAGGCAGTGGAGACGGGCCGATTGTTACGCCGCATTTTGCTGATAAAGACAAGCTGTATGCGATTGTACAGCGCTTGTATGAAAAAGGTATTCAGGCCTCAGCGGTGACTTATCCGATTGTTGAAACGGGGCGTGGCCGCTTAAGGTTTATCTGCTCTGCGGCACATACTAAACAAGATGTGGATGTCACACTGGTGGCGCTGCGCGAAGCCGTGCAGGAGGTAGAGGCGGTATTTGCCAGCGCTGCGGCTGTACAACCAAAACCCTGGTTCGAAACAACGCGACTGAATGACTGGTGGTGCTCCTTTGCCGCTTACCTGGAAAAGTGGCGAGAAACGCAGTCAGGCAAAGTCCCTGAGTTACAACTTGAATTGAGCACGCCAGACAGCAGGTATACTTTGACTTTGTCGCAAGATGCCGTGACGACGAATGAGGCGACAAAGGCTGGGTTATCGGTGTGCCGCATACATTGCCTTAATAGCAATGCGCTGGCTGCATTGACGCGTTTGGATGTGCGGATGCTACTGCAAAGTTTGTGTGACGGGGAATGTGAGTTAAGCGGCCAAAGCGAGGTGTTTATTTGGTTTATGAGTCGTTTACTGACCTCGTCTACCGGGCTAAAACCGACTCATACCTCGTCTGAAAATGTCGAGATTTCGTCGTAAAAGTACTGTTTACTTATACAGTCCAAGTGCTAGAGTAACGCTCGATAATGATAATAAAACAAGGGATTATTATGCTTGAAAGCAATGCACCTGGCGCACCTGGAGATTTCGATTTTATGGTTGGCCAGTGGTCAGTTCAGCACCGCCGTTTAAAAGACATACTGAATGGAGGAGATGAGTGGATTGAGTTTAAAGGGGAGTCATCAACACTCAATACACTCGGCGGATTTGGCAATGTAGAAGATAACCACCTGCATTTTCCAGAGGGATCTGTCAGAGCCAAGGCAATCCGTTCATTCAATGCAAGCACCGGCCTGTGGTCTATCTGGTGGCTGGATGGGCGTAATCCTGGCATGCTGGATACACCGGTGGTGGGCGCGTTCACCGATGGCATAGGGCGTTTTTATGCCGACGAGGAGTATCATGGTCAGGCCATCAAGGTATGCTTTATTTGGGATGCCACGAACCCGGAACAACCAACCTGGGCACAGGCATTTTCTAAAGATGGTGGTGAGCATTGGGAAACCAACTGGGAAATGACGTTTACCCGCATCCAGTAGCGATAAGCACCCACGTAATTAGTTACGTGGGTGTGCTAGTGCCTTAAGATTTACGGTCGTAAACCACAGCATTGTGTGCATGCAGGCTTTCCTGGTGCTCAACTTTAAACTGGTAGTCTGTGACTTCTGTGATTGATTCCAGTGTTGCTTTAATACGCCGTGCGGCGTCTTCACAAAACATCAAGTTTTTCGCATTCTGTGCAGCAAACGCCTGCTCATCTTCGCGCTTAACCGCCGTTTGAACTGGCGTTGCCAGTGTTTCTTCAAACAGCGCAAGCCAGTGCGCCAGATCGGGTAAGTGACCGCCAGCGAGATCGGCTTCAATGTAGGCAAAAGAGCGTTGACTGTGTGGAGTGGCGACCGACCCCTGTGGCCCTTTGAGCCATGCCAGTAACTGCGCTTTGTCTATGTTGTCCTGATCGGCAAACTGTTGCTCGACCGTGTCGCTCAGTAACTGGCGAGACAAAGCCGCTGAACAAGGGCAGGTACTGCTGTAGGTAAGGGTACTGATAAGTTTGCAGTGGGTTTTGCCGTCAAGGTGCTCACAGTGCAATTCTATCGGATAGGCATTGTAGCCGCTGTAGCTGCTTTTCAAAGCTGGTCTGTTCAGTGGCAGCTCAAACTTCAACACCAACTTGGCAGACTGACTGAGGCCCTGCTGAGACGCCACTATCCCTTTGAGTACTTTGTCCAGCTGTGCGAACGTGAGTTCAGTCCCTACTAATGCTTCGTTGGCAAGCAGGTAAAGGCGTGACATATGAATGCCTTTTGCGCCAGTGTCCAGGCTGACAAAAACGTCCATCAGAGTGTTAATGTTGACGCTGGTCTGATCGCAGCGCACCTGCATGGGTAGTGCGATTTTTTCCATCCCAACCCACTTCAACGGGCTCTGGCTGTCTGGCTCAAAATGGGTCGCAATATCGGGGAGTTGCATCATTATTTATGAGTCTCACTTAACGGTTAAAACGTAACGCCTGCGCGGCATTGTGCTCGGTATTGACCTTGTCACCATCAAACACCATTGCACCATTAACAAAGGTCGCACGGATCTGATGTGAGAAAGTGGTGTTATGAAACGGACTCCACTTACACAGGTAACGGGTTTGTTCGTGTTGTACGTGAGTTGCGTGATTTGGATCAACCAGCACCAGATCGGCAAAATACCCTTCTCTGAGGAAACCCCGTTTATCGATGGCAAAGCGGGTCGCGACGTTATGTGCTGTTTTCTCCACCACCTGCTCAAGCGTCATTGCACCACGTTTAACCTGCTCCATCAGGGTCAGTAAGGCATGTTCAACCAGTGGCAGACCTGCCGGGGCTTGCGGATAGGGCACGTTTTTCTCTTGCCAGGTATGCGGGGCGTGATCGGTGGCAATGATATCAATGCGGCCGTCATGCAGGGCCTTTAACAGCGCGAGCCGGTCCGATTCAGCTTTTATGGCCGGGTTACATTTGATGAGGTTGCCCAGGGCCGGATAATCTTGTTCGTTAAACCATAAATGATGAACACAGGCCTCGGCTGTGATGTGCTTTTCTGCCAAAGGTGCCGTGCTGAATAAGTTCAGCTCTTTTGCCGTGGTTAAGTGCAGGACGTGTAGCTGGGTACGGTATTTTTTTGCAAGCGCAACGGCATAAGAAGACGACTGATAGCAGGCTTCATCATCACGGATCATTGGGTGGTGGATGATTTGCGGTGTGCCATATTGCTGCTCAATGCGTGCATTATTTTGCTGGATCACCGAACCTTGTTCACAGTGTGTGGCGATAAGGGTGGGGCATTCTCTGAAAATTGCGTCCAGGGCTGCGGGGTGCTCCACCAGTAAATCGCCAGTAGATGCGCCCATAAATACTTTTACACCACATACCTGGCGTGGATCAACGGCTTTGATCTCATCTAAATTATCAGGCGTGGCGCCGAGGTAAAATGCATAGTTTGCAACGGAATCTCGTTGTGCAATAGCCTGTTTGTCTGCCAGTGCTTGTCGGGTGGTGGTGGAAGGGGAAACATTGGGCATTTCCATAAAACTGGTGATCCCGCCGGCTGCGGCTGCGGCCGATTCACTGGCTATTGAGCCTTTGTGGGTCAGGCCGGGCTCTCTAAAGTGTACTTGATCATCTATCATGCCGGGCATCAGCCACATGCCCTGGGCATCGATGACTGTTTCATTGGGCTTGGCCGATAAATCCGGGCCAATTTCGGCAATGTACTGGTTTTCAATTCTGAGATCAGAAACGTAAAGCTTACCTTCATTCACTAAGGTGGCGTGTTTAATTAAGCGTGCCATTGGTATCCTGATTAATTGTAAGAGATAAACAAAACTAAAGGCCGTTTCTATGGGCCACGACGCAGGCCCAATCAACATTGCGCGTGCTTTTCTTTGCGTACCCAACTCACATATGGGTCTGTTTAGCGCAACAAAGATTGTTGATTGTTTTGTTATATTATAACATACCCGTTCTATTTTACAGATGAGAGAATCGACGATGAAAAAGTTACTTGCACTGGCAGTGAGTTCTGCCTTACTTGTGACGGCCTGCACGGGCGGGGATCGTACGTCAGGCTTGCAAAAAACGGCGGCGTCTGCGACGGTAACTGAGGGCAATCCATTACTGGTAGCAAGCACCTTGCAATATCAATCACCCGACTTTAACCGCATTGATGACGCACACTTTATGCCGGCCTTTGAGCAAGGCATGGCTGAGCAAATGGCCGAAGTGAATGCCATCATTAGCCAGACAGACTCTGCCAGTTTTAGTAATACCATTGTTGCATTAGAGCGAAGTGGTGAGTTACTAAAGCGCACGCAGGACGTGTTTTTCAACTTATCAGGTACCGACTCAAACGCGAAGCGTCGTGAGATCCAGTCTGAAATGGCACCTAAGCTGGCGGGCCACTACGATAATATTTATCTGAACAAAGCACTTTATAAGCGAGTGGCAGAGGTGTACGGCCAGCTCAATGCGCTTAACCTGAGTGCAGAAGAAAAGCGCCTGACTGAAGTCTATTATAAAAATTTTGTCAGAGCGGGCGCCAAGCTGACTGAGTCGCAACAAAAAGAGATCCGTGAAATTAACGCGGCTTTGTCTTCACTGACGACGCAGTTCTCACAGCACTTACTGGCCATGTCAAAGAGCAACGTGGTGTTGGTTAAAGACAAAGCAAAACTGGCTGGCCTGACAGACGCATATATCACGCAGCTGGCACAAGCGGCTGAACAAGCCGGGCATCCGGGTCAGTACTTGATCAAAATTACCAATACCACGCGCCAGCCTATTTTGGCTAAGCTGAAAGACCGTCAGTTGCGTGAGCAAGTATGGCGTGCTTCTGCTGAACGCGGCTTAGCTGGTGAGAATAACAACCGTGAAATTGTTGCACAACTGGCACAGCTGAGAGCGAAAAAGGCTGCTTTACTGGGCTATCAGAGTTGGGCTCACTATGGTCTGGATGCACAAATGGCTAAAACACCCACTGCGGTGTACGACATGTTTGCCAGCATGGTACCAGCTTTGCTGAAAAACGTTGAAGCGGAAGCGCAGGCCATCAAAGACAAAATTCGCGCAACGGGTGGCGACTTTGAACTGGCTGCCTGGGACTGGTTGTACTATGCCGATCTGGTCCGTCAGGATAAGTTCGACCTGGATGAATCTGAGGTGAAAGCTTATTTTGAGTTTGATCGGGTTCTGGAAGACGGCTTGTTCTTCACTATGGAGCGCCTGTATGGCGTGACCTTTAAGCCACGCACCGATATTCCGGTCTATCACCCGGATGTGAAAGCCTATGAAGTGTTTGACGCGGACGGTACCAGCCTGGCTATTTTTATGGCCGACTACTTTGCCCGTGAAGGTAAGCGCGGTGGTGCCTGGATGAGTTCGTTTGTGAAGCAATCAGGCCTTGACCAGAAGCGCCCGGTGGTGGTGAATGTGATGAACATTGAGAAAGCCCCTGAAGGTCAGCCGACCCTGCTGAGCTATTCTGAAACCACCACTATGTTCCACGAACTGGGTCACGGCCTGCACGGTATGTTGTCTCAGGTTAAATATCCGACGCTGTCGGGGACGTCTGTGTCTCGTGACTTTGTTGAATTCCCGTCAACTTTCGAAGAAGACTGGGCTATCCACCCGGAAGTCATTAAGAACTACGCTAAGCATTATCAAACCGGAGCAGCTATTCCGAAGGCATTGCTAGAAAAGGTCATTGCCAGCCGCAGTTTCAATATGGGTTTTGACACGCTGGAATATGTGGCGGCTGCGTTGCTGGATATGGAGTGGCATGCACTGGCAGCTAATGCGCCGTTGCAGGATCTGGTTGAATTCGAGCAAGCTGCATTGAGCAAGCATGGCGTGAACATCGACTATGTACCACCCAGATACAAATCGGCTTATTTTGCGCACTCAATGGGTGGCGGCTATTCAGCGGGTTACTATGCCTACATGTGGAGTGAGATCCTCGCGGCGGATGCCTTTGCTTATGTACAGTCTCAGGGCGGGCTAAACCGCAAGATTGGTACGCACTATCGTAAGAACATTCTCGAAGTGGGTAACTCTCGTGACCTGATGGAGTCTTATAAAGCGTTCCGTGGTGCAGAGCCAACCACCGAAGCGCTGCTTAAGCGACGCGGACTCAATGTTGCACCATAAAACCCGCAATTGAAGGGCTGCCTGCGGGCAGTCCTTACTCTGTTTGAAATTCTCTGATATGTTATACTGTATCCTTTGTTGTGAATGTCGCACAACTCGGTTCAGATGTAGGAGAAGACCATGACCCGTGCTTTAGCCACCAATGACAATTCAATGATCCCTGCCAATCGGTATGCTGCCATATCCCCTGAGCCGAACGTTCTGACGGATATCTATCGCGAAGATATTAACCTGAGTGTCTGGCAATGCACGCTGACTCAGGCGCTTAATTCAGAAGTGACGAATTTACTCAGCAATACCAGTGAGTTGCAGCTGTCGATTGCGGCGACTCCCGAGCAAACGATAGGTGAATTACACGCCGCCTCGGCGTTGCTTGTTGATAAGCCTGCGCTGACTGAGCACCTGGCGATGCTGGTGGATATGTTTTGTACTTTGTTTGAGTTAAAGCGCGCCGGGCTCAGGCTCACGATACTCAATAAAGCCATGTGTCCTAAGTTTCATGTCGATCACATACCTTGCCGGCTGGTCAGTACGCTGGGCGGTGTGGCCTCTCAGTGGCTGCCTCACGACACAGTCGATCGCAGCAAACTTGGTGCCGGTAGCAAAGGTAAAAAGGACCAGGAATCCGGAATCTATACATCTGAATCCGACATTCAGCAACTCAATACAGGTGATGTTGCGCTATTGAAAGGATCTGGCTGGCTTGGCAATGAAGAGGGCGCCCTGGTGCACCGTTCACCTGCCCCCGCAGCGGGAGAAGCGCGCTTGTTGCTCACGCTGGATTTTATTGACTGAGTGGTAAAGTCACAGTGTGTTACTATTTGACTGCACTGGATTATCGTCAGATGACTATCAGGTCATGAGTGTTTGTAAGTTGGCAGGAGAGCAATGTAAGTATGGAACCAATCCTTGTACTGGTTGGCTTTTTGGGTGCGGGTAAAACCACGCTGTTAAAACGTCTGCTGCTTGAGGCTCAGCAAGCCGACTGGGACCCGTATGTGATCCTGAATGATTATGAACATGCCGAGCTGGATGCCAGACAACTGGCCGAACAGCTCAGTGAAGGGGCGTTAAAACCGCTCGACGGCAGCTGTATTTGTTGCAGCGGCATCACGGCGCTGCGCGACAGCATTAATCGTATTCCACAGCGCAAGCGAGGGATCACCTTGATTGAAGCGAATGGCACATCCGATGCCTGTCGTTTAATGGGGTTTCTTGGGGTGGGGCTGGACGAACGCTTCAAGCCCCCGGTACAGATCGCGGTGGTCGATGTCAAAAACTGGCAGTGCCGAGGTGAGCACAATGCGCTGGAAGCCAATCAGGTGCAGGTCTCTTCGCTCATTGTGCTCACACATACCACCGGCTTATCCGACGCGCGCATACAGAGTGTTAAGGATGAACTTCATCAGGTGAACCCAAACGCGACAATTCAGGGCGTCAATGAGCTTGCGCTTTGGCAGCTGCCGGAGCTATCACCTGTGTCGGGTAATGTCGATGCATTCGAGCATCAAAAATCACACTGGGCGTCCTGCTCTGTGGCGTTACCTGCTTTACCTGAGGAAACCTGTATTGAGGCTTTGTGTGCGCGAATACCCGAGAGCATTTTGCGCGTGAAAGGCTGTACTCGTATTGGCACAAGTTCTGATTATACTTACTTTGAGCGATGTCCGGATGGCGCTGTGTCGATACGGCCATTCAAGGGAGAGCCGGTTACAGGGAGTAAATTGCTGGTCGTTGGACCGGGTAGTGACCCAGGCAAATTGAATAAGCTTGTTTCACAGGTCTTGGCCGCACATTGATTGTAAAGGCGGCCGTGCAGGGTGGATTAGTGGCAACGCCCGGTCTGACACAGATTAAAGTTTTTATAGTGGCTGATCACCAGCAACACGCTGCCCAAAATGGTCAACAGCTTTTCCCCTTCCTCTGCCATTAAGTCATGGGCAAAAAATGCGGCGAAGAATAACACGCCGATGCCGGCGGTGCCGTAGCCCAAAATACGCCACTGGTTGTGCTTTTTACACCCCAGAAATAATGCGCTGCTGCTGGTCACCAGCACACCAACAAGTAACCAGCGATGAAATGCCTCATCTGAAAAGAAGGTCGCACCGAACGCTGGCAGCAGGGCAACCAGCAGGGGCACAAACAAGCAATGAACGACGCACATCGCAGACAAGCCGATGGCGTATTTGTCTAACCTTTCAGACAGGTTTCTCATGGATTCCTCACCTTGATGATTAACGCAAGCGCTTGCACAGGCTGATCATACGAGCTGCTGAGCGCCTTGAATAAACTGTTATATTATATCATTTGTGGGGTGTTGAATAGCTTGGCGGAGATGAAAGCACCACGGGAGTCGGGGCTGAGGCCTGCTACATCGCGGTCACAGCAAGCAACACACTCACCACAGCAAATAATATCCATGACCAGTGCTTTCCCTTTGATAGACCCAAAGCCAGCAAACTATGTAGCGCAAATGTCAGCGCGGTGATGTGCAGCAGCGTAGCCGGGGTGGATCCAGGTGATGCCAGCGCAATCAACAGTGCGGCAAACCCCAGCCAGGCAATGGAAGTCAGGTGCCAGGCAAAACGCAGCGTTCGGATGGTAAAATCGCTACTGCCAAACAGTTTGGGCAGATTATCCCGCTTAAACAGCCGCATCAGAATAAAGCGCTCACCGAGGTAAGAATGCGCCAGCGAAACTAAAATGAGCAATGTGGCGGCAAGGTAAAGCAGTACAGTCATAATAACATCCAGGTGTCGTCAGAGGGGAAAGTGACTCTATTTGTACCTTAATAGCTCTGTTGTGACTAGAGGTGCGTAATGTGATCATGTCCCTAACATCCTTGTTAGAGCGTGTGATACGAGTTAATTACAGCTGATTGTGTCACCACTGCTGTTATAACAAGTCTCAACCTGTTGGATAACGTGTCGGCAATTATAGGCGACGTTGTTTTCCATACAGTTAAAGTAAGTGCCATAAATGGCGGAACCGCTGACATTGTAATCAACCCGCCATTCATAGTAGGAATATGGCAGAGTCGATTGGTCGCTCAGCCAGCGTGTAAATACGGCACTGGATACAATGTCGTATAACGGAGTCGGGCGGACACCCAGGCTACGCCAGCCATTGTTATAGCCGGAATACTCACCGGACATTTCAACTACCGCGTTGGCCGCCTCGTAATACGGGTTATTGAAGTTACTTCTGTTATCCACCTTAGACAACAGACCCTGGTAGTCTTTGACCCAGGTAGTGCCTTCACAGCTATTCAGAAATACCATGCCCTTGTCATCGCCTTTACCACAGGTGCCCTGAGGTGCAGCGTCGGCACTCCAGATGAAGTCGGCACTTTTTCCGCCATGAATTTTTGCTTCATAGCCACTTGAAGAAGTGATGATCACATCATTGTCTTTACCGCCTTCCTGGTTGGAGTTTTCGCCATTGGTAAAGAGGATATCGTCACCATTGTTACCCCAGGCTTTGTGCCAGCGCAGGTTGTTTGGATTACCATCGCCATTTTCGAACAAGGCATCGTTGCCATTGCCGCCATGTAAGCGATCTTCGCGGCCGCCATTGCCGGTCAGGTAGTCATTGCCATCTTCGCCATACAGGGTGTCATGACCGTTGTCGCCGCTGAGTACATCATGACCCGCGCCGCCGTATAGTTTATCGTTGCCATCACGATTGCTGTTGCAGTTACTCTGCGCATAAATATAGCCGTTGTTGGCATTGGCCAGACGACAGCCACCGCCCAGATAGTCGTTGTCATTGCCTCCGTAAAGTACATCGGTACCCTGACCACCCATCAGCAAGTCGCCGCCATCATCGCCCCATAAGGTGTCGTCATTGTAGTCACCAAACAACTTGTCATGGTGGTTGCCGCCTTTGAGCTGATCATTCCCCCAGCCGCCGTGCAGTGTGTCGCTGCCATCTTCACCGAACAGCTGGTCATTACCACTGTTGCCCTTTAGGGTGTCGTTGCCCCGGCCACCGTAGAGCCGATCGTTCTGATTACCTGAGATCAGGGTGTCGTTACCATATTGTCCGTACAGGGTTTGTGATACCGAAATGCTGCTGGCATTGAACGAATCGGCCCCATTGCCTAGACGCGCTTCAAGCGCACTGATCTGGCTCATAAAGAAGGTTTCACAGCTACTGTTGCTACCCACTTTACGGGTCACGGTCAGGGTATCGCCTGATTTACTGAGGGTGAACTGTTCGCTGTGGCGTGAGCCCTTAACTTTCAGTGTTTCGCCGTCCAGGTAAGCTGAAGCGCCGCCCGCAAGCCCGTTACAGGCTGCCATTGCCTGCCCAGAGGTGCCCAGCGCAACCGCCAGGCAGAGCGCATTTAACTTGGTGTTCATTAGGAAATCCTTAGGTTTTTTGTTTTGGATAGTTCCGATGATAGGGTAGCGAAGAAGTTTGTGCGGATTATGGAGTGTCGATGCTGGCCTGAGATATGGATTGTACGCAAAACTACCTTGCTATCAGCCAAACTCGTTGTTTGCAAAGGTCAGACTATTGAAAAATAATCAAAAATCAGACAAGTTATACAGGAGCAACTGGAAATAAAAAGGAAGGAACGAGTGAAATTACAATCAACCATGAAGTATAGCCTGTGTGCCATGCTAACAGCACTGGCTGGTTATAGCTTTGCGGCGCCAGACAGATTACTTGCCAATGATGGCAAGGCGGAAGACTATTTTGGCTATGGTGCAGCGATTGACGGCAACACGGTTGTGGTGGGCGCGCACAAAGCGGACATCAATGGGGTTGAAGACGGTGGCGTGGGCTATGTCTACGTATTAGGGGAGAAGGGCTGGCAGCAACAAGCTAAGCTGGTTGCAAAGCCACTGTCTGCCGATGACACCCTGGGTGGTAAGGTGGTCTTAAAGAACGACATTGCCATGCTCGGCGGTATGAGACGAGATGACAAAGGCAAAGACGCTGGTGCGGTGGTGGCCTTTGCAAGTAAAGCGGACACATGGACACAAACTGAGATTTTCACCGCGCCAGATGCCAAACCGGGTGATGCCTTTGGTCAGAGTGTGGCATTTACCGACAAAGTGCTGGTGATCGGTGCCCCACGTAATGATGCAAAGGCGAACGATGCCGGTGCTGCGTATATTTATACCCGCTCTGGTGATACCTGGCGCTATCAGAGCAAAATTATGGCCAGTGATGGCGCGGCAGGCGATCTGTTTGGCATCGACGTCGCGGTTGATGGCAATACCATAGTCGTTGGCGCTGACTTGCATGACAAAACGGCAGAAAACGCCGGAGCCGTATACATTTACGTGCAAGACGGGGAGCAATGGCATCAGCAGGCCAAGTTGATGGCTTCCGATGGTGGTGACACAGATATCTTTGGCGTCAGGGTCGCAATTTCAGGAGATACGGCGCTGATTTCTGCGAGGCGGGATGACGTAGAGGGTCTGGGCGTGGATGCCGGCTCTGCCTATATTTTTGAGCGCAACGGCACACGCTGGACCGAGGCGCAGAAATTGACTTCTCCTGATGGTGCAGCTGATGATCGCTTTGGCCGCGGTGTGGCACTCAGTGGTGACACGGCGATTATCAGTGCGATGAACCATGACGAACAAGGCAAAGACACCGGTGCGCTATATGTTTATAAAAAGCGCGCTGATGGCTGGCACTATTCATCCAAAGTGGTCGCTAAAAATGCGCAGCCAGGCGATCAACTTGGCTGGAATGTCGGCCTCTCCGACGGTAAGGCGGTGATAGCCACCCCACATCATGACGCCAATGGTAAAGAGTCCGGTGCGGTCTACGTACAGGATCTGAATCAGTACAGCGCATTTCATATTGAAAGTCGCATAAGTGAAGCAAATAAAGGTCAAAAGGTGACTTCGCAGTAGGATTTTGTTAGCTCCGCTTATGTAGGAGCTAACGTTAGTGTATTTGAGTTGAGTCGGGGAGCTAGATCAAACGTCAATTAAGTACTGATTTAGTACTGTTGGTATTTGAAATTTACTAATCGTCAGGCGAGTATGAGTCTTCGCCAACTGATTTGTTTGCGAAGTCAGCTACTTTAACCTCATAGTCAACATAGCAGTCTAATTGGTGGGGATCGACCTGTTTAGAAGTAGGCAATTCGTAGCTAATAATATCTCCCCTGCTATTTTTTCGGTCACTTTTTTGCATAAAAAATTCAGCGTACCTATTTGGAGATACCCCTTCGAAATTTTTTAGTACAAGTTTATCTTTTGCTTGGTTATCTTCTTGTTGGCAGATCGCGTCATTGTGCAAGTCTAGAGCTAAGCTTTTCTCGTATGGCTCAATATACACGACGTTTTTAATACCTGCTGCGACGATGTGTCTGGCGCAGTTGTGGCACGGAAATGTTGTACAATATAAGGTCTTATCTACAGTACTTGAACCACTCGTACGAGCAAGAGAAATTATAGCGTCCATTTCCGCATGTATGGCTCTTGAATATTCGATGAGTGATTTTGCTTTTGAGTTATTAAAGATCGTGCTTGCAACTTTTTCTGCTTCTGCAACTCCCTCTTCTGAAAGTATTTTCTCAATTTGGCCCTTTAACTGCAATTTATGTTTGTCGTTTTGGCAACCGGATTTGTTATAACAACGTTGATCTTTCTTTGCTTCACTATCATATAACCCACCACCGAATTTAGGGACATCGTTACAGCCGGTAGAAATGATCTTCCCGTACTCATCCATTATTGCAGCCCCTACTTGTCGTGATAAGCAGGCGGATGCTAACGATGCGGAGTGAGCTGAGTACATTCCTCTTTCATCTTTAGTTGGTGTGTAGTTGCCCACACCGTGTATAAGATTAATGAACCTTGTGATAGATTTTTTTAATTCTGAGGTATCGTCGAGATTTCTGATAAAGTAATCTGACATTTGAATTGCTTTTTCGACATGCTGCCCAAATTTGTCATTACTACTTCTGTCCCTCTCTATAAGCTTCTCTGCATCTCCTCTGTCTGTAATACCTTCATCTTTAAGGTTCTGGAGCCTTTGGTTTTTTGTTCTTAAAAGTCCAACAAGATAAAAGTTCTTTCTATAGACTTCTTGAAAGAGGGCGACTTCGTCGTGGTGTTTAATTTGATCAATAACGTAAGCAATTTTTTTGGTAACTTTTATAGCAGTACCACTATTCTTTCCATCACCAAAAATTGCATTGCGAATTAAATGAACTCGACGTATTCCCATTTCTGCAACTATCGTGTTTGAATGCTCTTGTCGTAGCTCGTCTCCGAGGTTTTGAAGATTGTTGTAGCGCTGGAATCCAGTTAGGCTTAATATAGATTTAGGGTCTTTTTGAGTTTGTGCAATAAGTTTGCTCAACCTGATGTGTTCAACATGATAGTTGGCAGACTTCAGTTCAGTAATTACTGCATCTTTGAGTCGTTTAACTCCTGCACCTACAGCACCACAAAGTCCAATGACTAGCTCCTGAGAATGTCGAGAGCGAATAGCTTCAAGTGAGTTCTTGTAACTGTTTTTTAATTCTGAAGAAGTGTGTAATGGAGGTAAATTCTTAACTGATTCTGCTGACATCATATATCCCTGAGAGTAATTCACTTAGAAATATATTATTAGGACTAAATACCTTACCAATCAAGTTTGTCAGCAGCAGCTTTTAGGTTCTTCTTTGCATTCTCGAATGCAATCCTGTCTTTCTTTTTATGAATCGAAATTACGGAAGCCATCTTAGAGTTAGTAGGGGACGTGCTTACTTTGCCAACAACCCGAGATTCAGATACTTTTATATCAACAACACTCATTGCGCTTCACCTTGGGAAAAATCGAGCAGATTATACACAGACTACATGTGTTTTCAACATAAATGAAATGACGTTATGTTCTATATATATTAGTAAAAGAATCTAGGGGCTCAAATGAATTGTTCTCATTACTTCTAGCAAGGTAATTTTATGTAGAGATCACAATCTATCAAAAAAGGCAGTATAAGAAACGCGAGCTGTTGTAGCAGACTCGCGCTTTTATGTTATTGCTCACAAAGAGACTTATCTCATCGTCACAAACTCTTCAGATCCCGTTGGGTGAATAGCCACAACCGAATCAAAGTCGGCTTTGGTTGCGCCCATCTTCATGGCAACACCAAAGCCCTGGATCATTTCATCAACCGCGAAGCCGATGCCGTGCAGGCCAACGATTTTTTCGTCCTCACCGGCACACACCAGTTTCATTTTACAAGGCTGACGGTGCTGGGTCACAGCTGTATACATGGCCGCAAAGGTTGAGGTGTAGACCTTGATGTTGTCTTCACCGTATTGTGCAACAGCTTCTGGTTCGGTCAGGCCGATGGTGCCGATGGGCGGGTGACTGAAGACCACAGTCGGGACCAGGTTGTAGTCCATTTTAGCGTCAGGCATTTCCGGGTTAAACAGGCGCTCGGCCAGCATACGACCGGCTTTTACTGCCACCGGCGTCAGTTCAATGCCACCTTCCATGATGTCACCCAGCGCATAAATGCCAGACACTGAGGTGTTCTGGTATTCGTCTACTTTTACGTAGCCGCTGTCTGTGATGGCCACATCGGTGGCAGCCAGGTTGATTTTATCAGTCACAGGTTCACGACCGATGGCCCAGATCACTTGTTCAACTGTGTGTGACTCGCCGTTTTCCAGGTGTAAAGTGACGCTGCCGTCGTCGTTTTTGCTCAGCGACTTAGGCGTGCTGTGAGTGTGCAGGGTTGGCCCTTCTTTGTCCATTACCTCGGTGAGGGTGTCAATCAGGATAGGGTCAAAGTTGCGCAGCGGGGCATGTTTACGTACAAACAGGTGTGTGTCTGTACCCAGGCTGTGTAATACGCCCGCCAGCTCAACGGCAATATAGCCTGCGCCAATCACGGCCACGCTCTTAGGCTGTGCCTTAAGCTCAAAGAAGTCATTAGAATCAATGCCCAGCTCAGCGCCCGGAATATTCGGAATAGACGGGCGACCGCCTACGGCGATACAGATGTGGTCGGCGGTGTAGTGTTCGCCATTGACTTCAACCGTATTGTTATCAACGAATTTGGCAAAGCCATTGATCACAGTGACACCATTGCTGGCCAGGTATTTGTTATAACCCTGGTGGATGCGGCCAATGTAGGCTTCTCGGCTTTCAACCAGTTTGCCCCAGTCAAAGTCCTTCACCTCTACATCAAAGCCATAATCCGGTGCATATAGTTTAATGGCTTCGGCCACTTGTGCGCCATGCCACATGACTTTTTTGGGCACGCAGCCCACGTTTACACAGGTGCCACCCATGTGCTTAGCTTCGATAAGGGCGACTTTTGCGCCACGCATTGCTGCCCGGTTGGCCGAGGCAATACCACCACTTCCGCCACCAATGGCGATATAATCAAAATGTTGTGCCATGCTTTAATCTCTATAAATGCTGATAAATGGTCCTAGCTTAACACTATATCTGCCGGGGCAAAGTCTGGTGGGATGAATTTTTCCGATGATAGCCATCGCTTTTTCCGATGGTATGGTGATGTTGCACGTGACCAGAGAGTGTGACGTCTTAGGATGGCCCTGATTAATTTTTCTGGATTGACCGGGGAGCCTTGTTTTTTGTCAGAAAACACCCCAAATACATGAGATAAGCAAAGATCTACTGAGAGGCGTTATGACTAACCCGTTAATTGGCATGGAAGGCTTGCCACCGTTTTCACAAATTAAACCAGAACATGTTGTAGAGGCACTTAAGCAGGCAATCGCGCACTGTCGTGACACCATAGAGGGGGTGCTCAAAAACGATTCATATAGCTGGGAAAACCTGGTCTTGCCGCTCGAAGAGGCTGATGACAAACTATCTCGTATGTGGTCGCCGGTGTCGCACATGCACTCGGTTGTCAACAACGATGCTTTGCGTCAGGCCTATGATGCCTGCCTGCCGTTGATCTCAGATTACAGCACCTATGCCGGACAGCATCAGGGACTCTATGAAGCCTATAAATCTCTGAAAGAGTCTGATAGCTTTGCAGCACTGAGCACGGCACAGCAAAAAACCATCAACAATGCACTGCGCGACTTTCAGTTGTCGGGCATTGCCCTGGCCCCTGAGCAGCAAAAGCGTTACGGCGAGATCAGTGCTCGACTATCTGAGCTGGCAGCCAAGTTTGGTAACAATGTGATGGACGCCACTCAAGCCTGGACCAAGCATGTGACTGATAAAGCCGAATTGTCTGGCTTACCTGAATCAGCATTGGCACTGGCGGCTCACACGGCGCAGAGCAAAGAGCTGGAAGGCTGGGTATTTACCTTGGATATTCCGTCGTACCTGCCAGTAATGACCTATGCGGACAACCGATCGCTGCGAGAAGACATGTACCGTGCTTTTGTGACGCGTGCGTCAGATCAGGGCCCGAATGCCGGAGAGTTCGATAACTCAGAGATCATGCGTGAGGAGCTGGCTTTGCGTTATGAACTGGCGCAGTTGCTGGGCTTTGACAGTTATGCAGATAAATCACTGGCCACTAAAATGGCGCAGTCACCTGAGCAAGTATTTGCCTTTTTAAATGACCTGGCGGTGCATGCCAAGCCACAGGCAGAGAAAGAGCTGGCCGAGCTTAAAGCATTTGCAGAAAAAGAGCATGGTACCAATGAGTTGGCGGCATGGGACTACGGTTATTATGGCGAAAAGCTAAAACAGGCCAAATATGCCATCTCTGATGAGCTATTACGTCCTTACTTCCCGGCAGATACCGTACTCAAAGGCTTGTTTGAAACCGTTAACCGTCTGTTCGGTATTAAAGTCACAGAGGTTCAGGATTTCGATACTTATCATCCGGATGTGCGTTTTTTCGCTATTCATGATGCACAAGATACTTTGCGCGGCCATTTCTATCTGGACCTGTATGCCCGCGAACATAAGCGCGGCGGCGCCTGGATGGACGACTGCATGGGCCGTAAGGTACGTGCCAGCGGTGAGTTGCAAACACCGGTTGCTTATCTGGTGTGCAACTTCAACAAAGCGGTAGGCGATAAACCAGCGTTGTTCACGCACTACGAAGTCACGACGTTATTCCATGAGTTTGGTCATGGTATTCACCATATGTTGACTCAGGTCGATGCTGCACCGGTTGCAGGTATCAACGGGGTTGCCTGGGACGCGGTAGAATTGCCAAGCCAGTTCCTGGAAAACTGGTGCTATGAGGAAGAGGCGCTGGCCTTTATTTCTGGCCACCATGAGACTGGCGAGCCGTTACCTAAAGCATTGCTCGACAAACTGCTGGCAGCGAAAAACTTCCAGTCCGCGATGCAGATGCTGCGTCAGCTGGAGTTCTCTTTGTTTGATTTCCATATTCACAGCGATTTTGATGCAGATAAACCGTGTCAGATCCAGCAAACGCTGAATGCCGTTCGCGAAAAAACAGCGGTTGTAAAAGCGCCGGAGTTTAATCGCTTCCAGCACAGCTTTAGCCATATTTTTGCTGGTGGTTACAGCGCAGGTTACTACTCCTATAAGTGGGCTGAAGTACTCTCAGCGGATGCATTCTCCCGGTTTGAAGAAGAGGGGATTTTCAATCGCCAGACCGGTGCGGACTTTATGCAGCATATTCTGGAGAAGGGCGGCTCAGAGGAGCCAATGGCTTTGTTTACCCGTTTCCGTGGTCGTGAGCCAAGTGTAGACGCACTGCTGCGTCACAGTGGTATCGAAAAAGCGGCATAATCGCCCTTATGCTGGTGGCGTTTTGAACATCTGTTCCCCGCGTGCCACCAGCGCCGACTCAAAAACACCACATAAGTACTTTGTGTGGTGTTTTCCATTCGCAAATTAGACAGTTCACGCTATGCTGTTCTAAAGAACAAACCTTGTAGGGAATGCTGCATGAGCAATCTAGTACTGGCCATTGACGACGATAAACTGGTACATCACATTGTTGAACAATCTTTACTGCACAGCTGCAAAGTCATCCATGCCTACAGTGGCGAAGAAGGGCTGGAAATGGCAGCACAGCAGCGCCCGGATATTATTTTACTCGATATTGAAATGCCAGGCCCTTCGGGGTTTGAGGTGTGTGAGCGACTCAAAGCCAACCCTCAGTTGTGTGATATCCCGGTGATGTTCTTATCTTCCAAAAGTGCTACCTCTGAGCGCATGCGAGGCTATAACGCCGGTGGTGCCGACTACATTGTCAAACCCTTCGACAGCGATGAAATGCTGGCCCGTATTAAAGTACTCGATGAGTATCGCCGCCAGTCACTTAAGCTGAAGCAGGATGTTCAGAAAGCGCAAATCACGGCCGAAATTGCTATGTCGGATTCGGGTGATATGGGCCGCATTATGCGATATGTCGGCCAGTCTTATCATGCCCATGACCTGAATACGCTGTCGGAGTATTTCTTTGAGTTTTTTGTGCCTTTGCAGCTGCAGGTTGCCGTCGCATTTTGGTACCACGACAGTGAAGTGTTTTATTCTCAGGAGGGCGCTATTCAGCCTTTGGAGCAGGAGCTACTCGAAAAACACCGTGATGGCGACCGGTTTGTCGATTTTGGCCGTCGTACCATTATTAACTATCCCAAAGTCTCACTGCTGATCAAAAACATGCCAACCGATGATGTGGGCTTGTACGGACGTTACAAAGATCTGCTACCGCATATACTGGAAGCCACCAATGCCAAAATCAAAGATATGGAGGTCAGCGAAGTCGCCCTCACTAAAGTGGAGCAAATTGGTCTGGCATTTGAAGAGCTGAGCGATCAGCTGGGCGAGGTGGCCACAGCGTATAATGACAAACTGAGCCAGTTTTCTGACTATGTGAGTGACGGGCAGGCCAATGGCAAGCAGGCTGAAGTAAAGCAGTTGTATGAGCACTTTTCACTGATCAATGATGACTTTTCGATTATCCGCTACAAGCTGGGAGAAATCACAGAAGTACGCCATGAACTTATCCAGAGCCTTAACCAGATGGCCAAACCCTGGAGCGAGGAAGATGTGCCCGCCCAGACCGACATTGAGCTGTTCTAATCCGTTCAGGCGCAGACACAAAGATTTCATAACCGGGATGATCCAGATATAATCTCCGCGTTACTATTTGCGGAGCCTGCTGTTGATCATCCACACCCCTTTTGCCGAAAACCGACCTTATCTTGAGCGTATAGAGCAGCAGTTTGCGTTGCACGACTGGCAGCAGGCCAATCCTAATTTTCGTCTGACTTATGATGAAGCGGGTTTGCAGCTGCTAAAACTGGATGAGCCAAAGCTTGGTGGCATACGGGTAGACTTTGTCACCGGCGCCAGTGCACACCGTCGTAAGTTTGGCGGTGGTAAAGGGCAGGCCATTGCTAAGGCGGTGGGGCTGAATAAAGGTGCAACCCCAGTGGTACTTGATGCAACCGCTGGACTGGGACGCGATGCCTTTGTACTGGCTGCGTTGGGTTGTGAAGTAATATTGCATGAACGCCACCCGGTGGTGGCTGCCTTGTTGTTTGACGGTCTGGAGCGGGCCTATCAGGATAGTGAAATCGGCAGCTGGATGCAGCAAAATATGCGGATGATCTTTGGTTCCAGTCATGACTTGTTAGCGCAAAGTGCGTTAAACCCGGACGTTGTTTATCTGGACCCCATGTTTCCGCATCGTGAGAAATCCGCCCAGGTTAAAAAAGAAATGCGGGTGTTCCAGTCTCTGGTGGGAGGAGATGCCGACGCCGATGCCTTATTGCCATTCGCTTATGCACTGGCCACCAAACGGGTCGTGGTTAAACGCCCGGATTATGCGTCTTTCCTGAACGAGCAAAAACCCAGTATGCAGATAGAAACCAAAAAGAATCGTTTTGATGTCTATGTCAAAGCCGCGATGAAGTAGCGCTATGTGCGCTTAACTTTTGTGTCTAGCACTCATCCCGCATTGGATGCGGGTACTGCTTAACGGCCAATCGGCAAGCCTGCTCTTCATTCATTCATTGCATTAAGTGCAGTCACCCTGTATTTGATGTGGGACCCGCCAAAAGGCAACTTGGGAGTTGGCCTTTCGCTCATTGATTGCAATCAGCCCGGTCACCCGGGTGTTAGCCGGACAACCTTTGGCTTATGTGTGGCTAAAACACAAGCTGAAAATAGAAGAAGCTCCCCCCCCGTTTTGTGCTAAAAATGGGCTTTTAAAGCAAAAGTAGAGTCTGAAATTGACCATTCTGAACAGGCTGTCATCTGTATGAAGTAAAGTTCCTGTAAAAGGTAGAGAGTTCTCCTACGCCAAAAGTATGTTTTTAAAATCGCCTGGCTACTTTCTGAGCAATCTACATCAAATTGTCATAAAACATTAATAGTCTACGCCCGAATTTGAATCAATATGGCTGTAGTATCTATGCGTGTTTCTACCTTTACCCGGCTGCTTGCTGTGTTACTGGCCCTGGCCAGTATCGTGCTGGCTGCCACTCTGTTTTGGGCCAGTCAGGTCTTTAGTGAATTAGACAAACAAAACAACGCCTATGTTACGCTGAAAAACACCATACTGATCGATTTAGCCGGTACGATCGAAGATTATCTGAGCAGTGGCGACAGCCAGGAGCTCAGTAAAGCCAGCGGACAAATAGCGCAACTTAAACAACAGCAATTGACAGCGTTGCCTTCAACCCTTGCCAGCGATATGACCAGCCAGCTTGATGCACTCGATGCGGACATCAATGGCAAGTATCGCGCGTTGGGCAAGCTGTCGGGCAATGAAATGGCATTACTGGACAATGCCATCAGGCAGATGTCAGGCTCGGCGTCATCATTAATGAGCTACACGGCCAAAGCCCCTGAACATCCGATAGCACCGCGCTACTATGCACTGGCTTCAGACTATTATGGTGAAGTGACTAACCTGAGCATTTACACCTACCAGCTCGTGATCCATTTTGAACAGCAAACACGTCAGAACCTGATGAACAGCGTGCGTCGCCTTCAGGATCTGGCGCAACAAATCGATCGCCTTGGCAATCTGGGCGTAATGAGTGAAATTGATGAAGATGAGCTGTTCCTGGGTGCGGAAGCTGAAGATCTGGCTTTAGAGATTAAGGCTGAGCTAATCAGCTGGCCCAAACGGTTTAGTCGCGATCTGGAAAATACCCTGGCCCAGGCCGAGCAGCGCCAGCAGGGGATGGCGCAATTAAGAGGTGATATTAAGGACATTTCGGCACTGGTACTGAGTGCGGAAGTAGCACTACAAGCCGAGCAGAATTCACTGAAGAAAAACGTGTTTACTATCTTTGGTGTGGCGATCGGCTTGCTGGTGCTATTGGCCATTGCCGTTTACATCGTCCAGTTTAGCCAGGTACTGACGCCACTGCGCCAGTTACGTAATGGTTTTGCGTTCCTGATAGAGAGCAATGAGCTGAAAAATATCGACAGCCAGAATGCCAATACCGAAATCGGTGAAATCGCCAGTTACTTTAACCAACTGATTGAACGTCAGCGCGGTGAAGCCGAGGAGCGAGAGCAAATGCTGGCGGTGATCAATGACTTTATGCAGGATATGAACACCAACCTGGCCAGTATCAGCGAACTGGCTGAGACCACCTCAACACAGGTGGAGCAAAACCAGGACCAGCTGGATGAGATTAAAGCGCTGGGTCTGGAAGCCAGCGAAATCAACCAACAGGTATCAGATAATGCGGGTGAAACTTTCTCTGCGATGAAACAGAGTGTCGGTTACGCTGAATCGATGCTAAGCGCAAGTTCCAGCACACAACAACGGGTTGAGCAAGGCTTGTCCAGCCTTAATGAGCTACTCAATGGCGTTGCCGATGTGGGCAAAGTGATCGAAATGATCCGCACCATTGCGGAACAAACCAATTTGCTGGCGCTGAACGCCGCCATTGAATCTGCGCGTGCGGGTGAACATGGACGCGGGTTTGCTGTGGTGGCCGATGAGGTACGTAAGCTGGCGCAACAAACGCAGGATTCACTCTCTGACATCAATGAACAACTGAATATTCTCAGCGATAACTCAAGCAAAGTGTCTTCACAGATCAGCGCACTGGCTGATGAAGCGCAGCAACAGACCGAGCATGCTCAGGAGTTAAAGGGGAACTCTGAAGGCGTCGCGGAGCGCGCGCAAAGTGCCAGTCAGGTTGCTGAGCATGCCATGGAACTGGCACAGCAGCAAAGTACATTGGTTGATAACTTCAGTAGCGCAATGGCCACGATGAAGCAGCAGGTGAATGGCTCTAACCAGCAGGTACGTGACATTCAGCACAGCTTGCAGGAGCAAATGGCCAAGATCCGTGAGAGTATCGGGATTCGATAATCGTTGCGGTCACTGAGTTAACTTATCTGCTCGCCTGACGTGTTGTCTGCATTAAGCGAGCAGAAGCTCTGGCTGTTCTTTTCTGGTAAGTCGCCGGATCTTTGTTAATACTTGCCAATGCATGATGGAAAAGTAAGGACAGCACACAATGACTTGGCTAGCCAAAGCGCTGACAGCGGGCATGTTCACCGTGAGCGTTGGATTGGGCATGATTGCCTGTACTGACAGTACCCAGCAGGGCGACCCGGACTTCACACCCCAAAATACTGAACAGCGTTTCTCAGCAGATAATAGCCCATTGGTGTTGTTTGATGAGGCACACCATAACTTTCTGACTATGCATGGCCGCTATCGGGCCTTCACTCAGGTATTGCAAAGTGATGGGTATACTGTGAAAGCCCGCAGTCAGCCTTTCAGTACGACACACTTAAACCAGGCCGATATCCTTGTCATAGCCAATGCGCTGGACCGTCACCGCACAGACTGGAGTCCCCCCTTTGGTCAGGCGTTTACAGCAAAAGAGGTGAGCGCCGTCATTAGCTGGATAGAGCAGGGCGGATCGCTGTTTTTAGTGGCAGATCATACACCGTTTCCTCGCGTGATCGATAATCTGACGACAGCGCTGGGTGTTGAGTTCAGTCATGGCCATGTGGGCGAAGCGCAGTTTAGCACCGCTGATAATACCCTCGCACAACATGCCATCACACTGGCTGTGGTGCCCGCACTGAGAACCTTGCCCGGCGCGGTGTCTATGACCGGGTTTGGCGTAACAAGTGCGGTTGGTGGGGTTGCATCAGCCGCGGCAGAGCAATCAACAGGTCAAATCGAGCAGGTGCGCTCCTTTGGCGGGTCGGCATTCAAAGTACCACAAGGTGCTGTTTCGTTACTGACGCTTGGCCCAGGTAAGATAGCGGTGACACCAGAGATCCCCTTTCAGATCACAGCCGACAGTCCTCGTGTGGATGTCGCAGGCTGGAGCCAGGGCGCCGTATTCGAGTTTGGGAAAGGCCGCGTTGCGATATTTGCAGAAGGCATGATGTTCTCCTCTCAGGTTGATAGCAAAAGTGGCAAAAAATATGGTCTGGCGTCTCCCGGTGCCGAGCACAACGAGGGATTTTTACTGAATGTGATGCACTGGCTGGCCCGTGCTGAGTAAACCAGAACACGCTCATCTTTGCTGCGCCAATTTGTGCGCTTATTTTGCAGCGACTATCTTTAATTAAGGTGGTCGTATAACACCGTAAACAGTGAATATTGCAAAGCAGGAGCCACAATGAGCGACGGTAATTTAACGGAGAACTTTGAACATAAACTCAATCTGCGTAGCCTGGAGGCTGATGACTACAAGGACCTTAAAGAGGTCATGGCCATTGTCTATCCAGACTTAGGCGGGGCTCCTTCAGAAAAACAATTTAAGGCTCAGCTCTCTAGTTTTCCAGAAGGCCAGATCTGTATTGAGGACCATGGTAAAGTCGTCGCTGCTGCATTCTCATTGATTGTGGATTACGACAAGTTTGGCGATCATCACACCTATGAGGAGATCACCGGCGATGCCTATCTGACCACCCATGACCCACTCGGTGACGTGTTGTACGGCGCAGAAGTCTTTGTGCATCCCGATTACCAGGGCATGCGCCTGGGGCGGCGGTTATATGAAGCCAGAAAAGAGCTCTGCCAGAGTCTCAATCTTAAATCGATTGTGGCAGGCGGGCGTATTCCCAACTATCAGCACCATGCCAGTGAGATGTCGCCACAGAAGTATATTGAACTGGTCAAAAAGAAAGAAATTTACGACCCCATTTTGAGCTTTCAACTGTCCAATGATTTTGAGGTCAAACGGGTGCTCAACAAATACCTGCCTGAAGACAAAGAATCAAAAGGCTACGCCACTTTGCTGGAATGGACTAATCTTTACTATGAACGCAATGAAGTGCCGCTGTTTGGTGCGGTGAAGAAGTCGGCCCGGGTAGGCTGTGTGCAATGGCAAATGCGGCCACTGCATTCCGTGGAAGAGCTGACACAGCATGTGGAGTTTTTTATCGATGCCCTGGCTGATTATCAATGTGATCTGGCGCTGTTACCTGAGCTTTTTAATGCGCCTCTGATGGGCATTGAAGCGCACGAAAACTCACTGGATTCAATCAAAGCGCTGGCTGAGTTCTCGACAGAAGTGGTGGAGGCGATTTCGCATCTGGCGGTGAGTTATAACATTAATATTATCGCCGGCTCCATCCCGGTGATTGAAGACAAAGCCCTCTACAATGTGTCCTATTTCTGCCGTCGTGATGGCACCATTGAATCGCAAACCAAGATCCACCCGACTCCCTATGAAAAAAGTGCCTGGATCATGCAAGGTGGCGACAGTCTGAACGTGTTTGACACCGATTTTGGCAAAATTGGCATCCTCATTTGTTATGACGTGGAATTCCCTGAACTGGGGCGGTTACTCTCAGAGCAGGGCATGCAGATCTTGTTTGTCCCCTTCTGGACAGATACCAAAAATGCTTATTTGCGGGTACGCTGTTGTGCCCAAGCCCGCGCCATAGAAAACGAATGCTATGTGGTGACGGCAGGCAGTGTGGGTAACTTACCTAAGGTCGATGGCGCAGATATCCAGTACGCCCAGTCTGCGGTGTTCTCGCCCTCAGATTTTGCATTTCCTCACGATGCCACTATGGCCGAAACCACCCCCAACACAGAGATGACTCTGATAGTCGATTTGGATCTGGAGAAGTTACACGAGTTGCGTCACGAGGGCTCCGTCAGAAACTATCTGGACAGAAGACGGGACCTGTATCGAATTAACTGGCTGGGCGAACAAAAAGTTAAGTGATTGGGATGGGCGCATGTGATGAACATGCGCTGAGACTATGGCTGCTCAGAAGAGCTACCCAGCACCTGAGTGCTGGGTTTGTATACCCGCTACTCTGACTCCAGGCCCTCGATATCAATACCAAATTGGGTGCTGGTCACCCCTGCCAGGCCCTCGATATGGGCTTTAAAGGCACTGAGCTCTGTACCAGGTTGTGCTGCGAAGATGGCACGATTGGCCCGGACATAAACCAGTTCCAGGTTATGTGCCGCAGCAAATTCCTGTGCATTGATGAGCGGCTCCAGTTCTGCAACCACTTCACCGGTTAAAATGTAGGTGGTGCCGGTTTTCGCATCTGTGATTGCTACACCTGTTAGCAGGTGCTCACTGGCAGACAAATAACTTTTTCCATTGAGCGTCACGCTATGGCTGAGTGTCGCACTGAGCGGTTGTGCTTCATACACTTCGTTACTGGATGCACTGGCAGTTGAAATTCCGCAGGCAAGTAATGCGGTGGTGAGTAAGTATTTTTTCATGTCAGTACTCCTTATTTACGACCGATGAAGCGAATGTCCCACGACTTCAGCAGGCCATTGTCTGAATTGTTTCTGTGCACCATGTTGACGTTGGGCGCACCAGCTGCACGCGGGTCGAAAACATAGAATTCGTCCTGAGCTGCTGTATCGATGACACGCAGGGTCCATTCACCTTGTGCCTGCTCACCATAGAAGTGATGTGTCAGCATTTGTGTATTTTCCATGCCGTTTTGTCCCAGGATGGTGCCTGTGCGTGGTGTCATGATCACACTGCGCGTACCTGATGGAGAAATCAGTTCAATGGCTAAATCTCTTGTGCTGGTGTGGTCGATGTTAACACGTACCTGAATGGCATCGACTGTCATCACTTCTGTTGACTGATAAGTGCTTGATACACCGTTGATATCGCCATCTGGAATGGCACTGTTGGCTGTCACTGCAAAGCGTTCAGTTTGTGTGAACTGACCCAGCTGTTGGTCATAGAAGCGCGCCATGTTGACGGCTGCGTCAACGTCTACTGCACCGAAGCCATAGAAGTTATGGAAGGCATAGCCTGCAGCGTTGGTTTGCCAGGCGTCAATGGCCTGATAGCTGACCGTGTCACCTTGCGCAGTTTCAAACGACAGTGCCACACCGGCGTTATCCGGATCGATTTGTCTGGCGGTGCTGGCCAGTATGTGACGCACATCTTGCCAGCTCAATGCCGGGTTGGCAGACATGATCAGGGCAATGGCACCCGCGGCGCTTGGGGCCGCCGAAGACGTCCCGTTGAAGCGCGCGCCATAATCACAGTTCGGATCTAATGGATGGCCACCATGTAAGTCATTGCGACCATAAGCCGGGTTGTAGCCAGCATCACAGCCGGTCAGATCGGTCGTGACCATTGCCGGGGTATAGACACCATATTGACCGCCCGTGGCTGATACGAATACTGCCGAACCAACGGTGGAGTATGAAGACAACTGGCCATCGGCGTTGTAGGCCGACACAACCATATTCCAAAATGAGGTATCCATTTGCTCCAGGTTGACGTTCTGTAAAGGCAGGCCATGGTTGTTGTTTTCAAAGCGCAGATAGCCGGAGCCAAAACGAGGATCTGTAAAAGTTTGTCTGGCGTAGCCATTACCCGCAGATTTGACGAACAGGGCACCACGTCCACCATGGGTGGTACGAGTGATCTCTTCCTGGGCATCTTCATAGGTTTTCAGCCAGGGATCGACTGTGTAGTCAAAGCTGTCTGGTGCAGACATAGTGCGGCCATAGCTTTGGTTAAAAATTCTCGGAAAATCAAAAGAATGTTTATTATAGCCATCTGAGTACATGCCGTGCGATTGTAGCCAGTTCGCGGTATTGTAGTTGCCTGATGAGATCAGGTTAAAGCCCACAATACCGGCGCGTGGTGCGATACCTCGTCCACCAATGCCGTTAAAGGCACTGGCAGCAATGATCCCGGCAACCGACGTGCCGTGACGATCTGTGGGGCCACCAGGGACCAGATCCGGTGTATCAGTGGTAAAGTTCCATGAACCAGGGCGCACGTTGTCGCGCAGATCCGGGTGGGTTAGCTCTACGGCGCCATCGATCACCGCGGCTGTCACACCTGTGCCCAAAATGCCCAGCGCATGGGTTAGTGACAAGTTCATGTCTTCACCGGCTTTACCACCTCTGTCAGAGAATGCTGCCTGACCTGTATTTTGCAAATGCCACTGATGAGAGACCAGCGGATCGCCAGGCATTAGTGGATAGTCGTTAGCCGAGACGGCTAAGCTGTGGGTAGCAGCAATACAGGCTGCCAGTATTGTGAGCTTAGTTCTTATCATAAATTAGTTTCTTCTTATTTACATTTGTACCTGTTGTTTTATGTACCCTATATTGTCACATTTGAAAATGCAAGGTTGCATTTTGTTTTTATAATGGGGTTTTTTATTTGTTTTTTTGTTTGTTTTGACTAGTTGGTGTGGATTTTTACTGCAATCGCAAATGAGGATGCTGGAACTGCACCTGGCTGATCTAGCCAATGCAAAAACACTCTGGCTTTATCATCCGTTTTTTTTCGCCTACATTATTAGCATGAACACTTCTACGACTTCAGTATGGCTAAATTACCGGATGTAAATATTTTGGACGGAACACCACAATTAGATGCTGAACCCGCGCAGTTTCCGCGCAGTATGAGTGAAACTGAGTTGCTCCAGTTTCTGAAGTTGTCAATGGAGTATGCGACCGATGAAATCTTATGGATAAGTTCTGACTCTGAAATCCTGTATCTCAATAGTGCTGCAAGTAAAAAACTGGGTTATGCAAAAGGTGAACTGATTGGATCGCACATTTGGGAGTGTAACCCCAGTTTCACGCCAAAAATCTGGGCTGAGTTTTGGCTGAGGGTGCAGAGTAACAAGCACATCGATTTCGAAACTCAACATCAGCATAAAACTGGCGCGCGTATTCCTGTCAGGGTTCGTGGACATTTGGTTGAACATGGCGCTAAGAAGTCTTTGCTGGCATTTGTCTCTGATCTTGAAGTCCGTATGCATACATTGGGCGGGGCCAGTATGCAGATTGAAACTTTGCTCGAACAAGAAAGGCAAAAGTTTGCGGAGTTTGTTGATCTTGCACCGATTGGTATCGCCATTAACTATCTGGAAGATGGCCGGTTCGATTATATCAACGCAGAATTTAGTCGTTTTACGGGGTACGGTATTGATGAACTAAATCAGATGGATTACTGGCAACTCACGCCAAAGAAATATGCAGATCAAGAAGCTAAGCAACTTGCTGACATGGCAGAAACGGGGCGTTATGGCCCATATCAGAAAGAGTATATTCATAAGCTAGGGCACACCTATCCCGTATTGTTATCAGGTATCCTGATAACCGATGTCACTGGACAGGGTTTTATCTGGTCCATTGTTCAGGACATTTCAAAACAAAAAGAAGTGGAAGAGCAAATTCGTGCAGCTAAGGAAAAGGCAGATGTCAGTGCATTTAGAATGCAATTAGCGAATGATTCTGCCGGGATAGGTGTATGGGAGTGGGATTTGCTGACCAATGCACTGGTATGGGATGACTGGATGTATAGGTTGTATGGTATCTCGGAAGAGACATTCTCAGGTGCTTATGAAGCCTGGGAGAATAGTGTTCACCCTGACGATATTGCCTCAGCTAGAGCTTTACTTGAATCGGCAATCGCAGGAACAGGTTACTACGATACTGAGTTTAGAGTGGTCCATCCCGATGGGCGGGTAAGAACCATGAAAGCGACAGCTGAGGTGATCCGAAATGAGCAAAATCAGGCCGTTAAGGTCATTGGTGTTAACTATGATATCACTGAAAAAGTGACTGCCATGAAAACCATGATTAAGGCTAAGCAAGAAGCGGAAAACGCAGCTAAAGCTAAAAGTGATTTTCTTGCCAATATGAGCCATGAGATCCGGACGCCGATGAACGCCATATTGGGCGGGCTGCAATTGCTTCATCAAGCCAGGTTGGAACCTGATTTAAAAGTTATCTTGGACAATGCGGCTTTTTCGGCTCAAAGCTTGCTGACAGTTATCAATGATATTCTGGATTATTCTAAAATTGAGTCTAATCAGTTAACGCTGGAGCAGATACCTTTTTCGTTGATTGATGTGTTGGATTCAGTGAAGTATGACCTGGATAGTATTGTAAGTAAAAAAGGCATTGAATTGATTGTGACCATTGAGCCGTCATTTACAGACGGCTGGCTGGGCGATCTTGTCAGAGTCAAACAGGTGTTGCTCAATCTTATCTCTAATGCGGTGAAATTTACGGATCAGGGCTGTGTTAAAGTGATTGTGAGCTGCACAGAGCAGAATAACCAACAGGCGCTCTGTATTGATGTGATTGATTCAGGGATAGGGATGAGCGTAGAAGCTCAGCAGCGGATTTTTGAGCGTTTCTCTCAAGCAGATAGTTCAACTACACGAAAATATGGTGGAACAGGTTTAGGGATGTCTATTACGCTGAGCCTTGTTAAGTTAATGAATGGCTCTTTGGATTTAATCAGTAAAGTGGGAGAGGGCACCCAAATTAAGGTTGTATTACCCCTGGAGAAAACAGTACTTAAATCGAGTGGCCAAAAAAGTGAATCGTTATCGCCGCCAGATTTGACGGGGAAACACATTTTAGTTGCCGAGGATAATAAGATTAACCAAATGTTGATCAAGGCAATTTTAAAAAGTACACAGGCAGCACTGACAATTGTCGAAAATGGCACTCAGGCTGTCGACGCGGTAATGCATACTCACTTTGATTTAATACTGATGGATATTCACATGCCAGAAATGGATGGCAACGAAGCGCAGCGTCAAATTAGAAAGAGTCATGCGGACATGCCTGTTATTGCACTGACTGCGAATGTGATGACAGAAGATGTGAAAGGGTATTTGGCACAGGGATTTGTGGCGCATGTTGGCAAGCCTATAGATATGAATAATCTATATCAGGTGTTAGCGCGTTTTTCGACCTCTTCAGAGCCGTGAGCCGATATGATTACGTAAGTAGCACGCACTATGGGTTGTAAAAAAGAAGCCGCTTAGCGGCTTCTTTTTTATACTTAACTCTGAGCCAGATAACTGACTCTGGCTAAAAGCTTACAGGCTTTCGATTTTGGCTTTTTGCTCAAGCAACTTAGCTTTGGCGTCGCTGTACTCGGCCAGCTTGGCCTTTTCTTTATCGAGTACCGCAGCAGGGGCGTTGTTGACGAACTTCTCGTTTGCCAGCTTTTTCTCAACCTGTGCCAGGCCTTTTTCTGCTTTTTCCAGCTGCTTGGCGATACGGGCCATTTCGGCTTCGACATCAATCAGACCCGCCATAGGGATCATGATCTCAAGGTCGCCAATAAAGGCGGTAGCGGACGCCGGGGCATCGTCTTTGCTTGCCAGTACCTTGATGTCTTCCAGTTTAGCCAGTGAGCTCAGGAACGCCTGGTTGTCGTCAAGACGGCGTTGATCCTGCTCAGACACATTGGCCAGCAACACGCTAAGTGGTTTGCTTGGACTGATGTCCATCTCACCGCGAATGTTACGGATAGCCAGAATGAACTGCTTAACCCACTCCAGGTCTTCCATTGCTTGTGTATCTACCTGTTCGGCATCAAACTGTGGGAAGCGCTGCAGCATGATGGTGTTTGCTTCGATACCAGCCAGAGGTGCAACACGCTGCCAGATGGTTTCTGTGATATAAGGCATCAGCGGGTGCATCAGACGCAGCAGGCCTTCCAGAACCGTGATCAGGGTGTGACGTGTACCACGTTGTTGCGCTTCGTTGCCCTTGAACAGAATTGGCTTAGTCAGCTCCAGGTACCAGTCACAGAACTGGTTCCAGGTGAACTCGTAAATGGTGTTCGCGGCCAGGTCAAAGCGGTAGTTGTCCAGGTGCTCAGTGAAGGTTTTCACTGTGTTCTGGAACTGACCCAAAATCCAGCGATCTGCCAGAGACACCTGCATCTCGCCACCGTTGAAACCACAATCCTGCTCTTCGGTGTTCATCAGCACGTAACGGCTGGCGTTCCATAGCTTGTTACAGAAGTTACGATACCCTTCCAGACGGTTCATATCCCAGTTGATATCACGACCGGTTGAGGCCATGGCAGCCAGGGTAAAGCGCAGTGCATCGGTGCCGTGTGCTTCAATGCCATCAGCAAAAGTTTTACGGGTGTTCTTTTCAATCTTTGCGGCCAGCTGCGGCTGCATCATGTTGCCGGTACGCTTCTGAACCAGGCTTTCCAGATCGATACCATCGATCATATCCAGCGGATCCAGCACATTACCTTTGGACTTAGACATCTTGTCGCCATTTTCGTCACGGATCAGACCGGTCACGTAAACGGTTTTAAATGGCACCTGAGGCTTGCCTTGGTCGTCTTTCACAAAGTGCAGTGTCATCATGATCATACGGGCAACCCAGAAGAAAATGATGTCGAAACCAGTCACCAGCGTGTCTGACGGATGGAACATCTTCAGATCGTCAGTATTTTCTGGCCAGCCTTGGGTTGAGAAGGTCCACAGCGCAGAAGAGAACCAGGTATCCAGTACATCATCGTCCTGGCTCAGAACGACATCGTCTGCCAGGTTGTTGTCGCGGCGTACTTCGGCTTCATCGCGTCCAACGTAAACATTACCTTCGTTGTCGTACCAGGCCGGGATACGGTGTCCCCACCATAGCTGACGAGAAATACACCAGTCCTGAATATCGCGCATCCAGGAGAAGTACATGTTTTCGTACTGTTTAGGCACGAACTGGATGTCACCGTCTTCTACGGCTTTGATTGCCGGCTCAGCCAGTGGTGCAACGCGTACATACCATTGGTCAGTCAAAAGTGGCTCAATGACCACACCAGAGCGGTCACCGTAAGGGACAGTCAGGCTGTGGTCGTCGATTTTTTCCAGCAGGCCAGCTTGTTCAAACTCATCAACAATCAGTTTGCGGGCATCGAAACGGTCAAGACCATGGAAGCGCTCAGGCAATGGCGCATCCAGCTCCAGTGGCTTGCCATCAAAGGTGAAGGTTTCGCCTTCGCTCAAAATCGCCGCATCTTTGTTGAAGACGTTGATCATGGGCAGCTGATGACGCTTACCGACTTCGTTATCGTTGAAGTCGTGCGCTGGTGTGATCTTCACACAGCCAGTGCCTTTTTCCATGTCTGCGTGCTCGTCGGCAACGATTGGGATACGACGGTTGACGATTGGCAATAAGATCTCTTTGCCGATCAGGTCCTGATAACGCTCATCATCCGGGTTGACTGCCACACCGGTGTCGCCCAGCATGGTTTCCGGACGCGTTGTTGCCACTACAATGTAGTCTTTGCCGTCTTTGGTTTTTACACCATCAGCCAGCGGGTAACGCAGGTTCCACATGTGGCCCTGCTTGTCTTTGTTTTCTACTTCCAGATCAGAAATCGCGGTGTGCAGTTTCGGATCCCAGTTAACCAGGCGCTTACCGCGGTAGATCAGGTCGTCTTTATATAAACGGACAAAGACTTCTTTCACTGCTTCAGACAGGCCGTCGTCCATAGTAAAGCGCTCACGATCCCAGTCTACCGATGCACCCAGGCGACGAAGCTGTTTTGTAATGGTACCACCCGACTCGTTTTTCCACTGCCAGATACGGTTGATAAATTCTTCGCGGCCCAGGTCGTGACGGGTTTTGCTTTCTTCAGCGGCCAGTTTACGCTCAACAACCATTTGGGTTGCGATACCTGCGTGGTCTGTTCCCACCTGCCATAAAGTATTTTTGCCCTGCATACGCTGGTAGCGGATCAGGGTGTCCATGATGGTGTCCTGGAAGGCGTGGCCCATGTGTAGGCTACCCGTGACATTCGGTGGTGGGATCATGATCGAATAGGCATCGCCCTGACCTGATGGCTTAAAGTAGCCATTCTCTTCCCAGCCTTGGTACAAAGACTGTTCGATATCTTGCGGATTATAGGTTTTATCCATTACACAGAACCTTAAAAAATACTTTAGTTGTCAATTTCTTTGGTTGAAATTTCAGCGCCGAGCTGACGCAGTTGCATGAACCGCTGGCGTGCCGCGTGTTTGGCATTGCTTTCAACCGGCACAAAATCGTAGATCTTGTCGAATCGGCGCACAAAATCTGGCAGCTGTTGTGCCAGATTAATTAAAATGGTGCGTCTGCCAACAGGTGGCATCTGGCCGATCTCGACCGGTGCGCCCCCTTTGGGGCCTTCGCCTTGCAGGTTGTGAGGCACAAAGCTGTCGGCCTCAAAACACCACAAGTGCTCGTCAACCGCATGGGCATCTTCAACGCTGTCTACGTAAATAAAGACACGTTGTCCGGCGCGGTACAGCTTTGCGGCGCTGCGTGCGGCGAGATCAAAATGAGCCGGCACTGGCTTGCCCGGCTCATTGTCCTGCTTTAATACAAAAAAGCGTGCGTTGATGGTCATGACATGTGGTTTTCTAGCTAGCGAAACGCCTTGCCATAAGGGGAAAGCCTGTAAATGACACAGCGTTCAAAATAAAGCCGCATTCTGACACAGAATACGGCTATCATCAATCAACGTGGTGCGTGACATCGGCTGTCACAGCATGAATTAGTCCTGAGGTTGCTCAGTCACGTCCACGCGGTTAAGCAGGTATTGCATTAACATAGGGACCGGACGACCGGTTGCACCTTTGTTGGCACCACTGCGCCAGGCTGTTCCTGCGATGTCCAGGTGTGCCCAGTTGTACTTCTTGGTGAATTTAGACAAGAAGCAGGCGGCGGTAATCGTCCCGGCAGGGCGGCCACCCAGGTTGGTGAAGTCGGCAAACGGGCTCTTCAGTTGTTCCTGATAGTCATCCCACAATGGTAGTTGCCATGCGCGGTCACCACTTTGCTCAGACGCTTTAAGTAAGTCATGCGCCAGCGGATTGTGGTTCGACAACAAACCGGTTGCATGATGGCCCAGGGCGATAATACACGCACCCGTCAGGGTTGCCACGTCAACGACCACTTCTGGCTCAAACGCTTCAACATAGGTTAATGCATCACACAGGACCAGTCGGCCTTCTGCGTCGGTATTGAGTACTTCAACCGTCTGACCAGACATAGTGGTCAGGATGTCACCCGGGCGATAAGCATTGCTGCTCGGCATGTTTTCACAGCCAGCCAGCACGCCGATGACATTCAGTGGCAGCTGCATTTGCACGACGGCGCGCATCAGGCCCAGTACGCCGGCGGCGCCACCCATGTCGTATTTCATCTCGTCCATGCCTTCGCCTGGCTTGATAGAAATACCGCCAGAATCAAATGTCAGGCCTTTACCAACGAACACGATAGGCGCTTGCTTTTGCGGGGCACCGTTATAGTGGATCACCGACATCACGGATTCATTGTCACTACCGCGACCAACTGCCAGATATGAGTGCATACCCAGCTCTTCCATTTCCTTTTCGCCAACCAGATTAACCGTGACGTTGTCGAATTCATCGGCTAATGCCTGAGCCTGCTCACCTAAGTAGCGAGGATTGCAAATGTTTGGTGGCATGTTTGCCACGTCTTTACATAAAGTGGCACCAGCTGCGATGGCCAGTCCATGCTCGATGGCGCTTTCGCCAATTGGCAATTCACGGCGTGTTGGTACGTTAAAAACAATTTTACGTAGTGGACGACGTGCTTCGCTCTTTTTGCTTTTCAGCTGATTAAAGGTGTAAAGGCTGTCCTGAGTGGTTTCGACGGCCTGGCGAACTTTCCAGTAAGTATCGCGTCCTTTAACGTGCTGTTCAGTCAGAAAGCAAACGGCTTCCATTGAACCTGTGTCATTTAAGGTGCTGATGGTTTTGGCGATGATCTGTTTGTATTGTTTGTCGTCTAGCTCACGCTCTTTACCACAGCCCACAAGTAGCACACGTTCACTCAATACGTTTGGTACATGGTGAAGTAAAAGCACCTGGCCGGGTTTACCTTCTAGGTCTCCGCGGCGCAGCAGATTAGAAATATACCCTTCGCTGATTTTATCCAGCTGCTCCCCTACGGGTGAAAGGCGGCGTGGTTCGTATACGCCGACAACAATACACGCACTGCGTTGTTTTTCTGGGCTACCACTTTTTACGCTGAATTCCATTGCGACTCCTGAGTCAATGTGCTGTCTTTTTTGAACTTTTTATGCCTCAGCCACTCCATTTCTAGGTGCTGAACTAAAAAACGGCTAACTGACGCGTGCATTTGGCGCTTTAGCCTGTTGCTTTAGTAGGATATTTGGATCCGATGGCATATAATAAAGTGATTAAAATAACCAGTTTACTCAAAATTTCCTACTATTCCAGTGAAATGAGACGTTTTATAGGGGCGGACATTGCTTATTTTTCGATATCTGACTGCTGAGATATTAAAATCTCAGGTCGCCGTTTTTATGACCCTTATGACCATCTTCATCTCGCAGAAGTTTGTCCGGATATTGGCTGAGGCCTCAGGTGGCAGCATTCCGGGAAAACTTGTTATGTCTTTTCTGGCCCTAAACTTACCTAAGCTGGCGGTATATATCCTGCCATTAAGCTTATTTTTGGGCATTATCCTCGCCTATAGTCGGGTCTATGCTGACAGCGAAATGACAGTGCTTAAAGCGTGCGGCGTCAGTGAATGGTATGTCGTGCGCGTGACTTTGGTGTCCAGTTTTGTGATTGCGTTGATGGCTGCTGTGCTGAGCTTATATCTGGCGCCCTGGGCTGGTGAAAAAGAAAATCAGCTGCGCGAACAAGCCAATGCAGAATCCGGGCTCAGTCAGATCCGGGCCGGGCGCTTCCAGCAAACGGGCAATGAAAAGGCGGTGGTATTTGTCCACAACACCAGTGATCAGGGCAAAGAGCTACATCGAGTGTTTGTTGCTCAGTTACCCGATCGCGATTCAAATCAGGCTGCACGTATCGTGTTTGCTCAGAATGGCCGGGTTGTTGAAGAGGGAACCGGTGAGCAGCAGCTGGTGCTCAGTGAGGGAAAACGATTCGAAACCGACGGTTTCAGTCAGGCGCTGAACAAAACTGAGTTTAGCAGCTACCAGGTGCAGATCCGTGAGCAGGAAATTGAACAGCGACGTCGTAAGCTTGAAGACTTGCCCTCGTCCAGCCTGCTGCAAATGGGCACACCCGAGGCCATTGCCCAGTTCCAGCTACGTTTATCTGTACCAATTTCTATTATTTTGCTGACCTTACTGGCGGTTCCGCTGAGTGTGGTGAACCCCAGACAGGGTAAGTTTGCCAAACTGGTTCCGGCGATTTGTATCTATCTGGGTTACTTTATCATGCTCAATGCGGGTAAATATCTGGTCGCCGAAGGTAAGGTACCAACCTCGGTTGGCTTGTGGTGGATCCACTTGTGTGTGTTATTTATTGGTGCTTACCTGATAGCCAAAGGGCGGCCTTTTGGTGTTTGGGTGCGCGCTATGCTGTTAAAACGGGAGCCACAACAATGATGAAAACCCTGGATTGGTATCTCGGGCGCAGCATTTTACAAACCACAGGCTTTGCCTTGTTGGTGTTTGTGGGGATCAATACCTTAATCAAGTTTATTGAACAGTTACGCTCTGTGGGTCGTGGCACCTATGATGTCATGGATGCGTTGTTGTTCACGCTTTACAGCATGCCCAGTGATATTGTGGTGTTCTTTCCAATGGCGGCGCTGATTGGTGGCCTGACCGGGCTTGGGGCTTTGGCTTCGAGCAGCGAATTAGTGGTGATGCAGGCTGCGGGGATGTCGCGATTACAGATCATTGGGTCGGTGATGAAATCGGCAATTGTGCTGGCATTATGCATGATGGCATTGGGTGAGTGGGGCGCGCCACAGGCCGAAAAAACGGCTAAACAACTGCGTAATCAGGCCATTAATGGTGGTGAGGTGTTTGAGGCGCAGCAGGGCGTGTGGGCCAAAGATGGCAGTAATTTTATTAATATTGCCAACATCGAAAAATCCGGCAATCTGCAAAATATCAATATTTATCATTTCGATGATGATCTTAACCTGCTGAAAATCACCCGCGCTAAGTCAGGTACTGCAACTGATGATGGTTGGCAGCTTAAAGCCATTGAGGAAGTGACCATTGAAGAGCAACAGATCACTACGCAATACGCTCAGACACTTAATTATGCATCACAGCTGACGCTGGACCGACTGGACGTGGCTTCGGTAGAACCAGACGCATTGTCTTTCTCTGGATTGTGGTCGTATTTGCAGTATTTGAAGCAAAATGAGCAGGACACCAGTAACTATGAACTGGCGTTGTGGCGCAAAGTGATGCAACCGGTGACGATTGCAGTAATGCTGCTGGTAGCCCTGTCTTTTATCTTTGGGCCACTACGTTCTGTGAGTATGGGCGCGCGTATTATCATGGGGGTGATCACCGGGCTTATCTTCCACCTGAGTAACGAGATTTTTGGTCCAATCGTTATGGTGTATCAGATCCCGCCGGTCGTGGGAGCTGTGATGCCCAGCGTCTTATTTACCGCCACAGCGTTTTATCTTCTTAACCGCCAACGCGGGTAAGAAAGAGGATGAAAACAAAAAAGCCTGACTGAGTCAGGCTTTTTTGTTGCAATGCTATGGCCTTTTTAATCCAGGCTGTCGTAAATACGTTTGTTCTCTTCTTTGCTCAGCACCACGACTTCAGTGCCACAAATCATATCTTGCAGAGCGCGTTTGTGTTTAAAGTCGAGCAATACCAGCAGGTTACCCAGCCCCAGCAATGCACATAAGGCCCGTGCACAAGCTCTTGGCCAGCCGAGTAACTCACCATCTGGCGTTTGTACTTTCAGTCGCCAGGCGCGCATGCCAATGGTTTGGCCGCTTTTAACCCAAAAGTAAGCAAAAAACAGCACAGATACGGCAATCAGCACAAATCCGCGGAAAAATGACAACAGAGGAGAGGCCTGGATCAGCGCTGACACGTCTTCATGGTTTCCTTGTGAGATCCAGCCCAAAGAGATAAAGCCTTCAATTATCAATAAAAAAACCACCATGGATAGCATTGCAAATGCAATCACAACCAGACCATCATAGATCAGAGATGCAAGACGACGGGTTAAGCCCGCACGGGGAAACGAAGCCATTTAGTTCACTCATTAAAGCCGAAATATGACTTATTCTACCTGATTTTTAATCTAACACTAAAAAACCCGACTAGTTTTAAGCGACTGTTCATTTACCAAGCACTTAAACGACGTTTTGTAAAAAATGCTTGCTACCCTCCCGCCAATTTGTATAATGCTGGGCATAGAGACGAAGGCATATAAAACAAAGCCTAAGCTCAAAGTGGTTTTTCTTTATTTTCTCTTGGTTAGAAGATTAAAGAAAAATTATGCCAGTGTGATGGAATTGGTAGACATGACGGATTCAAAATCCGTTGCCTTCGGGCGTGGCGGTTCAAGTCCGCCCACTGGTACCACTTTTTATAACCCAGCTTTTTAGCTGGGTTTTTTTATGCCTGAATTTTAATGTTTAGCCGAGTGTGGTGTCGGACTTGAG